>PNJY01000030.1 GCA_013822125.1 Erythrobacter sp. | reverse complement strand
GCGCGGCGCTGGTCCATACCCCGGCGTGAACCGACAGCGCGGTAACCTTGCCGCGGGTGCGGATCGGCACGATGAACAGGTCGAGCGGAACCCGGCGATGGACATTGGCAATGAGGTTGGACTTGACGATCAGCAGGTCGCGCCCCGCCTCCTTGTCGAACCAGGCGAACGCCCGGTCGAACGAGGCATCGGCCAGCAGTTGCCGCGCGCTCTTGCGGCAGACCCCCAGAAGGTCGGACTGCCCGCCTTCGCGCTTGCGGTTCAGGTGCCCGAGCTGAGTCAGCATGCCGTCGTTGAGCCAGCGCAGCAGCAGCGCATTTTCCGGCGAGGACAGGCGCCCCGAATCCTCGATCATGCGCGCCTGCAATGCCGGCCAGTCGGCCACCGCCACACGAACGTCGCCCAGGGCCGTGCGCAACGCCGTTTCCAGCGCGCGCCGCTGGCGGGCATCGACACGTTCGGTTTCGATGTAGATCATCGATTCGCGGCCCTTGTCGGCTGCGCTTCCCAGCCGGGTCAGTTCACCGTCGGCGTTGCGGCTCACGAAGATCACAGGGTGGACCAGCCGGTCGATCGCGATCCCCTGTGCCGCGATCGTGGCGGCGATAGAATCGACGAGAAATGGCATGTCGTCGTTGACGATCGCGATCCGCAGGAAGCGGCGCTCCTCACTCACCGAAATCAGCGCCAGAGCCGAACGGCCCGCCTCGCGCCGCCGCGCCGTGTTCAGCAGAAAGTTCGCGGCGTCAGTGCTGGCTTGGCCCGCAAGCGGCGCTTCGCCCGGCAGGATCGATTCGCGCATGTGGCGTTCAAGGCGCTTGAGCATGGCATCGCTGCCTACAGCTGTTTTCGCGTTGTCTGCCGACTGTGACTTGGGATTGTTGACGACGGTTCTGGACGCCACGGAGCCGCTCCACCTGTGTCTGGCAATTATATTATGCCAAGCTATAGCAATAATTCGCCGATAGGCCTGCCGCGCCGCGCCCGCAAGCCTGCATTTCCTCTAGGGCCAGCCCGCTTTCGATCGCGATCCCGGCTGGGCACTGTCATCGCCTCACGGCGCCTCCGATGCCGGACCGAGTTGCCGAAGATAGGCGCGCGCGCTCTCGGCTTCGGGACTTTCGGGCGCGAGCTTGATCACCGATTGCCAGCTTGCCCGCGCCGCTTCGTCGCGCCCGCCAAGTGCCGCGATCACTCCGGCCTCCAGCCCCACCTGCGGGTCATCCGGGGCAACGCGGGCGGCAAGTTCGATCTGCTCGCGCGCCTCGTCCAGACGGCCAAGGCGGCGCAGCAAGGTGGCTGAAAGCAGCCGCGCCTCGCCATCGTCGGGGCGCAGCCTGCGCGCTTCGGCGAGCGCGGCTTCGGCTGCCGCCGAATCGTTCAGCGTTACCAGTATTCGGGCGCGGTCGATCTGCGCCAATGCGGCAATGTCGCCAGCGGACCCTGTGCGGGCATCGGCTATCGCTTCGTCGAGCAGCGTCAGCGCCCCCCTTGTATCGCCGGTGGCGAGCAAGGCGTTGGCCGCCATCGCCCCAAGCCGCGCCCGCATGCGCGGATCGCCTTGCGGCACCTCGTCGCGCGCGGCGAGGAACGCGGCAAGGGCCTCGTCCCAGCGCTCAAGCTTGGTTGCCGCAAGGCCCAGGCAGTGGTTGGCGAGGATGCGTTCCTCGTCGGTGGTGCCATCGCGCCGCATTTGCGCCAGGACATGCGCGCGCGCGGGATCGCTGTCGATCAGTTCGAAACAATCCGAAAGCCAGCTGGCTGGCGGTTCGATTGCCTGCGCTTCGCGCGGGGGGCGGTCCTGGATTTCCGCCGAGTAGTCGGGAATAGCTCCGGCAGTGGGGTCGGGGCCAACCTGGAGCAACAGGGCAAGCGCGGTGGCAAGTGGCATCATGGTTCAGGCTTCCGGTTCGAGCAGACTCCACACCTGCCGCAGGATGAGCGCGATGTCACCATCTCGCGACAGGCGGTGTTCGCCGGTCTTGACCAGCGTTACCTGTACATCGTCCGAACGCAGCCGCTCAGCGAGGCGCAGAGATATCTCCCACGGCACTTCGCGGTCGCGCTGGCCGTGGACCAGCCTGACCGGGCAATCGATCGCGATCTCGCCTTCGAGCAGCAGGTGGCGCTGCGCGTCCAGCCAGAAGCGCGCATGGGTGGGGGTCGGCTCGGGCCCATAGGGATTGCCCTCGAACACGCTTTCGCCCGCAGCGAGCCGCGCCCTCTGCTCGCCGGAATAACCCCAGTCGGAAAAATCAGGTGCGGCGGCAATTCCCACAAGGCCCGCCAGCCGCCTGCCCAGCGCGACCCCCGCCAGCAGCGCCAGCCACCCGCCCATCGATGAGCCGACGAGCACGACCGGGCCGCTGGTCGCGTGGTCGATCAGCGCCAGCACTTCCTCGCGCCAGCGCGTCAGCGTGCCATCGGCAAAATCGCCGCCTCTGTCCTTCCCAAGGCTTTGGCCGCAGCCCGAATAATCGAGTAACAGGCAGGCGCGCCCCGCCGCCACGGCACGCGCGTAAACCGCTGTGGCCTTGCTGCCCTCCATGTCGCTCATGTAGCCGGGCAGAAACACTATCAGCGGTCCGCGTCCTGCCGCATGGCGAAAGGCGATCCTGGACCCGTCGGGCATGGTGTGGAACTGGACGGGTACCATGCCGCCGATCATGACCATGCGCACCGCCCAATGGCAAGGGGCATGCCAATGCGCCTCACAAGCAGCTTGTCATCATGCGGACACTGGCGCAGGTTAATCGGCAAACAAATCCGAGGAATCAATCGTCAATGGTCGCTCTACCCCCCGCGCTATCGATCACCCGGCGCCGCCTGTTCTCGGTCGCCGCCACTTCTGCCGTGCTGGCCGCCGCGCCGCTGGCTGCGCGCGGGTTTGGCAGCGGTTTTACGCACGGGGTGGCGAGCGGCGAACCCTCGCATGCCAGCGTGCTGCTGTGGACGCGCTATGTTGGGCGGGGTGAGTCGACCAAGCTCGAATGGGTGATTGCACAGGACGCCGATCTCGCGCGCCCGGTCGCGAGCGGCGAGGCCATCGCGAGCTTCAGCAGCGACTACTGCGCCAAGGCGCTTGTCCAGGGGCTGGAGCCGGGCCGATGGTATTACTACCAGTTCATCGCACCGGACGGCTCGAAGTCTGACGTGGGGCGCACGCGCACCTTGCCGGATGGAAAGATCGACAAGTTCAGGCTGGCAGTGTTTTCCTGCTCAAACTACGGCTTCGGCCATTTCAACGCCTATGCCCATGTAGCTGAGGCAAATGACGCAGATCTGGCGCTGCATCTGGGCGATTACATCTATGAATATGGCCGCGGCACTTATCCCTCGGCGGGCGAGGCGCACCCGCAGCGCATGCTGTGGCCCGATTCCGAGATCGTCGCGCTGGCCGATTATCGCCTGCGCTATGGCACCTATCGCAGCGATCCCGATCTCAGGCGGATACACCAGCTGCTGCCCATGATCTGCATCTGGGACGATCACGAATTTGCCAATGACGCGTGGCAGGGCGGGGCAGAGAACCATCAGAACGGCACCGAGGGCGAGTGGGAAGTGCGCAAGGCTGCCGCCCGGCGCGCTCGGCAGGAATGGCTGCCAGTTTCCGGCGACACCTATGCCGCTTACGAGGTGGGCGATCTTGCCACCTTGTTTCGGCTCGACACGCGGATCGAGGGGCGCGAGCAGCCCTTCAATCTGGGCAAGGTCATGGCGGGCAAGAAATCGCCCGAGGAGATCATGGCCGCGCTCGCCGCCTTCCGCAACGGGGCATGGGCCGATCCGCAGCGCCAGCTGCTGGGCGCGGCGCAAGAGGGATGGCTGGGCGCCGGGCTCAAGCGTTCGCGGGCCGATGGCAAGGTTTGGCAGGTACTGGTGCAGCAGGTGGTGATGGGGCAGCTGGCCACCCCGCCCGATCTGATGGACGCACTGGGCAGCAAGGTGCCCGATTACGCCAGGGCACGGATTGCGGCGGCAGCCATGGCCAGCAAGGCGGGGCTTCCGGCCAATATGGACGCGTGGGACGGCTATCCGGCGGCGCGCGAGCGGCTACTTGCCTCCGCGCTCGATGCGGATGCCAACCTGCTGGTGCTGGCCGGGGATTCGCACAACGGCTGGGCGTTCGAGCTCGACCATGCAGGCGCGCGAGCCGGCGTCGAATTCGGCGTGCAATCGGTCAGCTCGCCGGGGCTCGAAACCTATCTCGGATCGATCGCTCCCGCCGATCTTGCAGGCTCGCTGGTGCGACACAACCCGGGCCTGAAATACGCTGACACGGCGCAACGCGGCTATGCACTGGTCGAACTGACCAAGGCCATGGCGAGCGCCGAATACCGCTTTGTCGAATCGGTTCGCGCGCGTTCAACCGCGCTGGCCGGCGTCAGGCGGATCACCAGCGCGGTCGGTTCGAACGCCTTGCAGGTTTAGGGTCTAGTTGGCTGCGAGGGCACGCTCGATCGCGGCCAGCGTCGCGTCGAAATTGTCGAGCATGGTAAAATGCAGGCTGCCGTCGATCGGGACCAGTGCCGCGTTTGTCGCCGCCGCATAATTCGCCTGCCACAACGCGTCGATCGTTCCCGTGGGCCCCATGGACGGATCGCGCGCATAGAGCACGGTTGTCGGAACCGCGAGCGCGCCGATCGCCTGCCTGAGGTCGGTCGTCATCAGCTCGAAAACGAGCTGAGCTGAAACGGCAGGGTCGGCCTCAGCCGCCCAATGCGCGATCAGGCAACGGCCTTCGCGCGTGTTCGACATGCGGGCGAACACCGGGCTTACCTGGTCACAATCGGCAGGTTCCGCCTGGTGCCCCATGGCCAGCGTCATGGCCTTGATCTGCGCGGCCTGTGGCGCGGCGCTTTCAGCCGTGGCGGCGGGATCGAACAGCACGCTGAAGAAAGGCAGCGAATCGACGACGATGATCTGCCCGACCGTATCGGGATGCCGCAACGCCAGCCGCATGGCGGCGAAACCACCCAGCGAATGTCCGATGATCGCTGGCGATTCGATGCCGCTCGCCGTCAGGTATGCAGCAAGCTCGTCAATCACCGGGTCGAGGATCGGGCCGTCTGCATTTGCGTCCGCAGGCGAGCCGAACCCGGCCAGCTGGACCAGATGGACCGTGTGCCCGGCGGCGAGCGCTTCGGCAGTCGGGCGCCAGACTTCGCGCGTGGAATTGAGGCCAGGAATCAGCACCACATCGGGGCCGCTGCCCATGGTTTCAACGTTGAAGCGGTGGGTTTCGGCCGCTTCTCTGGCCATCGGCGACGGCGCGCCCGTGGCGGATAGAAGGAACGACAGCAAGGCCATGCCAATGGCGGCAATCGGGTTCTTCATCATTTTTTCCTTGTTGGGAGTAGCAATGGTCAATCGCGCTCGAAGATTTCCTCGATCGCAAGTTCGAACACATCGGCGATGCGAAAGGCGAGCGGGAGCGAGGGATCGTATCGCCCGGTCTCGATCGCGTTGACGCTCTGGCGGCTGACGCCGAGCCGTTCGGCCAAGTCCTGCTGGCTCCAGCCCTGCATCGCGCGCAGCACCTTGAGGCGGTTCTTCATGCGTCGTTTCCGCGTTCGAGCAGCTTGTTGAGGCAGGCTCCAAGCCCAAGTCCGCCGAACCACAGGATGGCCGCATAAAATGCCGGAACATGTGGAAGCAGGCCGAAACTCTCGACAAATCCCCAGACGGTCGCCACCGAAAGCATGAAGCCCGTCGCAATCAGCATCTGCCGCGCCAACAGATAACGCTGGTACTCATCCTTCAGAGTGACCAGCAGTCGCGCCAACACGAAAAAGACGCCAATGATCGGCAAGGCTGGAAGTGTGGCGGCGGCATAGGCGCTTGCGCCGGATGGCGAGTCATTCTCGAAGTACATGTTCACGCCGACCAGCGCCCCAGCATAGCCCACCATCAGCAAGACGACCGCAACAGTGTAACGGCGATGCTCTGGGTGCGATTTTATCAGCATAGGTCAAGTGTCCTTTCGTTTATGGAAAGCACCCTTGTCATGATTCGCACTCTATGTCAAGCACCATTGACACTATGGAACGCGTGCTTGTCCATGATCCGGTAATGACATTGCAACCATGCGCGACTATATCCCTTGCCATGGCCAAGCTGCTGACCACCACGACTACCACCACCCCGGCGCTCCGGGGGCGGTTGGTCGTGGCTTAAGCACCGCTGCCAACCGCCGCCCCCGGGTTCGGGTGGCGCGGTGTCCTCCCGAAATCGGCAAGTATTCTGCACATCGCACTTCAAGCCCGCGATTGGCTGTGCCATGGGCGTGACAATTCAGAATGTAAGAGAAACCGATGACGGAACTGCTCAAAATCAGCCTGCCCGATGGTTCGGTGCGCGAAGTCGAACGCGGCAGCACGCCCGCGGATATCGCGGCGGCGATAGGGCCGGGACTCGCCAAGGCGGCACTGGCTGCGCGCGTGGACGGAGAACTGCGCGATCTCAATCGCCCCTTCGATGGCGATGCGCAGCTGGCGCTGGTCACCGCGCGCGACGAGGCCGATGCGCTCGAACTTGCTCGCCATGACTACGCCCATGTCCTGGCCGAAGCGGTGCAGGCGCTGTGGCCCGGCACGCAGATCACCTTCGGCCCGGCGACCGACGATGGCTTTTACTATGACGTCAAGGCACCCGAGGGCCGCGAGCCGTTCAGCATGGACGATCTTCCCACGATCGAGGAGGAAATGCGACGGATAATCCGTGCCGACAAGCCGCTGCGGCGCGAGGTATGGAGCCGCGCGACCCTGATCGATAAATGGACCGCCGAAGGCGAGACGTTCAAGGCCGAATGGGCCGCCGAACTGCCCGCCAATGACGATGGGAGCGAGGAGCTTTCGGTCTATTGGTCGGGAGACGACTGGCTCGATATGTGCCGCGGGCCGCACCTGCCCAGCACCGGCAAGCTCGATCCCGCTGCCTTCAAGCTGATGCGCGTCGCCGGGGCATACTGGCGCGGCGACCAGAACAACGCGCAGCTCACGCGCATCTATGGCACCGGCTGGCTGAACAAGAAGCAGCTCGATGCGCATCTGACGCGTCTGGAGGAAGCGGCCAGGCGCGACCACCGCAAGCTGGGCCGCGAGATGGACCTGTTCCACTTGCAGGAAGAGGCACATGGCAGCGTGTTCTGGCATCCGCACGGCTACCTGATCTGGCGCGCGCTCGAATCCTATATGCGCCGCGCGATCGACGGTGCGGGGTACCGCGAGGTCAAGACCCCGCAGGTGATGGATGCGCGCCAGTGGGAGAAGTCGGGCCACTGGGGCAAGTACCGCGAGAACATGTTCGTCGTGCCCGACGAGGTGCCCAATACCGAGGACGAGGGCCCGCTGGTTTCCGATGCCGTGAACTGGATGGCGATCAAGCCGATGAACTGCCCGGCGCACGTGCTGATCTTCAAGCAGGGCATCACCAGCTATCGCGACCTGCCGCTGCGCATCTACGAGAACGGTTGTTGCCATCGCAATGAGCCGCACGGCGCGCTACACGGGCTGATGCGCGTGCGCCAGTTCACGCAGGACGATGCGCATATCTTCTGCACCGAGGACCAGATCGTGGAGGAGGTCCAGCGCTTCTGCCAGCTGGCCGACCGGATCTACAAGGACTTCGGCTTCACCTACCAGATCAAGCTCGCGCTGCGCCCTGACCAGCGTTACGGCTCGGACGAGGATTGGGACAAGGCCGAGGACGAGCTGCGCCGAGCGGTGGTCGAAGCGGGCATGGCGACGGCGGAATATGGCTGGGAGGAACTGCCCGGCGAAGGCGCTTTCTATGCACCCAAGCTCGAATGGCATCTGACCGACGCCATCGGCCGCACCTGGCAGGTCGGCACGATCCAGTCGGACCGTGTGCTGCCCGAGCGGCTCGATGCGAACTACATCGGCGAGGATGGCGAGCGCCACCGCCCGGTCATGCTGCATCGCGCGATCTTCGGCAGCTACGAGCGCTTCATCGGCATCCTGATCGAGCATTTCGCCGGTCGCCTGCCGGTCTGGCTCGCCCCGGTGCAGGCAGTGGTGGCGACGATCGTTTCGGATGCCGACGATTACGCAAGGGAAACGGTGGCGAAGCTGGAGGCCGCGGGCATCCGCGCCGCGGGCGACCTGCGCAACGAGAAGATCAACTACAAGGTGCGCGAGCACTCGCTGGCCAAGGTCCCGCATATGCTGGTGGTCGGCAAGCGCGAGGCCGACGAGGGCACGGTTGCGGTTCGCACGCTCGGCGAACAGCACCAGAAGGTGATGTCGGTCGCAGATGCGATCGCGATGCTGGCCGAAGCGGCCACTCCGCCCGATTTGCGCTGATCGGTTAGAACGGGAAGGCAGGCCCCGCGGCAATCAGCGCCAGCGCGCACAGCAGCACCAGAGCGCCGCGCAGCAATTCCTGCGGGGTGCCGGTCTGTTCGCGGTAAAGGGCAATAGCCTGGGCCATGACGCCATTCTCCGCCCAATTTGCTAGCGAAAGGTTAAAGGCAGGGCATCTGCTGGCTGGCACAATGAAAGCCGCCTCCGCCCGCGAGCACTGCACCAGCGGGCAGGCCGATGGTTTCGCGGTCGGGGAACAGCGCGGCGATTGCGGCGACCCCGTCCGCGTCATGCGGTGAGCCGAAGGTCGGCACCACCACCAGATGGCTTGTCACGGCGAAATTGGCATAGCTCGCCGGTTCGACCCTGCCATCTCGCTCGATCCGCCCCGGCGAAGGAATTTCGTGGCATATGAGCCCGGCGTCGCGGATACGCACCTTGGCATCGGCATAAATCGCGGCGTTGGGATCGTCTGCGCCGGTCGCGCGCGGCAAGGCCACCTCGCCCGGGGCAACGAACCGCGCGAGATTGTCAACATGGCCATCGGTGTGGTCGTTGACGAGGCCTTGGCCCAGCCAGACCACGCGGGTAAACCCCAGATCGCGCGCCAGCCGTGCCTCGATCTCGCCGCGCGTCAGATCGGGGTTGCGGTTGGGATTGAGCAGGCATTGCTCGGTGGTCAGAACCGTTCCGGTGCCATCGCCGTCGATCGCCCCGCCTTCGAGGATCCAATCGGATGCGATTATCGGCAGCGCCGCATCGTGTGCCAGCTCGGCCCCGATCGTATCGTCACCCGGCATCTCGTACTTGCCGCCCCAACCGTTGAAGCGGCAGCGCAGCGCCGAGCCATCGCCGCGCACCAGCGGGCCGGTGTCGCGCAGCCAGATGTCGCCATACCGGCGGCGCTCGAGCGTGACCCCGGCCGAAACGAGCGAACGCGCCCTCGCCTCGTTGGTTTCGTCGCGCACCAGCAGGCGCACCTCCTGCCCGCTATCGGCCACGGCATTGGCGAAGGCGGCAATCTCCTCCTGCGCGGGCGCGAGATACCCCGGCCATTCCTCCTCCAGATGCGGAAATCCGATCCACAGCCAGCGCTGCGGCGCCCATTCGGGCGGCATGAAATAGTTTCTTGACACTAAACATCTCATATAATAACTAGTTTTACGGAAAGGATGATATTATGGGCAAATATGAACCATTGACACGTCATCTCAGGAGCCTGGACAAGGACAGTTGGAGTGCAAACTTCGCCGAAATCGAAGCCATTCTCAATAGTCCCCTGCCAGGCAGCGCTTATGAACACAGACCATGGTGGGCCAATCAGAAGAAGGGCAATCACAGTCAGGCTCAGGCATGGCGCGAGGCAGGCTGGGAAACTTGCGATGTGGATATTCACTCAAGACGAGTAAGATTTGTTCGTAGGCATGGTCGGCATGGGGCACAATCCTTGGCGGGCGGCACTTCGAATCTTTCAGGCCCGTCATCGCTCAATCAACTGATCGAGCGTGCCGAGGTGCTTACCGGAATTACCAATCGCGACGAGTTGCTTCGCGAGGCGGTGACCGAATTGCTTCGGCGGGAAGCAGGCCGACGGCTCATTGCACTCGGCGGCACCATGCCAGATGCAGAGGCCCCGCCCCGGCGAAGGTTTGACTGATGATCTTGGCCGACACTTCGATCTGGATCGATCATTTTCGCAGGGCGGATCGCAAACTTGCTGAAGCGCTAGCTTCGCGGGATCTGGCCATGCACGAACTCGTGGTTGCTGAGCTCGCGCTGGGGTCGGTCCCGAACCGATCGGCGCTGCTGGCAGACCTTGCCCTCTTGCCCAAGCTTGCAACTGCTGGCTTGGCAAATCTGATAGCATTTGTGACTGAGCGCCACCTCTATGCGAGTGGGATTGGCTATGTCGATGCGCAGTTGCTGCTGGCAGCCCACGACTCAGGGGTCAGTCTCTGGACCCGTGACAAGAGGTTGGCAGCCCAAGCCGAACGACTTGGGCTCGCCTTTCAGGCTGACTGATCAGCACCCGGCTTTCGACGCCCCGCAATCCGCATCGCGGGTGGCGCGGAATTCATCGCCATCATTCCAGTTAGGCCAGCTCTTGCTGTCGGCCAGCATCCGGCCAAGGCGGTAATAGAGCTGCAAGTCGGCCATCACGCCCGACCAGTCCCAATCCTCGCTGAATTCGTCCTTGGGGCCGTGATAGCGGTTGGCGCGATACTCCTCGGCCGCCGCCGCACCGGCTTCCCGGCCACCCTCGAGCAGATCTTCGCCGCCTTCGACATAGAGCATCGGCACCCCGCGTTTGGCGAAGGCGAAATGGTCGGACCGGTAGTAATAGCCTGCCTCGGGGCTGGGATCGGGCGTCATCACCCGCCCGTCCGCACCCAGGGCCGCCTCAAGGAACTTGTCGAGCTGCGACTTGCCCGGACCGACCACGGTCACGTCTTTCGCGGGCCCGGCGATCAGAAACGCGTCCATGTTGACCCCGCCCACGGTCTGCGCCAGCGGGAACACTGGATTGGCAGCATAGTAGTCCGCACCCAGCAGCCCTGATTCCTCACCCGTCACCGCCAGGAACACCATGCTGCGCCGTGTCGGCCCGGCCTTGGCATGCGCTTCGGCGAGAGCAACCAGTGCCGCCGTGCCGGTGGCATTATCGACCGCGCCGTTGCAGATGTCGTCGCCATCGGGTGCGGGGGTGCAGCGGCCCAGATGGTCCCAATGCGCAGTGTGGAGGACATATTCGTCAGGCGCTTCGCTGCCGGGCAACACGCCGATCACGTTCTTCGATGCGAACTTGCGGATATCGTTGCCGAAGCTGGTCGCCGCCTTGAGGCCCAGCGCGACCGGCTTGAACCCCTTCTTCGCGGCTGCTGCGCTGAGCGAGTCGAGGTCCTGCCCCGCTGCGCCAAGGATCGCGCGCGCCACCTCCTTCTGCACCCAGCCGTTCATTTGCGTAAGCGGCGGCGCATCGGGCCCGCGCTGGGCATAGGCCTGCGGGCCGCTCCAGCTCGACTGGACCACGTTCCAGCCATAGCTGGCAGGTTCGGTATCGTGGACGATCAGGACGGCGGCTGCGCCCTGCCTTGCCGCCTCTTCGTACTTGTAGGTCCAGCGCCCGTAATAGGTCATCGCGCGGCCATTGAACGGGCCTTCCAGCCCCTTGGCCTTGTAATCGGGATCGTTGACCAGCACGATCACCGTCTTGCCCTTGACGTCGACGCCCTCGTAATCGTTCCAGGCTTTTTCGGGCGCGTTGATGCCATAGCCAACGAACACCAGTTCGCTGCCTTCGATCGCGGTCGTGGCATCTTCGCGGTAGGTCGCGCCCACCCAGTCCTTGCCATGGGCAAAGTCGAGCCTGGTCTTGCCGCCGGTGATCGAAAGCGGGGCGTAATCCTTGCCGGTGATCTCGACCAGCGGCACGTCCTGCACCCACGATCCCTTGTTTCCAGGCTCCAGCCCCGCCGCCTTGAAACGCTCGATCAGCAGCGCGACGGTCTTCTCCTCGCCTGCGCTGCCGGGCATCCGGCCCTCGAATCCGTCGGACGAAAGGATGCGGGTGACGTCCTTCATGGTGGCTTCGGAAATATCGCCGGCGGCCACTTCGGGGATGTCGAGCGCGCTTTTATCCTTGATGCCGCCGCATGCGCCCAGCGCCAGCGCGGCTGCCGCGATGATGGATTTCCTGATCATGCAAAATCGTCCTCTCCGGGGTAAGGGCGCTACCTCTCGCAGAGCAAGGCGCGCGGCGCAAGATCGCGTTTGGCGCCAGCAAGCGCACCGGGCTTGCGCGCGCGGCGGCCTGCGGGCAGTGAACGCGCATGGACGGAAGTTGGAGCGATGCACTGGCGCGGGCGCGGGCGGAGGCCCCGTTCCTGGCGGGCGCGCTGGGTCGGCAGCCGGAGCTTGCGGACCTGCTCGCGCGTGGCGCGGGGGAGGCGGCGCTTGCTTTCGCCAGGGAGGCAGGAGAGGGCGCGCCGACGCTGGAAGTGGCGCTGCGGCGCGAGCGTATGGCGCTCGCCACCACGTTGGCGGTGGGAGATCTTGCGGGTGCGTTTCCGCTGGCTCTGGTGATGACCGAGCTTTCGGCGTTTGCCGACCGCGCGCTCGAACGGGCCATTGCCGAGGCGATAGCGCGGCGCACCGGCGAGCGGACCTCCCGGGGCATGATTGCGCTGGCGCTGGGCAAGCACGGCGCGATAGAGCTCAACTACAGTTCGGACATCGACCCGATCCTGCTTTACGATCCCGCCCGCCTGGCGCGGCGCGAGCGCGACGAACCGGGCGAGGCAGCGCAGCGCTATGCACGCGAACTCGTGCGCATGCTCAGCGAGAACACCGAGGACGGCTATGTCTTCCGGGTCGATCTGCGGCTGCGCCCGGCATCCGAGGTAAGCCCGCTGGCGATCTCGACCGAGGCGGCGCTGACGCATTACGAAAGCTCTGCATTGGCGTGGGAGCGTGCTGCCTTCATCCGCGCGCGCGCGGCTGCGGGCGACGTTGCGGCGGGCGAGGCCTTCCTGCGCCAAATCCAGCCGTTTGTGTGGCGATCGAGCCTCGATTTCGGGGCAATCGACGAGATCCGGCAGCTGACTGCGCGCATCCGCTCCAACTACCGCGGTCCGGTCGAGCCGGGGCCCGGCTACAACCTCAAGCACGGGCGCGGCGGCATCCGCGAGATCGAATTCTTCGCCCAGACGCACCAGTTGATCCACGGCGGGCGCGACCCTTCGTTGCGGCTGCGTGGGACGCGCGCGGCGCTCGATGCACTGGCCGCTGCTGGACATATCGCGGATGATGACGCGCGGATGCTCGGCGAATCTTATGACCGGCTGCGCGTGACCGAGCACCGGCTCCAGATGGTGCACGATCGCCAGACGCACAGCCTGCCCGAAGGCGGCGCGCTCGAAAGCGTGGCGCGGCTCGACGGGTTCAAGGACGGCACGGCGCTGATCGCCGGGTTGCGCGAAATCACCGAAGGCGTGGCGCGTGCCTATGACAGGCTGATTCCCGATGCGGCGACAAGGGCAAGTGTCGGCGTGAGTGCGCCGCAAATGGCCGAGCGCCTCACCACACTCGGCATTGACGATCCCGAGACGATCGCCGGGCGCATCGCGGGCTGGCGCGACGGGCGCTATCGCTCCTTGCGCAGCTCTGCTGCGCTAGCCGCCTTCGACGCGATGCTCCCCGCACTGGTGGATGCGCTGGCAGGCGTTAACGAGCCCGAGGCTGCGATGCTGCGCTTCGAGGCTCTGCTTGCGAGCACCTCGTCGGCGATCAACCTGTTCCGCCTGCTCGAGGCCCGGCCGGCGCTGTTCGGGCAACTTCTGGCGATCCTCACGCTTGCGCCCGCGCTCGCCGAGGAACTGGGGCGGCGCCCCGAACTGCTCGACACGCTGATCGATCACAGCGCCCTCGATCTGCCGGGCAGCGTCGAGGCGCTGGCTGCGCGCATGACCGGAATCGGCACCGCGCCCGATTACGAATATCTGCTCGACCGCATTCGGCTGGTAACGGGCGAACTGCGTTTTGCCCTAGGCCTGCAACTGATCGAGGGGGTGCACGATCCGCTCGACATCGCCGCGGCGCTGTCGCGCGCGGCCGAGGCGGCGCTGGCAGTCGCGCATCGGGCGACGGACGAGGAATTCGCGCGCAGGCACGGGCGCATCGCAGGGAGCGAGCTGGTGGTGCTGGGCCTGGGGCGGCTCGGCGGCGGCGCGCTCACCCACGCATCCGATCTCGATCTGATCTATCTCTTCACCGGTGAATCGAGCGCCGAATCTGATGGCGCAAGGCCGCTGGGCGGGACGCTCTATTATAACCGCCTGGCGCAGCGCGTGAGCGCGGCCCTGAGCGTACCCACTGCGCAGGGCGCGCTGTACGATGTCGATACGCGGCTCAGGCCGCAGGGCGCACAAGGGCCGCTGGCCGTGACCTGTGCGAGCTTTGCCAAATACCAGCGCGAGGCCGCCTGGACCTGGGAGCACATGGCGCTCACCCGCGCGCGCGTACTGGTCGGCTCTGCCCCGGTGCGTGAGGAGTTGGGGCTGATCATCGCCGAAGTGCTGGGGCAGGATCGCGATGCGGCAACGCTGCGCGCCGATGTGCTCAAGATGCGCGGGGAGATCGCGCAGCATAAGCCGCCGGGGGGCATGCTCGATGCCAAGCTGCTGCGCGGCGGGCTGGTCGATCTCGAGTTCCTAGTGCACTATCTGCAGTTGCGCGATCACGTCGGCCTCGACGCCGATCTGGGCGCGGCGATCGACGCGCTGGCAAGGGCGGGCCTGATTGCACGCGAGCTGCGTGCTGCGCACGATCTGATGACGCGGCTGCTGGTATCGGCGCGGCTGCTCGCACCCGATCTGGCACTGCCGCCGCAGGCCGCCGCGCTGGCCCTGGCGCGGGCTTGCAAGCAGGAAAGCCCTGACGCGCTGATGCACGAGTTTGCTTGGGCGCGGCATATGGTCGCAGGCGTCTGGGGGCAAGTTTTTGGCGAAGCACTGGAGATGGAATAGTGAGCGAATTATCCGATGTGGGCGCAGACGTTGGCGATGCGATACCCGATATCGTCCTCGAAACCCCCGATGGGGGGACGGTGAAACCATCCGATTTCCGCGGGCAAAGGCTGGTCATTTTCTTTTACCCGAAGGACGATACGCCCGGCTGCACCACCGAAGCGAAGGATTTCACTGCGCTCAAGCACGAATTCGACCGGGCGGGAGTGGCGCTGCTGGGCGTCAGCAAGGATTCGCCTGCAAGGCATCAGCGCTTTATCGCCAGGCATGGCCTGGCCGTACCGCTCGCCAGCGATGCCGCTGTGGGCGGGCTGTCCGATGCGCTGGGCATCTGGACCGAGAAGCAGAATTATGGCCGCAGCTACATGGGCATGGTGCGAACCACTTATCTGGTCGGCGCGGACGGCATGATCGAGCGGGTATGGCGCAAGGTCAGGGTCAAGGACCACGCCGCCGAAGTTCTGGAAGCCGCAACCGCACCGTGATTCGGTGCCACAAGGCCCAATGCTGCTGCGAACGGGCACGATCCGAAGACAGCGTCCGGCCACCGTTCAACGACTCAACCCGTCTCACTGCCGGTTTGTCGCTTGACTCAGGGACAAGGGTTGCGCGCTGACCCTGCGCCTTCATAACCGGGCCAACGCGAGGGAGGGGCTTCCTTAGCGGCAAATTTCAGATGATTGCGTTGAGCACTCCTGCGGGGTCTCTTCGGGTCTCGCAACAGAAAGGGCGCTGCCTCGATGCGGCGCGGATGGTTGGAACTCTTGGCTGGATCGCAGAACCTGCGCCTGTTCATCAAGACCGCGTCTGCCGCTTTGCTCGGTTGCCTGGCCCTCCTGTCAGGCCCAGTGCTTGCCAATTCCTCAGCCAACGCCAACGCCGACATCACCCAACCGCTGCGTCAGACGCAGGGCGGCGCTTTGACGGGCGATGAGAAGTTCCAGCAGCTTTTCGCAAGCTGGGAAGCACTCGACCGTTCCGGGCCGCAAGGTTCGACCCTGCGCCCCAGCGTGTCGATCCCTTCGCGCCTTCCGCTCGACGGACCGGCGCTGACCAGCGGCTTCGGCATGCGTACGCACCCCGTGCTCGGCGGTCGTCGCCAGCACAAGGGGATCGATCTTGCTGCCCCCACGGGCACGCCGATCTATGCCACGGCTGACGGCATCGTCGGCAAGGCGCAGTGGTATTCGACCTACGGCCTTTATGTCGAAATTGCGCACGGCGCCCAGCTTGAAACACGGTATGCCCACATGTCGCGGCTCGCGGTCGCTCCGGGTGAGCGGGTGCGCAAGGGCGACGTGATCGGCTATGTCGGATCGACCGGCCGCTCGACCGGGCCCCATCTGCATTACGAAGTGCGGATCGGCGATCTTGCGGTCGATCCGCTGCCTTACATGACGGGTGCGGCCGAAGCGATCAGGCTGGCCGGGAAGGCAGAGCAGTTGGCGCAAGGCGGCGACTAGAAGCAAATTCGGTATCCCGCCTGGAAGCGGGTACGGACATTGGAGAGGATGTCCGATCATGGGCGGCGGGTCATCCCGCCGCCTTTTTTTATTGTCGCTCCGCGACGATCGGTTAGGTTGCTCGATAAAACCCGAGTTGACAGGGTGAGGGAGAGACCGTTGAGCCTGCATCCGATCGATCATGCAACAACCCGTCCGGATCATCCCGCGGTGATCATGGCCGGGAGCGGTCAGACCATCACCTTCGCACAGATGGATCAGGCCGCGAACCGCTTTGCGCAGTTGCTGCGCGCGCGCGGGCTGCGCTGCGACGATGCTTTTGCCGTGCTGCTGGAAAACCGGATCGAGTATTTCACGCTGATCTGGGGCTCGCAGCGCGCGGGCACCATGCTGGTGCCGGTTTCGACCCGTCTCACCGCGCCCGAGATCGCCTATATCCTTCGCGACAGCGGGGCACGGCTGCTCATCACCTCGACCGCATTCGCGCATGTGATGGGCCAATTGCGCAGCGAACTTCCCGATCTGCCCGTGCTGGTGATGGACGGTGACGGCGAGGAGGACTTTGCCCGCGCGCTCGCCGCCCATGCGCCGTTGCCCATCGCCGATCCGCGTGCAGGCATGGTCATGCTCTACAGCTCCGGCACCACTGGGCGGCCCAAGGGTATCAGGCCCGCGGCGCCCGCCGATCCCGATCCACAGGCGAATGTGCCCTTGATGGGGATGGCGGTGATGGGCGCGGGCATGCCAGCCGACGGCAGCATGGTCTATCTCTCCCCCGCACCGCTTTATCACGCCGCGCCGATCGGATGGTGTTCAACCGTGCACCGGCTGGGCGGGACCATCGTGATGATGGAGAAGTTCGACCCCGAAGCGGCACTTCAGGCAATCGAGAAATACCGCGTGACCGACAGCCAGTGGGTGCCCACGCATTTCGTGCGCATGCTGCGGCTCGATGACGAGGCGCGCACCCGATACGATCTTTCCAGCCACAAACGCGCGATCCATGCCGCCGCGCCCTGCCCGGTGCCGATCAAGCGGGCGATGATCGAATGGTGGGGGCCGATCCTGATCGAATACTATGCCGGTTCCGAAGGCATCGGCATGACCATGATCGGCAGCGCCGACTGGCTGGCGCATCCCGGATCGGTTGGCCGCGCGATCTTCGGCAAGCTGCACATCTGCGGCCCGGGCGACGAGGAACTTCCCGCTGGCGAGGACGGGCTGGTCTATTTCGAGAACGCGGTCCTGCCCACTTATCACAACGATCCAGTCAAGACTGCCGAGGCGCTGCATCCCGAAGGGTGGATGACGCTGGGCGATATCGGCCATCTGGATGCAGACGGGTTCCTCTACCTCACCGACCGCAAGAGCCACATGATCATCTCGGGCGGGGTCAATATCTACCCGCAGGAGATCGAGAACCTGCTGATCAGCCACGCCAAGGTGATGGACGCGGCCGTGATCGGCGCGCCCGATCCCGATCTGGGAGAACAAGTGGTGGCAGTGGTCCAGCCCGCCGACATGGCCGAAGCCGGGCCTGCGCTGGAGGAGGAGCTGCGCGCATTCCTCCTGCCGCAGCTCGCAAGGATCAAGATCCCCCGGCTGTTCGATTTCCGCAGCGCATTGCCGCGCGAGGCCAATGGCAAGCTCTACAAGCGCGAACTGCGCGACGAATACGCGGCGCGGGCGCAAGACGCCGCGGGTGAGACGATCCCCTCAGCCGCGCAATAGGCGCTCCGCCATCGCGCGCACTTCGGCCCCGATGTCCTGGCGTTCGAGGGCCAGCGCCAGCGTCGCCTCGACAAAGCCTGTCTTGCTGCCGCAATCGAAGCGCCTGCCGTCGAAGGTGACGGCGTGAAACGGCTGGGTGCCGATCATCTTCGCCATGGCGTCGGTCAGCTGCACTTCGCCGCCCGCGCCCTTTCCCTGCGCTTCGAGCACGCGCATCACCTCGGGCTGGAGGATATATCGGCCCGAGACGATCTTGTTCGAAGGCGCCTTGTCCGCGGCAGGCTTTTCGACCAGGCCGCGCACCTCGGTCAGCTTGCCGCGCAGTTCGCCCGGAGCGATCACGCCGTAGCTCGAAACTTCCTCGTGCGGAACTTCGAGCACGCTGACCAGATTGCCGCCGACTTCGCCATAGGCCTCGACCATCTGCTTCATGCAGCCGGAGCCGTTTTTCCGGCCGATCATCAGTTCGTCGGGCAGGAGGATCGCAAAGGGCTCCACGCCTACGATCGCGCGCGCGCACCAGATCGCGTGGCCCAACCCCAGCGGCACCTGCTGGCGCACGGTGATGATATCGCCCGGGGTGGCGCGGGTCGCATCGAGCACGCGCATGTCCCTGCCGCGTTCGCTCATCGTCGATTCGAGTTCGTAGGCGATGTCGAAATGTTCGACGATCGCGGTCTTTCCGCGTCCGGTGACGAAGATCATCTGTTCGATCCCCGCCTCGCGCGCCTCGTCCACCGCATACTGGATCAGGGGCCGATCGACGATCGCCAGCATTTCCTTGGGGATCGCCTTGGTCGCGGGGAGGAAACGGGTGCCGAGGCCCGCAACCGGGAACACTGCTTTCCTGATGGGTTTGCGCGTGGTCATGGCCTGCGGTTTGGAGGTGCACGGCGGCGCGGTCAACAGCGCAATTCGGTGCGGCGCCAATCAGCCATTTGCGCGGCGCGCCGGATTGGCTAAGCGGTCCGGATGGACAAACTCGTAATCTGTGGCGGCAACCGGCTGGAAGGGACAATTCCCATTTCAGGCGCGAAGAATGCCGCGCTCACCTTGATCCCCTGCGCGCTCCTGACCGAAGAGCCGGTGACGCTGCGCAATCTGCCGCGCCTCGCCGATATCGACGGGTTCCAGCACCTGATGAACCAGTTCGGCGTCACCACCGTGATCCAGGGCACGCGGCCGCAGGATTTCGGGCGGGTGATGAGCCTCGAGGCACCGCGGATAACCTCGTCGGTCGCGCCCTATGATCTGGTGCGCAAGATGCGTGCCTCGATCCTGGTGCTCGGCCCGATGCTGGCGCGAATGGGTGAGGCAACGGTTTCGATGCCCGGCGGATGCGCGATCGGAAACCGCCCGATCGACCTGCATCTGAAGGCGCTCGAGGCCTTCGGTGCGCGGATCGAACTGGCGCAAGGCTATGTCAAGGCGATGGCGCCCGATGGCGGGCTGCCCGGCGGCGATTTCGATTTTCCCGTCGTCTCGGTCGGCGCGACCGAAAACGCAGTTATGGCCGCGGTGCTCGCCAGCGGCACCTGCCGCCTGTTCAACGCCGCGCGCGAGCCCGAAATTGTCGATTTGTGCAATCTGCTCAGCGCGATGGGGGCGGAGATCGAGGGCATCGGCACTTCCGATCTCACCATCCACGGCGTCAGGCGCCTCCACGGCGCAACCTACCGCGTCATGGCCGACCGGATTGAGGCCGGCTCCTATGCCTGCGCGGCGGCGATCACCGGCGGCGAAGTGTTCCTCGACGGCGCCAGGGCCGACGAGATGCACGCCACGCTTACCGCGCTGCGCCTGATCGGGGTCGAGATCGAAGAACGGCGCGGGGGCATTGCAGTGCATGCCGATGGGCCGCTCAAGGCGACCGATCTCACCACCGCACCCTATCCCGGCTTTGCCACCGACATGCAGGCGCAGATGATGGCGCTGCTCTGCCGCGCCGAAGGCACCAGCGTGCTCAAGGAAACGATCTTCGAAAATCGCTACATGCATGTGCCCGAACTGCGCCGGATGGGCGCGGACATTGCGACCGAGGGCCGTACCGCGATCGTCAAGGGTGTGGCGCGGATGACCGGGGCGGAAGTCATGGCGACCGATCTTCGCGCGTCATTCAGCCTGGTGATCGCCGGGCTTGCCGCCGAGGGCGAAACGGTGGTGCGCCGCCTCTATCACCTCGACCGCGGTTACGAGCGACTCGAGGAGAAGCTGCAACTCGTCGGCGCCGATATCGAGCGCGTGGCTGACGACTAGCTCTTGCCCATGCTGGGCTGCAAATCGCGATGGTCCGCCCTTCCGGTGCTCACGACCACAAAGGTCGCTGCGCTCCGGGTGTCGCCCCATCCCGATTTTCGCCACAGCCTGAACAAGAGCCCGGTTAGAGTTGCTTCTGCCTCACCAGCCAGATCCGCACCGCGCCTGCCAGCCCCGGCGGGGTCGGCGACTTGATCCGTTCCTCATCTATCCGCGCGACCAGTGCGTTGATCGGTAAGCCCTCAGCCTCTGCCGCCGCGCGCAGCATATCCCAGAACAGCGGTTCGAGGCTGATTGAGGTCTTGTGCCCGGCGATCTCGACCGAGCGCTTGACCGGGGGGTGGTAGGGGGTGGCCACGTTCATTCTACGAGCATAGCAGCCGTGATCGCCAACGTCAGCTTTCGGTAAATGATTGGAAGAAAGCGCAATGGCGGGAATTGGGTGGAAACCGGACGATGTGGATGGGTCCCTTATTGGATCGAGGGAGGAAATTGCGTTTAGTTTCGTTCAGCGATCAACACAACAGGACCATTTTCGCGGATCTCATCAATTAGGATGAGGCTCATATCCGCGCGTTCTAAAGCAGCGCGCAATTCAGCCATTTCATAGAATGTGTAGATCGAATCTGGAAACGATGAGGTTTTGGCAGAACCGGTTGGATTACAGAGAATCGCCAATCTTCCCCCACTTACCAATAGGTCGGCAATCGCCTTTAGTCCTGCCTCCAGATCCCTCCAGAAATATATGACATGCGCGCAAAGAGCCTTGTCAAACTGGCCGATCTGGTCGGAAACCTCTTCAACCCGCGCTTCGATAATGTGAGTTTGCTCGGCGTTGATCGCTCGCGCGTTCCTGCGCGTTGCCACCTCGATCATGGCGGGAGAGGGATCAAGGCCAACGATCATGGCATCTGGATGTTGTACGGCAATCATCTCCAGCATCGCGCCCGGCCCACAGCCGATGTCTATCACACGGTCCCCGTCGCGGATGTCGAGCAGCTCCACCGCCCTTGCGTTATCGGCGAAGGTTTCCCGCGCCATGATACGGGCAATCAGCCTGCCCAGAAATCCGCGCGCATAGCCGGATTGCGCGGCAATGAATTCAGGTCTGCGCATCTATTGGTTGTCCTTCACCATGGTCGTGTTGTGCAGCCTTATTCTCGGCCCGCGATTTCAGTATGGGCCAGATGAAGGGGGTAAGGATTTGTCCGAAAACATTGCGTGGCACAGGATCGTAACTCACGCCGACATCCGCGATGCCGCCTTCTGGCTGGCGATAAAAAGTTCCGAACAGATGGTCTGGCCACAGCGTGAACGGCGAAAGGTTGCATAGCTGATATCGATCGGCTTTTGCGTGGTGCAACCAGTGCGTATTCGGAGTCACGATCACTGCATCGAGCCACGAGGGAAGGCGTGTCTTGACGTTCCAGTGGTTCTGTCCGCCCAGGCCGTTCCCCAGCGCCGCAATCCACCATACAATTTCGGTCCCGGCGCCAAAAACCACGAATGGTGCGCTGACCACTCCTGCGCGCAGGATGGCTTCGATAAAGTGCAACCGTCCTGCCTTAAAAACGTGCATGATTGGTGGATTGTGGTGCAGGATGTGGATTGGCCACGCCCAGTTCCATTGGTGGTAAGCGCGATGCTTCCAGTAGTCGCCAAAATCGTAGACCACAATTGCCAGCGCCAGTTGCAGCGCGAATGGCCATGCGACCGGCCAGATAGGCCAGACCGCTCCTGGTAAATTCGCTGTGAACAGAGTCACGAGCAGGATTGTAAGTGCGGATGTCCCAATCCGTCCGCCAAAGTCGAGCAGGATGCCATGAACAATGTCATTGAAGACCTGCCTATCGTTAGACCATCCCCAATCAGGTCTTGCCGGCATGACAATTTCCAGCGCGGCTATGATCGCCATATGGGCGATTGTTATCGCCATCAGCGCGAGACCTGGAGCGACGCCCGCGTCGAGCGCAATTGCAAAGCTGGCAAAGAAGCCAACTAGCAAGACCGGATAGACGGCGTATTCGAACAGGATTCGAAAGGTTCGGTTGGAGTTGGACTGCATCGACATGCCCGCATCTGACTAGATCGAAGGGGTTCCGATCTTTCGCGGCCATGATGCGAATGGAATCAGAAATTGGCTCCGCGATTTCGAAAGAGTCCGAACAGATTCAAAATCGATGCAACTTCTTCAGATATGATTGATGCAGGTTTTCGCTTGGCAGGATGCGCTACGCCCTGCATCACGGTCACAGTTGGGTCGCAAGCCGTAATTCCGCTATTAGCATCAATACATGTGTTGGCCGCCGTTGATGCTCATGGTCGAGCCGGTGACGAAGCCCGCGTCCTCGCTGCACAGGAAGGCGACGCCGCGCGCGATTTCGCTGGCGTGGCCAAGGCGTCCGACGGGAATCTTGGCGACGATCTTTTCGAGCACCGGCAGCGGGACTGCGGCAACCATGTCGGTATCGATATAGCCGGGCGCGATGGCGTTGACGGTGACGCCGAATTTCGCGCCTTCCTGCGCCAGCGCTTTGGTGAATCCGTGGATGCCCGATTTTGCGGCGGCATAGTTGACCTGGCCATATTGCCCCGCCTGCCCGTTGATCGAACCGATATTGACGATCCGGCCCCAACCGCGCTCGCGCATGCCGGGAAAGCAGGCCTTGGCCATGTTGAAGCAGCCGCCGAGGTTGATCCGCATCACCTCGTGCCAGTCATCGTAGCTCATCCTGTGGAGCGTGCCATCGCGCGTGATCCCGGCATTGTTGACCACCACGTCGATCGGGCCGACTTCCCGGGCCACACGGGTGCAGCCGTCCAGCGTCGCTTCATGGTCGCCGACATCCCACTTGTAGCAGGCCACGTCGGTATCGGCCTTGAGCTGATTGGCGGCGGCATCGTTGCCCGCATAATTGGCGACGACGGTAAAGCCGTCAGCCTTGAGCCTTTCGCAGATCGCCCGCCCGATGCCGCGGGTGCCCCCGGTCACTATCGCTACACGCGCCATATCACCCTCCACCAGATTTTGTTGGAAGGAAGCTAGCGCTGGTGCCGGGCAAGTGAAACAAAAAACCCGCCTAAGCGGGCCGTACGAATACGAATTTACCGAAACGGGAAATCAGAAGCGCAGCTGAGTGCCGACGTAAACGGCCTGGCTGTCCTGCACCGAATCGGTCAGCGGGGCCAATCTGTCGCGTTCCTGCGAGAGGCGGACACCGGCGGTCACATCAAGATTGCGCGAAAGGCTGTAGGCGCCGCCCAGATCGACCGTCTGCGAGCCAAGCGATTCGAAGGTCCCCTCCGAACGCCCAGCCTTGCCCTTGCCTTCGAGCGCTATGCGCGCCCGGAAGCGGTCCGGTTGGTCCACGCCGGGACTGGCCGGCTTGAAGCTCGCAAGGTCAGGCATCTCGACCCGCCGGACACTGTCAGGCAGCACGGCAGGTCGGGCAAAGCTCTTGTACCCGCGCGCCGCGCCCAGATCGTAGCGGCTCGAGGAAATCGCCGAAATGCCGGTGCCCGCGCCACCTGCGGCATCGATCGCGGAACGCACGCTGATCGCCTGCGCGATATCGCTGTCGACCCGTACAGCAACCGTCACCGGCCGGTCCCGCTTGCCCGGTTTTCCGGCAGGGGTGAAGCGAAACGGCCTGTCGCCCGCACGTTCGGCCAAGGCCCGCGCAATCTCGGGTTCGACAGAGGCAGGCGTGAAAATGCTCGTACCCTGATTGACATGTCCGGTTATCGCGACAACTGCCAATCCGGCACTGGGAAGCCCGAACGCCAGCCCCATTGCGGCCAGCACCAGCGGCAACGCGGGTTTCGCGCGTTTCATGCCAGCAACTGCCAAGGCCTTGGCCACTTCGAACGTCCCTCCATCATGCGCGTTCAAACCACGATTCGCGCGCCGTCTATCCTGTGGATAGGGTGCTTAACATAGGCTGACCGTGAAAAGTTGACCAGCCTTAAGGAATCGAACGCACGTGCGTATCACTATGTCGTGTTGTAGAATTAATTCGGCAGGACGCGCAAACGTTTCAGGGCCATGCGCCAGAGCTTGCTTGCAGACTGTGGCAAACTCTCCACAGGGTCGGCCATTCCCGGCTGCGCATTCAGCATGGGTAAAGCGTCACCCATGCGATTGGTACGTGCTCTGCCCTTGGCCCTTGCCGCCACCGCCCGGGTGGCTATAGAGCCTGTAACACACAGCATCAGGACATGATCCGACCATGAGCGCGCCCGTATCTACCACTGCATTGCCGTCCACTCGCCGCACCGGCATCCTGCTCGCCTG
>PNJY01000029.1 GCA_013822125.1 Erythrobacter sp. | reverse complement strand
CCCGACTTGCCGACATCGAGCGCAGGGAAGATGCGCTTGTCCGAAACCTTGCGATCAAGCACGATTTCGCTGTTGCCGGTGCCTTTGAATTCCTCGAAGATCACCTCGTCCATGCGGCTGCCGGTATCGATCAGCGCGGTGGCGATGATCGACAGCGAGCCACCTTCCTCGATGTTGCGCGCCGCGCCGAAGAAGCGTTTGGGCCGCTGCAATGCATTGGCATCGACGCCGCCCGTCAGAACCTTGCCCGAGCTGGGGACCACGGTGTTGTAGGCACGGCCAAGGCGGGTGATCGAATCGAGCAGGATCACGACATCCTTCTTGTGCTCGACAAGGCGCTTGGCCTTCTCGATCACCATTTCGGCAACCTGGACGTGGCGGCTGGCAGGTTCGTCGAAGGTTGAGGAAATTACCTCGCCCTTCACGCTGCGCTGCATGTCGGTAACTTCCTCAGGGCGTTCATCGACCAGAAGCACCAGCAGGAACACCTCAGGGTGATTGTCAGTGATCGCCTTGGCGATATTCTGCAACAGCACGGTCTTGCCGGTGCGCGGCGGGGCGACGATCAGCGCTCGCTGGCCCTTGCCCTGCGGCGCGATGATGTCGATGATCCGCGCGCTCTTGTCCTTCACCGTCGGATCGAGTGTGTCGAGGTTGAGCTTCTCGTCGGGATAGAGCGGGGTGAGATTGTCGAAATTGGTGCGATGGCGCACCGCGTCGGGGTCGTCGAAATTGACCGAAGTGAGGTTGGTCAGCGCAAAATAGCGCTCGCCGTCGCGCGGGGCGCGGATCTCGCCTTCCACCGTATCGCCGGTGCGAAGGCCCCATTTACGGACCTGGTTGGGCGAGACATAGATATCGTCCGGCCCGGCGAGGTAGTTGGCTTCGGGGCTGCGCAGGAAGCCGAAACCGTCCTGCATCACCTCGATCGTACCGACCCCCATGATCTTGTCGGTATATTCCTCGTCCTCGGCCAGTTCGCGCAGCACGCAGAACATCAGATCCTGCCGGCGCATGGTCGAGGCGCCTTCGATTTCCAGCTCCTCCGCCATGCTGACCAGTTCGGCCGAAGTCTTCTGTTTGAGTTCCCTTAGATGCATCTTGCAGTTTCCGTATGATGGGCTGGCAGGTCAGTGCCCCGACGGGGTCGGAGACATGGGCTTGGAGAAAGCAGACCGGGCCGCACAGGATATGCGGCCCATAGCCAATAGACAGCGGGTGAAATAGGCCTTGGGCGGCGCCGCGTCAATCGGCGATCGGCAGGGCTGTGTGGCCGCCTGCACCTCCGGTTATCGGCCCGGACTCAGAATGGACGCACCACCACCAGCACCACCACCAGCACCGCGGCGAGGCCGGGCACTTCGTTGAGCATGCGCAAGGTCTTTCCTGGCAGCGGCCGCTCGCCCGCGGCTAGCCGCCTGGCATAGGAGACGAGCCAGCCGTGATAGCCTGAAAGAGCGATCACGATCGCCAGCTTGGCATGAAACCAACCGTAGCCGAACGCGCCAGTGGTCCAGGCCAGCGCCAGCCCCAGCACCCAAGCCACGACGATCGAAGGTGTCAGGATGATCCGGATCAGGCGCCGCTCGCGCTCGACATATCGCGCCGCCTCGGGTGATTCTTCATCGGCTTCCTGGTGATAGACGAACAGGCGCGGAAGCATGAACAGCCCCGCCATCCAGAAGATCACGAAGAGGATATGACCAGCCTTGAGCCAGAGGTAGATCATGGCGAGAATTTCCTGCATTCGCTGCCAGATAGAGCGTCAAAGGGCAAACGTCATCCCTTCCATCCGCGCACAGCCTCGATCAACCGCTCGACGTGTGCGATCGGGGTGTGCTGCCCGATCCCGTGACCGAGGTTGAACACAAGCGGCCGCTCGCAAAAGGCATCGAGGATCGCCTCGGCCCGCCGCTCCAGGCTCTCGCCGCCGGCCTCGAGCAGCAACGGATCGAGATTACCCTGTACCGGCAGGCCCTGCGGCAACGTGCGATGCGCCCAGACGGGATCGACCGTCTCATCCAGTCCCAGCGCATCGACGCCCGTCTCGCGCGCATAGGCGACCAGCTTTTCACCCGCGCCCTTGGGAAAGCCGATCACCGGACAATCGGGGTGGCTTTCATGGAGCGCTGCAACGATCCGCGCATTCGGCGCTATCACCCAGCGCTCGAACTGGTCGGGCGCCAGACTGCCTGCCCAACTGTCGAACAACTGGACGGCTTCGGCCCCGGCATCGATCTGGCCGCGCAGATAGGTGACCGTAACGTCCGCGATCGCATCCATGATTGCCTGAAACTGCGCCGGGTCGCGATAGGCGAGCGCGCGCGTCTCGTGCTGGTCACGGCTGCCTTCGCCAGCAACCATATAGGTCGCGACCGTCCACGGGCTTCCGGCAAAGCCCAGCATGGTGACCTGCGGATCGAGCGCCATGCGGGACAACCGCACCGTATCATAGATCGGATCGAACCGCCCGGGCCGCGCCACAAAGCTGCCGAGCGCGGCGTCGAGCAACCTTGGTGAAAGCTTCGGGCCTTCGCCCACGAGGAACTCAAGCCCCTGGCCCATCGCATGGGGGACGATCAGGATATCGGAAAACAGGATCGCCCCATCAAGGCCGAAACGGCGGACCGGTTGCAGGGTAATCTCGGCGGCGGCCTCGCTGTCATAGACCAGATCGAGAAAACCGCCCTTCTCCGTACGCAGGGCGCGATATTCGGGCAGATAGCGCCCAGCCTGCCGCATCAACCAGACGGGAACCTGGCCGCCACGCTTGCCACGCAGAGTTTCAAGGAGGATTCCGGGCATCGGATCGGTCCATTCAACAATAATAATATATATTAGAAGGATTATGTCTTTTGTTGGCCCTGTGGAAACCGGGGATTGGGCGGCCCTGCCCGAATTCTCCCGCGATGAACAGCCGGGAATTGGCGGCGACTCGCGCGATTCATGCGTCAAACGAATCTTTTGCGCACTATCCCCAGCCTGTCGAAAGGTGTCAGCGGGTGTCGAGAAACACCCGGAGGAAAACGCCGGTAGTGGGTAGCAAATCGATCCCCCGTCTTGTCGCCAGACCTGTGCCGTGTTTTATGCCGGTGCTTGTCCACATGGCGCAGCGGCGCAAACATGCGGACCGAACGCGAAACAGGGTAAGCCGGATCAGGACCATGCACCGCCTCCATCTTCACCTTGTTTCCGATTCCACCGGCGAAACGCTGGAGATGATCGCCAAGGCGGCGCTGGCGCAGTTCGATGATCCCGATCTGGTTCGTCACTTCTGGCCGATGGTGCGTTCGCGCCAGCATCTCGACCGGATCGTGCCCGATCTGGCCGACAATCCCGGCCTGGTCTTGTTCACGCTGGTCAATCCCGAAACGCGCAAGCAGCTCGAGGAACACTGCCGCCGGCTTGGATTGCCTGCGGTCCCGGTGCTCGATGCGGTGACCGAAGCGCTCGAAACACAGCTTGGCGAGGTTGCCCGTGGTCGCCCCGGTCGCCAACACGCGATGGACGAGGCCTATTTCCGGCGGGTCGAGGCGATACAGTTCACCATTGCCCACGATGACGGGATCGGGTGGGAGAACTGGGAACAGGCCGATATTGTCCTTGCCGGCGTATCGCGCACCTCCAAGACCCCGACCAGCATCTATCTCGCCAACCGCGGCTACAAAACGGCGAACATCCCGATAGTGGTCGAAAGCCCGCCGCCGGCCGCGCTGTTCTCGCTCAAGCGTCCGCTGGTGATCGGCCTCACAACCGCGCCCGAACGGCTGGTGCAGATCCGCCGCAGCCGCCTGCTCAGCCTGCACGAGGATACGCAAACTTCTTATGTCGATGACGAGCGCGTGCGCGAGGAGCTGAAGTTCGCGCGCAGGCTGTTTGCCGACAATGGCTGGCCGGTAATCGACGTGACGAGGCGCTCGATCGAGGAAACCGCCGCCGCCGCGATCCGGCTGCTCAGCCACCGTACGGGCGAGGATGTGCCGCTGCTCCAGGGGGCGAAGCCGATATGAGCCTGATTCTCGCTTCGGCCAGCGCCTCGCGCCGGGCCATGCTGGAGGCGGCGGGGGTCGCCTTCAAGGCTATCCCTGCGGCGATTGACGAACGCGCGGTCGAGGCCGGGTTGGTTGGTCAGCCTGCCGCCGAAGTGGCCCGCGCTCTGGCAGAGGCCAAGGCCCTTGCGATCGACAATGACAATGCTTTGGTTCTGGGCAGCGATTCGCTGGTTTCGGTCGATGGGGTGCGGTTCGACAAGCCCGCCAGCCGCGCGGAGGCGGCGCGCCATCTGCGCAGCTTTTCTGGACGGGTGATGGAACTCCACTCGGCGGCCGCACTGGCGCGTTCGGGCGAAGTGGTCTGGAGCCGGGCTTCGCTGGCTCGGCTGCATGTGCGAACCTTGTCCGATACGTTCATCGAGCACTATCTCGATGCCGAATGGCCAGCGGTCGGCCATTGCGTCGGCGTTTTCCGGATCGAGGGGCGCGGGGCGCAACTGTTCGATTCAATCGAAGGCGACCACTTCACCGTGCTCGGCATGCCGCTGCTGGCGGTGCTTGGCGCGCTGCGCGACCTGGGGGAGCTTGAGGCATGAGCGCCCCGTATGCGGAAGTCATCGGCGATCCGATCGCACAGTCGAAAAGCCCGGCGATCCATAACTTCTGGCTGGGCAAGCTGGGGATCGATGCAGAATACCACGCCTGTCATGTCAGGCCCGAGGAATTGGAAGATTATTTCACGCGGAGGCGCGGAGACGTGGACTGGCGCGGATGCAATGTCACCATGCCGCACAAGCAGGCGATCGTGCCGTTCCTTGGTCGGCTCGATCCGCTTGCAGCGAAGATCGGTGCGGTGAACACTGTTTTCTCGGAGCAGGATGGCGCCTTGTCCGGCGCCAACACCGATGCCGCGGGGTTCCTCGAACCGCTGCGCGGTGAGTTGGTGAAGCCGCACCTGTTCCGCATGGCCCGGATCATGGGCACGGGCGGCGCGGCGCGGGCGATCGTGGCGGCGCTGGCTGACCATGGATTCACCATCGTGCTCGCCGGGCGCGATCCGGCGAAGGCACGCGCGCTGCTCGATGAGCTTGCGCCGCAAGGCGAGCACCATGGCGTCGATCTTGCGTATTTCGCCGATCCGACCGATTTTACCTTCGACGACCGCGCGGACTGCCTCGATCTGGTGGTCAATGCCTCGCCGCTGGGCATGCGAGGGCAACCGCCGCTGGCCTTCGACTGGACCCATGCCCCGCCCGGTGCAATCGCCTACGACATCGTCACCGATCCGCTCGAAACCGGCTTTCTCGCGGCGGCGAGCGCCGCCGGGCACCGCACCATCGATGGCCTCGCCATGCTTGTCGGCCAAGCCGCTGCGGCCTTCGAGAAATTCTTTGGCCAACCCGCCCCGCGCCAGCACGATGCCGAACTGCGCGCGATGCTCACGGCATGAGCAAGCCCGTCATCATCGGCCTCACCGGCTCGATCGGAATGGGCAAATCGACAGTCGGCGCGATGTTCGAGCGGCTGGGTGTGCCGGTGTTCGATGCCGATGCCGAGGTGCGGGTGATGCAGGGGCCGGGCGGCGCATTGCTGGATGCGATCGTGCGGGAATTTCCCGGATCGACCGGGCCGCAGGGGGTCGACCGCGAGAAGCTGGGGGCGATGGTGTTCGATGACAAGGAGGCGCTTGCCCGGCTCGAGGGAATCGTCCACCCGGCGGTAGCTGCGAGGCGGCAGGCCTTCCTGATCGAGCACGCCGGCGCACCGGTGGTGGTGTTCGATATCCCGCTACTGTTCGAGAAAGGCGGGAACCGGCAGGTCGATGTGGTCGTGGTGGTGTCTGCCCCGCCCGAGGTGCAGCGCGCAAGGGTCCTGGCGAGGCCGGGAATGACGCCGGAAAAGTTTGGCCGAATTCTTGGCCTGCAAATGCCCGATGCCGAAAAGCGCGCTCGCGCCGATCATGTGATCGATACCAGCGGCCCGTTGGAGGAAACCGGGCGCGCGGTTGCCGATCTGGTCTCGCGGCTTGGCGCGGACCGCTGAGCGTTGCGGAGATTGTCGGAAAGGCTTGCCACGCAGCGTTCCAGGGTCAATATGGAGGTCGATGCGCGAGATCGTTTTCGACACCGAAACCACCGGACTTGACCCAGTAAACGGGGACCGAGTGGTTGAAATCGGTTGCGTCGAACTGGTCAACAGGGTGACCACGGGCGCGATCTTTCACGCCTACTTCAATCCCCAGCGCGACATGCCGGCCGGTGCCGAAGCAGTGCACGGGCTGTCGATCGGATTCCTTGAGAGCAAGCCGCTTTTTGCCGAAACCGCGGGCGAATTGCTCGATTTCCTTGGCGAGGCGCCGCTGGTTGCGCACAACGCCGGGTTCGACTTCGGATTTCTCAACGCCGAATTGGCGCGCGCCGGGCTTACTCCGGTCTGCACTTCGCGCATGGTCGATACGATCGCGCTGGCGCGCAGACGGCACCCCGGTGCCAAGCTTTCACTCGATGCGCTGTGCACACGCTATGGCATCGATCGCAGCCACAGGGTCCGGCACGGCGCGCTGCTCGATGCCGAACTGCTGGCGCAGGTCTATGTCGAGCTGACGGGCGGACGCCAGATCGGGCTCGAGCTGGCAACAGCCCGGGTTGAAACGGATGCGGCGGCCTCTGGCCCTGTCACGCGCGTCGCGGGACGCGCGGGCGGCGAATTTCGCGAACCGCGGCCCCACGCGGCGAGCCCCGACGAACTTGAGCGCCATCGCGCTTTCCTGGAGAAGATCAAATCACCGCTGTGGACCGGTTGAAGATCGCGTCCGCAGGGACCAAGTCGGAAAAAAGGAGATTTTGCCCCTATGGATATTCGCGTCTCGGGACATCAGATCGACACCGGTTCCGCCTTGCAGGCCCATGTCGAGGAACGGCTGGCCGGAATTGTCGAAAAATACTTCGACCGGGCGATTGCCTCGCATGTCACCCTCGGCAAGGCCCCGGCGGGCGCTTTCGGCTGCGATATCGTGATGCATGTGATGCAGGGTCTGATTCTCAAGAGCCAGGCCGATGCGCATAATGCCCACCAGGCATTCGAAGCTGCTGCCGAAAAGATCGAAAAGCAGCTGCGCCGCTACAAGCGACGGATCAAGGATCGCCACGAGCAATCCGCGCATGCGGCGCGCGAGGAAGAGGCGGCCTATGTCATTTTCGCCAGCGACGATACCGATGAAGAAATCATCGCCGATGCGCCGCCGATCATTGCCGAAACCAGCGTCGACATTCCCGAATCGAGCGTGGCCGATGCGGTCATGCTGCTTGATCTGCGCAACACCAACGCGCTGTTCTTCAAGAATGCCGGGACCGGCAGGCACAACATGGTCTATCGCCGGAACGACGGGTCGATCGGGTGGGTCGAGCCGCGCTGAAGCGGACGGCGCGGTCTTTTCATGGCTGCCTTTCGTTGACCACAATTGGCTGTCATGGGGTCAATCTGGTCGTACGTACGGACGTCGTAGATCAGACATGGCCACGGCAAAAAGAATGAATATGGGTGTCCTGATTTTCCTGTCATGAACGTCAATTTCAACATTGTGCCGGAGGCAGTCGTGGCTGCCCAGCTTGCCACGAAGCCGGACGTGCTTGCGCGCATCGCCCGGATGTTTGGCGAAGCATACGGGCTCGACCCGGCGATGGTGCTCGACAGGCTTGAAGAACGCGAAAGGCTGGGTTCGACGGGTTTTGGCCGCGGTGTCGCCATTCCCCATGCACGCTGTCCCGCCATCAACCGACCGGTCGTGGTCCTGCTGCGGCTGGAAGATCCCGTCGACTTCGCCGCCGCGGATGGTATGCCGGTGGATCTGGTGTTCGGCCTGCTTTCGCCCGAAAATGCCGGCGCGACGCATCTGCACGCGTTGGCGGCATTGTCGCGCCTCGTGCGCGACGAGACGATGCACCAGGCGTTGATCGACGCCCCGGATGCCGAAGCGCTCTATGCCATGCTCAGCAATCAGCTGGAACGCGATGCCGCCTGAACATCGGAGGCAGACCGGCCAGCTCATGCGCGCCCTGCGGGCCTGAGCGTGGAGGGCCGGCTTCCCGCGCATCTTGAGGTCGGCGGCCTGATCCGCATGGTCGAGGCGGCAGGGGGATTCGCCAGCGTCCTCGCCAAGGGCGAGAGGGATGCCGGGACCGTGCTCATCTTAACCATGTATCGCGGTGAGGGGGCTGTGCTTTTCGAAAGAATGCCGCAATTGGACGGTTCGCGACCATATATTGCTGCAAAGCGGCAAAACGATGAGAATCCGCGTGAAATCCTGGAATATATCGAGAAGCGCAAGCGCCAGGACCCCGATTTGTGGGTAATCGAGGCAGATATCGCGGATCCGGAACGCTTCATCGCAACTTTGCCGCATTAACTTGACCACCCCTCGTTCGCGCCTATTGGGCCGCGCAGCTTCCAGGTGCGCAGGCGGCTTAAGGCAACACTAAGGTTGCCAGGCTGGCACGCAGACGGGGGACGGCCGGCAGGCCTTATATATTCGGACCCAGGAACAGGCGCACATTGCGCAACAGGGTCCCGGCCTGCGTCGGGTTCGTCAACCGCCCAAAAATGACGGATTGATGCGTTTCAAAGCCCATAAGTATGGTGCTGTCGCCATTGCTGCGACATTGAGTTTGACTTTTGCCGGTGCCGATATGTCCGGCGCATTCGCCCAGTCACTTGACCAGAGTGACACGGCAACCCAGCCGCTCTCCGGTGAAGGTACGCCGGTTGCCCCGATCTTCATCTCGCGCGAGGTCATCCAGCCGATTCCGGCGTCGGAGCAGGAAACGCGGCCTGATAACGCCGGCTCGCTGGCCGATCTGGTTGCACGGACCGAGGGCGATACCGGCCTTTCCGAGCAGATGCAGTGCCTTGCGGGCGCAGTCTATTTCGAATCGCGCGGCGAGCCGCTGGCAGGTCAGTTGGCGGTGGCGCAGGTTGTGATCAATCGCGCCGGTTCCGAACGCTTCCCCCAGAGCTATTGCGGCGTTGTCCACCAGCGGGGGCAGTTCTCGTTCGTCAGTAACGGCGCGATGCCGCGTATCAGGACCGAATCGCCAGCCTGGCAGCGCGCCAAGGCCATCGCGCGGATCGCGCATGAAGGGCTGTGGGAATCGGAAGCGGGCGATTCGCTCTATTTCCACGCCCGATACGTACGCCCCGACTGGAGCAACAGGAAGATTGCTCGGGCGACGATCAGCCGCCACGTCTTCTATCGCTGATCGGCTTCCGGCCTGACCCTCAGTCGCGCAGATTTGCCCAGACCGGCGCGTGATCGCTGGCCTTTTCGCGCCCCCTGTGGTCGCGATCGACCCCGACCGCTTCGAGCCGGTCGGCAAGTTCGGGCGATAGCAGGAGGTGATCGATCCGGAAGCCGTGGCCGCGCTGCCAGGCACCGGCCTGATAGTCCCAGTAGGTCCACACTCCTCCGCGCGGGTTCAAAGTGCGTACCGCGTCGGTCCACCCCGCCGCCAGCAGGCGTGACCAGGCCGCGCGCGATTGCGGCTGCATCAGCGCATCGTCGGCCATGGCCTTTGGCGCCCAGATGTCGCTGTCCTCGGGGATGACGTTGAAATCGCCCAGCACGGCGCAGGGGATTTCCTGTGTCCAGAGCGTCTCCAGGCGGGTGCACAGCCGGTCCATCCAGGCGAGCTTGTAGTCGAACTTGGGGCCGGGCTGCGGATTGCCGTTGGGCAGATAGATGCACACGATCCGCACACCGTTGACGTCCGCCTCGAGATAGCGCGCCTGCTCGTCATCGTGGTCGCCGGGCAAGCCGCGCATCGCTTCGACCGGCTGCACATCGCGCGCGAGGATTGCGACGCCGTTGAAGCTCTTCTGGCCATGCCAGATCGCCCGATAGCCAAGTTCGGCAAACTCGTCGGCCGGGAAGCTGTCGTCCTGGCACTTGATTTCCTGCAGGCAGGCCACTGTGGGCTGTGTTTCAGCCAGCCAGTCCTTGAGCCGGGGCAGCCGTGCCTTGATTCCGTTGATGTTGTACGTGGCGATCTTCATCAGGCTCTAGTGCCCCAAACCGCCGCCAAGGTCTAACCTAAACCCCGAAACTCGACCCGCAGCCGCAGCCCGCCACAGCGTTGGGATTTTCCACGCGGAAGGCCGAACCGCCCAGCGATTCGACGAAATCCACCACTCCCCCCGCGACCAGATCGAGGCTGACCGGATCGACCACAAGCCTGACGCTGTCTGTTTCGCTTACGAGATCGTCCGCCTCGGCGATTTCGGCAAGGTCGAACCGGTACTGGAAGCCCGAACATCCGCCCCCCTCGACCGAGAGCCGCAGCATCGCTGGCCGCGATTGCTTCGCGGCGATTGCGGCAACGCGCTTGGCCGCGGCCGGTGTCAGGGTTGGAATTTCGCTCATCGCCCGTCCAATGTAGGGTGCGCGGGCAAGATCCTCAAGCTTTTGGCCTCAGGCCGTCTGGATGTAGTTGCGCATGGCAGCGGCTTCGTATTCGACTTCGTCGATTCGGCTCTTGACCAGATCGCCGATCGAAATGAAGCCGCACATCTGGCCCTGCTCGATCACGGGGAGGTGCCTGATCCTGCGCCGCGTCATCAGCTCCAACGCTTCGTCAACCCGCGTACCGGCCTCGACCGTGATCGGCGGCGCGGTCATCACGTCGCCGACACGGCGCGAAAGGCACAGCGCGCCCTCTTCGGCGAGGCGGTAGATGACGTCGCGCTCGGAAAAAATCCCTACCACCGCGCCATTCTGGAGCACCGGCAGTGCGCCAATTCGCTTGTTCGCCAGCAGCGCCACCGCCTCGCCCACGCTGGCCGAAACGTCGCACGAAATGATGTCATGGCCAGCCCGATTGGCAATAATCCTCGCAATATCCATCGCTCACCCACCTCCAATCGGACCGGAGAATGCCACCAATTCGCAAAAAATGCGAATCGTTGCGGGCAGGGCGGGTTTTGCCTGGCAGCGATCACGCCCGGGGGCTGACTTCATTGCGCTTCGCGGGCGCGAAGCCGGTATTCCTCCACGGGCTCGCCGCCGACGAGGTGCCGCTGGATAATCTGTTCGAGCGCTTCCTCGTTGCAGGAATGATACCAGACGCGGTCAGGCCAGACCACGGCAATCGGCCCATTGGCGCAAATCTGAAGGCAATCGGCCTTGGTCCGCTGGATACCGCCGCACGGGTTGCCTTGCGGGTCATTCCGGAGAGGTCCGGCCAGGTTCAGCTCGGCAAGTCGCCGTTTGAGGAACTTCCACGAACGCTCACCCTGCTCGCGTGAGCAGCAGTTCTGCTTCTCGCTGGTGGCGCAGAGAAAAATGTGACGCCTGATCGTCTCACCGCCGATTTTTTCCAAAGCAAGTGATGCGGTTTCCAGGTCCGTTTCCGATTCCATCAGCCGTTTCGGACGCCCGCGCTCCCGTCAGCCCCGCTTGCCCGCGATCCGGGCGATTTCGGCCTGAACCATCCTTTCGACCATGCCCGGCAAATTGGCATCGAGCCATTCGGCCAGCATCGGCCGCAACATGTCGCGCACCAGCCCTTCGAGCGAGGTCTCGCCCGACCGCACGATTTGCGGCCTGGCCCCGGGTTCGGCCAGCATCGCCAGCGCGGCAAAATTGTCGCGCATGCCCGCGCGGACCGCATCGGTTGTCAGCGGCCCGTCGTCGTCGGGCGCCATCTCGGCGTCAGGGCCGAGCTCCATTTCGCCCAGGTCAAGCACGTCGGCAGCCTTGCGATCCGCGGCTTCATCGCGGCGCAGGGGAGCGCTGTCGCGCGCCATGACCTTCTTGATCGACTCAAGAATCTCTTCGACCGATGCTTCACCGTGCTGCGCCATGCGCCACTTCCCCGATAAACCGGATACCGGCGGGCTGTCGCTTCAATCGTTGCCTGCGCCCACCGAATCCTGCTGGCCTGCAACTTCTGCATCCGGAGCCGGGATGTCAACGGTCTGTGTGGATACGGCGGCAGGTTCCTCGTCGCGGTCCCAGTCGAACATGCGGCCCCGCACACGTTCGTAATTGACCTGCGGGTCGTAGAGCGGCCCGCCAGTATCGAGATTGAGGTCGCGCGCTTCGGCCCGGCCCATGGCCGCGAGCACGCTGAAGCCCGCGACATAGGCATTTCGCCGCGCGGTCACCAGCTGCGCCCTGGCCGAAAGCAGCTCCTGTTCGGCATTGAGCACATCGAGGATGGTGCGGTTGCCGATCGAATTTTCCGCCCGCACGCCTTCGAGGCTCAGTTCGGCGGCGGCGACTGCGGTCTGCGAGCTTTCGATGACCGCATTTGCTGCCTGCCAGCTCGAATAGGCCGAACGGACCTGGGCAATGATATTGCGTTCGGTCGCTATCGCCTGTTCGAGTGCCGCGTTTTCACGCGCAGAGGCTTGCCGCTGGCGTGCGGCGGGCAAGCCGCCCTGGAAGATCGGTATGGTAACCTGGACGCCGGCGTTGGCGGTGGTTTCCTTCTGCGTGAAATTGGATGCGATGGGGCCGCCCAGCGTTCCGTAGAAATTGGTGTAGTCGAGCCCGGCAAACAGCCCGACGGTGGGCAGCCTGCCTGCACCCGCCACTTCTGAATCATATCCCGCCGCCTTCGCGCGCACCCTTGCTTCGATAAGGTCGGGATTGTTTTCGAGCGCGGTGATCACAGCCTCGCCCGCCGTTTTCGGCAACCCGGGCAGCGGCGGCGGCGGTTCGAGGCTGCCTGGCGCCTTGCCCACGAGGGCAATGTAGTCCTCGCGCGCGGCGATCAGGTTGGCGCGCGCATTGCGCAGATCGCCCTCGGCCACCGCCAGCCGCGATTGCGACTGCGCGACGTCGGTGCGGGTCAGGTCGCCGATCTCGAAGCGATCCGAAGTCGCCTGCAGATTGACCGCGAGCACTTCGACCTGATTGGCCGAAAGCTCGACCAGTGCTTCGTTGCGCAGCACGTCCATGTATGCGGCAACGACCTGGCTGAAGATCTCGCTTTCGGTGCCGCGAAGGCCTGCCTGTCCGGCGAACACGCGTTCCTTCGCTGCCTTGATGCCGTTGCGAACCGAACCACCCGAATAAACCGGGACGCGCAGATCGGGGCCGATCTGGAGCTGGCGTTCGGGTGCGGTGAAGCTGTTCGAGGAGGTTTGCAGGAATTCGATGTGCGTGGCGGTGGCGCTGGCATTGGGCAGGCCCTGTGCGCGCTGGATCGGCACATCTTCGTCTGTCGCGCGTTGCTGTGCCCGGGCGGCCTGGAGCGAAGGATTGGTCAAATAGGCCTCGGTCAGCGCATCGCGCAGGGTATCGGCCCGCGCAGGCACCACCGCCACTCCCGCCGTCAGCCCAGCCGCCATTACCGTGCCGAGCAGCAGCGCGGCGGCATTGCGCCGCATCTTCCGGCCAGGTCGGGACATTTTCAGAAGCTCCATTGCCGTGGCTTGTCGAACTGGTGCAGCACGGGAATTCCGATCTCGGCCAATGGTTGCAGCGCCAGTTTGCCGGCGATCTTGCGGCCGCTGGCAAGCCGGGTCACACCGCGCGCCACAAGCCCGCAAACGACCCGGCCACTCTCGTCCAGCCGCTTCGCCAGCGCTTCGGGGAATTGTTCGACCGCGCCATCGACGAGGATCAGCGAATAGCCTTTGCGCTTGCCTGTGGCGCCGGCCGCATCGTCGGCGCTGATTGTATCGCAGGTGCCCACAAGGGGCCGCACCAGCTCGGCGAGATAGGAGGTTCCGCCCTCGACGATCAGAACCCTGTCCCCACCCGTAGGCCGTGCCAGTGCCAGCATCCTGCCGTGGAACAGTGGTGCGGCGAGAAACCGCCCTTCGCCAAGGGCAATCGCGCGGTCGATATAGGCGACCGATCGCGCTTCGGCAGGGACGAAGTCCTCGCGCGGGACGGCGGCCATGCGGGCGAGCACGAATTCCTCGTTCACTCCGCTGGTGCGCAGTTGGCTGTCAATCATGGCCTTGCGGGCGGCGCTCATCTCATACTCGCTCATGGTCGGTCCTGCCTACTGTATTACACTTACAATACAGCTCGTCAATTCCCCCTTACCGATTGCCGGGCGAGCCGCCAAGCGCTTTGCGGTGGCGGGATTGGCCATTGCGCTTTGACGCTAGGGGGGCAGAGGGATAATGGGACAGCACAATCGACCGACAGGAGCCCCCCTTCGATGAGCGACATGACGATTATCCGCGAAGACGACCTGATCGAAACCGTGGCCGACGCGCTGCAGTATATCTCCTATTACCACCCGCTCGATTACATCACCGCGCTGGGCGAGGCCTACAAGGCCGAACAGGGCCCTGCGGCCAAGGATGCGATCGCGCAGATCCTCGCCAACAGCCGGATGTGTGCCGAAGGGCATCGCCCGATCTGCCAGGATACCGGGATCGTCAACGTCTTCCTCAAGTGGGGCCAGAACTGCCGGCTCGAATCGGGCAGGTCGCTCCAGGAAGTGGTCGATGAAGGGGTGCGGCGCGCCTACAACCACCCCGAAAACAAGTTGCGCGCCTCGATTTTGGCCGATCCGGCCTTCACCCGCCGCAACACGCGCGACAACACCCCGTGCGTGCTCAGCGTCGAGATGGTTCCCGGCAACACGGTTGGCGTCGATGTCGCGGCCAAGGGCGGCGGGAGCGAGAACAAGTCGCGCTTCAAGATGCTCAACCCTTCGGATAACATCGTAGATTGGGTGGTCGAACAGATCCCGGCCATGGGCGCGGGCTGGTGTCCGCCGGGGATGCTGGGGATCGGGATCGGCGGCACCGCGGAACACTGCATGAAGCTCGCCAAACTGAGCCTGATGGAGCCGATCGACATGGCGCAGCTGAAGGCGCGCGGGGCACAGAGCGATCTCGAGCAGCTGCGGATCGACATTTTCGACGCGGTCAATGCTTGTGGCGTTGGCGCGCAGGGGCTGGGCGGGCTTTCGACCGTGCTCGACGTCAAGATACTCGACTGGCCCTGCCATGCCGCAGGCAAGCCGGTGGCGATGATCCCTAACTGCGCCGCCACCCGTCATGCGCATGTGGTGATGGACGGTTCGGGCCCGGCCTATCTCGATCCGCCCGATCTTTCGCTTTGGCCCGATGTCGAATGGCAGCCCGATGCGGCAGCGAAGCGGGTCGATCTCGACCACCTGACGAGCGAGGAAGTCTCGAGCTGGAAGGCGGGCGACCGCCTGCTGCTCAGCGGCGGGATGCTGACCGGCCGCGACGCCGCGCACAAGCGCATCCAGGACATGCTTGCACGCGGCGAAAAGCTGCCCGTCGATTTCCGCGGCCGCGCGATCTACTACGTCGGCCCGGTCGATCCGGTAATGGGCGAGGTGGTCGGCCCGGCGGGCCCCACCACGGCCACGCGGATGGACAAGTTCACCGAAATGATGCTCGATCTGGGCCTGCTGGCGATGATCGGCAAGGCCGAGCGCGGGCACGACGCGGTCGAGGTGATCAGCCGCTTCAAGGTCGCCTACCTGATGGCGGTGGGCGGGGCGGCCTATCTCGTCAGCCGCGCAATCAAGGAAGCGAAAGTGGTCGCCTTCGAGGACATGGGGATGGAGGCGATCTACGAATTTACCGTCAAGGACATGCCGGTGACGGTGGCTGTCGACAGCCAGGGAACCAACGTTCACACCTTGGCGCCTGCCCAGTGGAAGGAACGCATCGCGCGTGAAAAACTGCTCTGAAATGGCTGCTCACAGCCCTTCCCGGTGGCGGATTTGCCCGATGAGCTTTCGATGAACGGCAGATCGTGCCCGACGACGGATTCGCCTTGCTGGGGCCAAGCGGGTAGTTGAACCGGAATATGGGAAATTCAATATTAGACACGACGCCGCGGGTTCCGTTCCGAACCGTGGCGATCTCTATTCTCGGTTTATGGGCGACCTATTTCCTGCTTGCCACGTTGCGGTGGGAGGTTATCGATTACGGCTATTCGATAGAGATGCTACCGCCGCGCACCGCGGTCACGGTTATCGGGATCATCGTCACCCTGGTCCTGTGGCTGCTGTTGCGGCTGTTCGACGCACGGGCAATCTGGATCAAGGCGATTGCCGCCATCCTGCTTTCGATGCCTGCGGCTATCCTGCTGGCCCAGACCAATACCCTGATATTTGCCGGCATGCAGGAAACTCTCGTCAACAACCTGTCGAATGGGCGGGAGGGATCCGATGGCCTGTTCACCGAATTGCCGGTGGATGAAAGTGGCAAGAAGGGCGCAGGCAGTGCCGATGGCGCGGAGGCCGAAAGCGCGGGACTCGAGGAAGCCGCCTACCTCGAACGGATCGCCCTGTTGGCCTTCAGCCATTATTTTCTGATGCTGGCGTGGTGCTCGCTCTATTTCGCGCTGCTGGCGGTGGGGCAGGTGCGGCTGGCGGAGCGGCGCGAGCAGCAGTTCCGCAACGCCGCCAAGGCCGCCGAACTCAGATCGCTGCGTTATCAGGTCAATCCGCATTTCCTGTTCAACACGCTCAATTCGCTTTCGGCGCTGGTGCTGACGAACAAGCCCGATCGCGCCGAACAGATGATCCAGACCATTTCGAACTTCTATCGCCGCAGCCTGGCCGACGACCCCACGGGCGACGTCGCGCTCGAGCAGGAGTTCGATCTCCAGAAGCTCTACCTGGATATCGAGGCGGTGCGCTTTCCGGAACGGCTGCGCATCGTGTTCGATCTGCCCGAGGAACTGGCGGAGGCGCGCGTTCCGGGCATGATACTTCAGCCACTGGTCGAAAATTCGGTCAAATATGCGGTTTCGGCGGTCAACCGCCCCGTGACGATCACCGTCAGTGCCCGCGAGGAGTTCGACAGGCTGGTGATCACCGTCAGCGACGACGGGCCGGGTGCGCCCAGGGGCGGCGAGCATGGCTTCGGCATCGGCCTCGCCAATGTCCGCGACCGGCTCGAAGCTCGATTCGGGCATGACGTGGTTCTGGCTTCCAGTTCGATTCCAGGCGGGTATAAGAGCGAAATACGCATCCCGCTGACCCGAAATGGCTAACGACGAAACAACCCGCCCGCCGCTGCGCACATTGATCGTCGATGACGAGCCGCTGGCGGTCGAGCGGGCACAGGTGATCTGTGCGGGCATTCCCACGGTTACGGTGGTCGGTACCGCCAGCGATGGTGCGGCGGCGTTGCGACTGACCGACGCGCTCTCGCCCGATCTCCTGCTGCTCGACATGACCATGCCCGAACTCGACGGACTGGGGGTGGCGCGCATGCTGGTCGGGAAGGATGAACCGCCGGCCGTGATCTTCGTGACCGCGCATGACGATTTCGCGGTCGAAGCCTTCGACCTGGAGGCGATCGACTATGTTCTCAAACCGGTCGCATCCGACCGGCTCGAACGGGCGATCGAACGCGCGGTCGCGCGACGCGGCGCGCGGCGGGCGAGCGGCAGCCAATGGCTTGACGAGCTGTGGGTGCCGCATCGATCCGAACTGCTGCGGATTGCCGTGCGCGAAGTGAATCGGATCGATGCCGAACGCGATTATGTCCGGCTGCATGTGGACCAGGGCAAGGACGGCAGCCGGTCCTACCTGCTGCTTCAGACCATTGCCGGGCTAGAATCGCGGCTCGATCCGTCGCAGTTCATCCGTATCCACCGTTCGACGATCCTGCGCAGGGACCGGATTCGCGGCCTGCGCCACGACGGTCTTGGCGTCTGGTCGGCAGAAATGGAAAATGGCGAGGCGTTGCGGATCGGGCGGACCTATCTTCCCGGCGTGAAGGCCATGGCGGGGCGATGAACTAGGAACCTCAACCTAACTTGCGACCCGGACCCCGGGACTGGAACGGGCCCGGGCCGCAATCCGCATGTATTCATGCGGAAACGAAACGATCAGCCGCCGCGTCGTACATCCTCGAGGATCGCGGCAACCTGCTCCTTCGCGCTCTTCCGGGCGGCTGCGAGGCAGCGGCGCTTGTCCGCCGGCACGATGCGCGAGCCGGTCGAGGGGCTATTGGCCTCGCAGACCTGGTTGACTGCCGCCAGGACCCGGCGCTCGAGCGCCGCCTGGCCCTTGGCGCTGGTCAGGTCGAGATCGCTGTATTCGACGGACACCCCGCCCGCAGCGCCCTCGTCGGCGATTGCCGGGGTCGTTGCCAGCAGGCTTGCGGCGACTGCCGCAGCAAAAATCCGGTAAGACATCGTATCCTCCAATCGCGGATGCTCTCGAGTGGGGGAAAGGGGGGAACCATCCGCAAGGCAGGAATTAGGCGTTTCGCGCGGCAGTTGCGCGCAACGTTCGATAATTGGGCGCGGTCCGTCGATCGGTGCTATGGGTTCCTGACCAACTCCAACGCCTGCACGACGAACGGCTGTTGCAATCGGACCAGCGTTTAAGAAATTTTGTAACAATGTTGATCGCATTTTTGTTTGTTCTGGGAATTGGCAACTTCGCGCTGCACAAGGCAGTGCTCGAAAGCGGCCATCCCGCGCTCGACCGGATGCCCCGGCTCGCTGGTGTCAGGCGGGGCAGAGGATCGCTCCTGCTCGAATTCGGTGTGCTTCTTGCGGCAATGCTGCTTGCCGCGAACGGTTGGACTTCGATCGTGTGGTTCTATCTCGGATACAGCGCGCTCAATGCGCTGGCTGCCTGGCTGATCCTGCGCGGGCATGTATAGGCCGGTTCCGAAACTGACGAGATGTGTTAGGCGGGGCCGATGACCACCGCGCAAACAGTCCTGTTTCATGTCAGCGATACCCATTTCGGGGTTGAGGATTGCGCTGCAATGGAGTGGTTCACCGCCGCCGTTCATGCCGAGCGGCCCGATGCGGTGATCTGCACAGGCGATCTCACGCAGCGCGCGACGCATCGGCAATATGACCAGGCGCGCAAATGGTTTGCCGAGCTTGGCGTGCCGGTGATGCTCCAGCCGGGCAATCACGACATGCCTTATTACAACCTGTGGGAACGGTTTGCGCGCCCCTATGCCCGGTTCGGCGCGCTCGAAACGGCGGTGGGGAGCGAGCTGGCGCTGGCGCACGCGGTGGTCGTGCCGTTCGACACCAATGTTCCCGCGCAGCTGCGCTGGCCGTGGTCGGACGGGGTGGTGACGCGGCCCAGGCTCGACGCCGCACTGGCGCGCCTGCGCGAACTGGCGGGCGATCCGCGGATCAAGCTGGTTGCCTGCCACCACCCGCTGCTTGCGGCGCACGATGGGCGCAGGAACCCCACCATCCGCGGCGATATTGCCGTTGCCGAGCTCGCCGCGGCAGGTGCCGATGCGGTCTTGAGTGGCCATATTCACCAGCCGTTCGATATGATCCGCTCACGCGGGAACTGCATGATGAGGATGATCGGCGCCGGCACGCTTTCCACCCGGCTGCGCGGCGCGGCGCCCAGCTACAATGTGCTGCGGATTGGCGCGGACGGCACGATCGGGCTCGAGCGGCGCGATTTCCGCGGGGCCTGAACGGCAAAAGGGCGACCCCGAAGGGCCGCCCTTGAAGCGTTCGAATTGGGATCGCCTAGCGCTTCGAGAACTGGAAGCTGCGGCGAGCCTTGGCCTTGCCGTACTTCTTGCGTTCGACCACGCGGCTGTCGCGGGTGAGGAAGCCTGCTGCCTTAACGGTCGTCCGCAGCTTGGGCTCGTATTTGGTGAGCGCCTGGGCAACGCCGTGCTTGACCGCACCGGCCTGGCCCGACAGGCCGCCGCCGCGAACGGTGGCGATCACGTCATACTGGCCCTCGCGTTCGGTGATGGCGAACGGCTGGTTGATGATCAGGCGCAGTGTCGGACGCGCGAAATAGACGTCCTGCTCACGCCCGTTGACCACGACTTTGCCCGTGCCCGGCTTCAGCCACACGCGCGCTACCGCATCCTTGCGGCGGCCGGTGGCATAGGCGCGGCCCTGCGGATCGAGTTCCTGCTCGCGCAGCGGCACTTCGGCCCTGGCAGCGATCACGGCTGCATCGCCCTGCGGGGCATCGCCGGCGATGTCCTTCAGATCCGCCAGATCGCTGATCGTTTCGGGGGCGGTTGTGGTCGCGGTTTCGGGCGCGGCTTCGTTCTTGATTTCGTCAACCATCATGCGGTGACCTTGTTCTTGCGATTCAGGGAAGCGACATCGAGCACTTCGGGCTTCTGCCCGTCATGCGGATGCTGGGTGCCGGCATAGAGGTGCAGCGCCTTCATCTGCGCCCGGCCGAGCGGCCCGCGCGGGATCATGCGTTCAACCGCCTTTTCGAGCACGCGCTCGGGGAAGCGGCCTTCCAGCACCTTGGCGGGCGAAGTTTCCTTGATGCCGCCGGGGTGGCCGGTGTGCTTGTAATACCGCTTGTCCTGCGTCTTGCGGCCGGTGAACTTCACCTTCTCGACATTGATGACGACAACGTGATCGCCGCAATCGACGTGCGGGGTGAAGCTGGGCTTGTGCTTGCCGCGCAGCCGGTTGGCCACGATCACCGCGAGGCGGCCGACGACCAGCCCGTCTGCGTCGATCAGGTGCCAATTCTTTTCGACCTCGGCCGGTTTGATCGACCGGGTCTGCCTGGTAAGCGCCTTCATGGGTTTCGACTTCCTAATTGATGTGCCGCGGCCATGGCCGCCGCGAATCGCGCCCCCGGCATTGACTCCGTGTCAGCGACGGAGCCCCAGGGCGCGCGGCATTTGTCGCGGGAACGCGTGAAAGTCAAGCAAATGTGCGGGTTTCAGGAGAGGTAAAATAATACCTCCACTTTATCAGGAGCCACTTCGTGCGATCAGCTCGGATCGGGTTCCGCCTTCGCCGACCCCGCTCCCGACCCCAGCTCCGACGCCAGCTCCGACGCCAGCCATCGCGCCGTTTCGGGATGCGCCGCATCGCAGCGCCAGCCGGTAATTGCCGGCGTATCGTAGGGGTGCAGTGCCCCCAGGCGCGCGATCGCATCTTCAAGCACCGTTGCATCGGTCTTGAACAGGACGGCGATTTCCTCCGCCTTGCCCATCGCGCCCTGCCACACAAAGAGCGATTCGACCTGCCCGAGGATGTTGGCGCAGGCGACCATGCGTTCCTCGATCAGCGTCGCTGCGACCGCGCGTGCCGTGTCGCGATCAGGAAAGGGGCAATAGATCAACGCGGTCATCTGCCCGGCCGGTCCTGCCTGCCCGCCACATGCATCCCCCATGCGGTGGTAGCGACCAGCAGCGCGCCAACCAACTGGTGCGCGACCGCCAGCCACAGCGAAATACCGCTCAGCACCGTGGCAATGCCAAGGATGATCTGCGTGCCGAAGGCGCTGTGGATCGCGATCGAGGCGGCGCGCTCGGTTCTGCGCGTCCTCCTCGCCAGCCAGACCAGCGCCGCCACCGCCACCCATGCCCACCAACGATGGAGGAAATGGAGCAGGAAGGGATCGTGCGTCAGCGCCCAAAGCCACCCTTGCGAAAGGTCGAAATCGGGTACCAGTCGCCCCTGCATCAGCGGCCAGTCATGCGAGGCGTGGCCCGCATTGAGCCCGGCCACCCAGGCGCCGAGCAGGAGCTGGACCAGCAGGACGGCCGCAACCACAGCGGCAAAGCCGGTCAGCCGTGCAGGGCGCGACGCCGGATCGCGTGCCAGGGCGCGCAGGTCGAGCGCGGTCCACACCAGTGCGCCCAGCGTGATGAGTGCGGTGAGCAGGTGGACGGAAAGCCAGAAATGGCTGACGTCGGTCATCGCGGTGCCCAGGCCCGAACGCACCATCATCCAGCCGAACACCCCTTGCAGCCCGCCCAGCGCCAGCAAGGCCAGCAGCCGCGGCTTGTAACCGGCGGGGATTGCCCGCCTGATCCAGAACCACGCCAGCGGCAGCGCGAAGGCAACGCCGATCAGCCGCCCGATCAGCCGGTGGAACCATTCCCAGAAGAAGATGAACTTGAAATCCGCCAGGTCCATGCCGGCCGGGCCGGCTTCACGGATGAATTCGCCCGTCTGGCGATAACGGGCAAATTCCGCCTGCCAGTCCGCATCGGACAGCGGCGGCAGGATACCGCTGACCGGTTGCCAGCGGGTGATCGACAGCCCGCTCTCGGTCAGGCGGGTGATGCCGCCCACCATCACGATCAGCACCACCATTGCCGCGACAACCAGCAGCCAGGCGGCGAGCGCGGAAGGGCGGGTTTGTGGTGCGGTGCGAGTGGCTGCCATGGCGCGCGATACCTGCGGGCGACGTGGCAAAAGTGCAAGCCAAATCGCGGCGCCCAAAGCTGAGCGGCGGGGTAGCGTTGCCAGCTTGTCAAATGATACAACATAACATAAACCCTGCGGCCATGCCCGAACAATACTCTCCGATTCGCCGACGGCTCGACCTGACCGGGATCGCGCTTGGCGGCCTGTGCCTGGTGCATTGCCTGGCGACGATCCTGGTGGTTTCGGCGCTGGGGCTGGGCGGGCAATTGCTGCTTTCGCCCGATATCCACCGCGTCGGCCTGCTGCTGGCCCTGATTATTGCTGCCGTCGCGATCGGCTGGGGTGCGCTCAGGCATCGCCGCGCCGCGCCGTTCGTCACCGCCATGATGGGCCTGTCGTTCATGGGCGGGGCGCTGGCGGTGCCGCACGGCCCGAAAGAGGCGATCCTGACCATCATCGGGGTGGGGCTGGTCTCGCTCGGGCACATCCTCAACTTGCGCAGGCACTTGCCTGGGACGCGCTGAGGTCTATTTGCCCATTGCATGATGCCTGAGAAACAGATCACGCTGAACGGCGATGCGCACTGCACCGCCGCCCCCACCATTGCCGCGCTTGCCGCCGAGCTCGGACTCGATCCGGCCAAGGTCGCGGTCGAGCGCAACGGCGTTATCGTCCCGCGTTCGACGCTGGGCGAGGCGGCGCTGGCCGACGGCGATGTGCTCGAGATCGTCCATTTTGTTGGCGGCGGCGACCACGCGGATACCTGGAGCGTTGCCGGGCGGACTTTCCGCTCGCGGCTGATCGTCGGCACCGGAAAGTACCGCGATTTCGAGCAGAATGCGGCGGCGGTGGCGGCATCGGGCGCAGAGATCGTCACTGTCGCGGTGCGGCGGGTCAACGTCAGCAACCCCGACGCGCCGATGCTGACCGACTATATCGATCCGAACAAGATCACCTACCTGCCCAATACCGCCGGGTGCTTCACCGCCGAAGAGGCGATCCGCACGCTGCGGCTGGCGCGCGAGGCGGGCGGCTGGGACCTCGTCAAGCTCGAGGTGCTGGGCGAGGCGCGCACGCTCTATCCTGACATGCGCGAAACGCTGAAGGCAACCGAGGTTCTGGCGGGGGAAGGCTTCCTGCCGATGGTCTATTGCGTTGACGATCCGATCGCGGCGCGGCAGCTCGAAGATGCGGGCGCGGTGGCGGTGATGCCGCTGGGCGCGCCGATCGGCTCGGGGCTGGGTATCCAGAACCGGGTCACGATCCGCCTGATCGTCGAAGGGGCACGGGTGCCGGTGCTGGTCGATGCCGGCGTGGGCACGGCCAGCGATGCGGCGGTGGCGATGGAGCTGGGCTGCGACGGAGTGCTGATGAACACCGCCATTGCCGAGGCGAAGGATCCCGTCCGCATGGCGCACGCGATGAAGCTCGCGGTCGAGGCCGGGCGCGAGGCATACCTTGCCGGGCGCATGGGGCGGCGCATGTATGCCGATCCCTCGAGCCCGCTTGCGGGGCTGATCTAGGCACCTCAGCATTTGACAGTGTGCCGGTTTGCGCCAGCAAACCGCAAGGCCGACCGGCCGCCCGCAGCGATGCGACCTTCAGGTCGCGTGAGCGAGGATAGCCAAGTGAGCGGATGCGAACGCCGGCGCTTGAGGCAAAAAACACCAACTCATAACTAACCTAAAATTAACCACACTGCGCGAAGTTCACTCCCGGTAACAAGGGAGGCCCCGATGGCCGTCGCAGGCAGTGCTTCGATGACGATCAACGAAATGCGCGAGTTCGCCAGTTTCGAGCCGTGCGAGCAGCGTTATATCAAGCGCAGTCTCGATATCGGGCTGGGGCGCCAGGATGCTTTCAGGCTGTGGGCCCGCGACGAAGGCGAGAACGCCGCGATCCGCAGCCAGTATGTCGCCTATCAGGAATTGAAAACGCTGCGCCGGATGATCCCGTGCGATTCGAGCCTGAGCCTGATCGAGGGTTTCATCGGCAAGCTCACGCGCGTTGCCGCATTCGACCTCGCGCAGGAACGCATCACCTGCTTTTGCGCCTTCCGCTTCCTCTACGAACGGCTGCTGGGCGCCGAAGTACGCCCGTGGTTGCCGAGCGCGTTCTGCGCGGCGGCCTCGCTGCCGCACATACGGCCCGAACGGCGCAAGCTGCTGCTCCAGTCATTGAGCGAAGCGGCGGCGACGGCCCCCGGCTGGTCCGACCGCGAACCGTGTTTCTATCCCGAATATGTCGAGCAGGCCGAAGCGGCTTGAGCGACTTGGCGCCGGAGGGTCTGTCTCCTCACGACATCGCGCGTGCCGAAATCGAAGCTTGGCGTGGCCGTTGTATAGATCTTTATGCACGCGTTGAGCGCGTCGTCGGACGGGCGCTGGAAACCGCGCATCTCAAGAATCCAAAGATTCGGCTTGGCCATCTTGCTGGTCAGCGGCTCGACGATCTTGTCAAACTTGCGGCCGGCGAGGAAGCTACGGGGCCGCAGCGAGAAGCCTTGAGTACCGCACTGAAATGTTGGCGCGAGATCGAGACACAGCGCGTTTATTTCGCGCATGGCGTAATCAAGGAGCTGCTTGATAGAAAGGGTGTCTGGCATGTGCGCATTGACCTGACAACATACAAATCCAACACGCCGCAACCAGCAACATGGCACTTGAGCAAGGAGGAGGCTCTCGGATTCGAGAAAGACCTCGAGAATAATTTTAAAACACTGTCGGCCCAGTTAGGGCAGTTCCGAAAGCGAATTAACGGCTAACCCCGATACAATCCGTCGATCCGATCCTGGTACCGCTCGCGGATCTTGTGGCGGCGGATCTTCATGCTCGGCGTCATCTCCTCGTTCTCGATGGTGAACGGCTCGTCGGCAAAGGCGAACTGGCGCACTTTCTCGACCACCGAGAGGTCCTTGTTCACCCGGTCGATCGCGGCGCGCACCGCGCTGCGGAAGGCAGGCAAGTCCTGCAGCGCCTTCATGTCGAACTTCTCGTCGTTTGCGCGCGCCCATTCCAAT
>PNJY01000028.1 GCA_013822125.1 Erythrobacter sp. | reverse complement strand
CTTCGAACGCCGCCTGGGTGCCGCCGCGCAGTTCAAGGGCAAGCGCGTGCTGGTCCAGGCCGGGCTGTTCACCGACAACGTGAACGATCAGCCCAACCAGAACTGGGGCGCGGACGCGCGCGTGGTTGTGACGCCCGATGTTGGATCGGCAAGGCTGCACCTTGGCGCCTCGGCCCATTATGCCGATCTCGAAGCAGGCTCGACGGTCCGATATCGCCAGCGGCCGCTGGTCCACTTCACTGACGAACGCTTCGTCAACACCGGCAACCTGTCCGCGACAAGCGAGCTTGGTTTCGGGCTTGAAAGCGCGTTTATCTCGGGGCCGTTCCATGCTGCGGCAGAGGGGTTCTGGCAGCAAGTCGACATGCCCGTCGGCATGGTCGATCCGACCTTCTTCGGCGGCTATGCCGAAGTGGGCTATTTCCTGACGTCGGGCGATACGCGCGGCTACAAGGATGGCCGGTTTGATCGGACCAAGCCGAAAAATCCGGTTGGCGCGGGCGGGATGGGTTCGCTCCAGTTCAATCTGCGTTACGACCGGCTCGATCTGAGTGATGCGGGTATAGTGGGCGGCACGCAGGACGGGTACTACGCCTCACTGGTGTGGAAGCCGACCGATTACACCATGCTGCTCGCCAATTATGGCAGACTCGAGTATTCCGATGCCGTGCATCCAGCAGCCGGGGGGGACCGCAACTATAGCGCCGACGTGCTTGCGCTGCGCGCCCAGATCGATTTTTAGTTTGTCACATTCTTGTCATTCCCCGTGCCTAAGCGCGGGGGGAAGTTCGAAACTGAGAAGGGTTTTCCCATGATCCGCGTCAAGACTGCATGCCTCCTGGCACTTTCCACCCTTGCCCTGGCCGCCTGCGGCCAGAACGCTACTTCCGGCTCGCGCGATTCGATCCGTGCGGTCGGCTCGTCCACCGTATTCCCGTTCGCCAAGGCGGTTTCCGAAAGCTTTGCCCGCAACAATCCCGAATTCAAATCGCCCCTGATCGAATCGACCGGAACCGGCGGCGGGATGAACCTGTTCTGCCAGGGCGTGGGCGCGGACAAGCCTGACATTTCGAACGCTTCGCGCCGGATGAAGGCATCAGAGTTCGAAACCTGCCGGACGAACGGCGTGACCGAAATCACCGAACTGCAAATCGGCCTCGACGGGCTGGCACTGGCCTCGAAGATCGGCGGGATCGACCTGAAGCTCTCGCCCAAGCTGGTTTACGAGGCGCTTGCTGCCAATCCATATGGCAAGCCGCAGACCGCCAAGCTGTGGTCGGACATCGATCCCTCGCTGCCCGCCAAGACGATCCTCGTCTATGGGCCGCCTTCGACATCGGGCACGCGCGATTCATTCGAAGAGCTGATCCTGGAAGCCGGCTGCAAGGAAAACCCGGCGATGAAGGCGCTAAAGGACAGCGACGAGGACAAGTATGACCAGGTATGCACGCAGGTGCGCGGTGACGGCGCCTATGTCGATCAGGGCGAGCAGGACAATCTGATCGTCCAGAAGCTCATCGGCAATAGCGATGCGGTGGGCGTGTTCGGCTATTCCTATCTTGAGGAGAATGCCACCAAGCTAAAGGGGATCTCGCTGGGCGGGATAGAGCCGACCTATGACAATATCGTCGACGGCAGCTATCCCGGTGCACGCGAAATGTTCATCTACGTCAAGAAGGCGCATCTCGACGTGATCCCGGGCCTCAGGCAGTTCGTGGCCGAATGGGCCGCCAATTGGGGTAAGGGCGGTTCGCTGGCCAAAATCGGGTTGGTGACCATGCCTGACGACGCGCTGGCCGAATATGCCAAGGCGGCAAGCGAGTTCCCCAGCATGACGGGCGAAGGTCTGAAGTAACCGATTGTCTGATCGCATGAGCAGCGCCGCCCTGTCGCAATGATGGGGCGGCGTTGTGCTATTGAGGCTCGCTCTGCGCGCCATGTATTGCCACGCCGCTACAATCGGTTAGTCTGCACCGCGATGAGCATGCGCAAACTCGATGCTTGGCGCGATGCGGGCCTGATCGACGAGGCGACTGCGCAGCGTATTCGCGCCTTTGAGGCCGAGCATGCGCGCCCGCTGGCGCTGTGGGCGGCAATCGGCATCGGCGCATTGGCGATCGGGCTGGGCATTATTTCGGTCATTGCCGCCAATTGGGAGGACGTGCCGGGGCAAGTCCGTCTGGCGATCCATCTGGCGCTGCTGGCTGCGCTCGCTTCATTCATCGGCCTGCGTGGCGAGCAGATCGAGCGCGACCAACCCTGGGGGCTGGAGGCCGCGATGTTCGTGTTTGCCATATTGGGCATGACCTTCTTCGGCCACTTGGGCCAAGTCTATCAGACGGGATCGCCGCTGTGGAAGCCGCTGCTCGCCTGGCTGGTACTGTTTGCGCCGATCTTGCTGCTGCGCGGGCAAAGCTGGCTTGCGGCGGCGCTGGTTACGGGCGCGCTCGTGTATGCCAGCTGGGATTATGCTTTCGCATATGAACGCTATTTCGGGGCCAGGCAGGAACTTCCCGACAGCTGGCTGGCGCTGGTCACTGCGGTGCCGCTGTTGGCCGCCGCGCTGGGGGCATGGATGCGCGGACGCAGCGCGCGCGTGTCCTTCTGGCGGCGGATGGAGCAGTTGGGCCTGGCCTACAGCGTGGGTGGCGCATCCCTGGTTGCGATCGCTGCCGGGATCGAGAAATTTGGCGAAAACATGATGGCGCTCGATTCCCAATCGGTGCGCGCGGTGCTGGCGCTGGCAACTGCATCGTTGGTCTATATGGCGCGCCGCAATGCCTCGGGCGAAGCGAGTGCGGCGATCATTGCCGGATCGGGCATCCTGTGCCTGATCGCCTATCCCTTGTCGGGCGAGGCGCTGGCTGGCGGATTGCTGCTGATGACGCTGTGGGTCGGTATCGCCGCCGCAGCTCTGCATGGGGGGTGGCGCGGAGTGTTCCAGATGGCGGTGGCGGTGGTGGCGCTACGCCTGATCGTCCTCAGTTTCGAATTGGCGAGCGACCTTCTCACCAGCGGCTTCGGCCTGATCGTTGCCGGGCTCATGATCCTGGCCATCGCCTGGGGGGCCCTGCGGATTTCGCGCCAATTTGCCCCCAAGTCTGGAGAGGCCCGGTGATGGGGAGAGCTTCTCGCATTCTGGTTCTCGTGCTGCCGGTCGCAGGGCTTGCCGCGCTATGGGGATGGAGCGATTACAAAAGCCGCCAGGGCACCGACTGGCTGGTGCCGGTCGCGGGCTATGATCCGCGCGACCTCTTGCGCGGGCACTATGTCGAATTCACCTATGATTGGCCGGGCGAGCTCGACGAAGGCGACGCATTCCTGGCGCAATTCTGCATAGAGGGCAGCCCTCCGGCGATCGAGCGCATCGTCGTTGCCGACGACCTTGAGCGCTGCGTCTATCCTGCGCGGGCCAGCGGCAGCGATATCTACGGTTTCGAAGGGTTGTGGCGCGGGCGCCTTTACATCGCGCAAACCCTATCAAGCGAATTGCAGGAAAAACTGGCCGACCCGGATCTGCGCGGCATTGTCCGCATCCGCCAGCGTGAGGACGGCTTGATCACCCCGCAGGAGATCACTTTCCGCCCGCTGACCGCCGAAGAACGCGCCGCACGAGAACAACCGGACGAAACGGCGGCACCCCCGCCGATCGAGATCACACCCGCAAGCTAAAGCGGGTTGCCGTCCTGGTCGCGGTAGATCTCGCGCCGACCGACATGGTTGGCCGGACCGACAAGCCCGTCGCTCTCCATCCGCTCGATCCATTTGGCGGCGGTGTTGTAACCTACCCCCATCTGGCGCTGGAGCCATGAGCCCGAAGCCTTCTGGTTCTCGATCACGATCTGGCAGGCCTGGCGGTACTTGCGCTCTTCCGGATTGTCCGACGCGGTGAACTCGTCTTCGAAATTGAGGCCAAAGCCGTCCTCGGGTTCTTCGGTCACCGCATCGACGTATTCGGGCTTGCCTTGCGCGCGCCAGAAGTCGGCCACGGCCTCGACCTCCTCGTCCGAGACGAATGGCCCGTGGACGCGCACGATCGCGCCGGTATTGGGCTTGTAGAGCATGTCGCCCTTGCCCAGCAGCTGCTCGGCGCCCTGCTCGCCCAGGATGGTGCGGCTGTCGATCCTGCTCGTCACCTTGAAGCTGATCCGCGTGGGCAGATTGGCCTTGATCACGCCGGTGATGACATCGACCGAGGGGCGCTGCGTCGCCATGATCAGGTGGATGCCCGCAGCGCGCGATTTCTGGCTCAGCCGCTGGATCAGCACCTCGATTTCCTTGCCCACCGTCACCATCAGGTCGGCCAGTTCGTCGACGATCAGCACGATCAGCGGCAGCGGCTGGTAATCGAGCTGCTGCTCCTCGTAGAGCTCCTCGCCGGTATCGGGATCGAAGCCGGTCTGCACCCGCCGCCCCAGCGGCCTGCCCTTGGCCGCCGCCGCGCTGACTTTCTCGTTGAACGAGGTGATGTTGCGCGAATTGACGCTGCTCATCATCCGGTAGCGGCGCTCCATTTCTTCGACCGCCCACTTCAAGGCACGCACGGCCTTGTGAGGTTCGGTAACCACCGGTGAGAGCAGGTGGGGGATATCGTCATAGCTCTTGAGTTCGAGCACCTTGGGATCGATCAGGATCAGCCGGCATTCGGTGGGCGTGAAGCGATAGAGCAGGCTCAGGAGGATGCAGTTGAGCCCCACCGACTTGCCCGCGCCCGTGGTCCCCGCCACCAGCAGATGCGGCATCGCGGCAAGATCGACCACCACCGGCTCGCCCGCAATGTCCTTGCCGAGGATGATCGGCAGCCCGCCCTTGGCCTCGGCAAAAGCCTCGCACGCGGCAAGTTCCTTGAGCGCGACGGTCTGCCGGTCGGCATTGGGCAATTCGATCCCCATCACCGTGCGGCCCGGAATCGGCGAGACGCGCGCAGAGATGGCCGACATGTTGCGCGCGATATCTTCGGCCAGGCCGATCACCCGGCTGGCCTTGATCCCCGGCGCCGGCTCGAGTTCGTACATGGTCACCACCGGCCCGGTGCGCACCGCGGTAATCTCGCCCTTGACGTTGAAGTCGTCGAGCACGTTTTCGAGCAGCCTTGCATTGCGTTCGAGTGCCAGTTTGTCGAGCTTGGGCACCTTGTCCTTGGGTGGATCGGCGAGCAGATCGAGGCTTGGCAGGCTGAATGCGGCGAACATGTCGCGCTGGCGCGCGCGATCCGGAGCGGCCTTGCGCGGCGGTGCGGAAGGATCGGAAATCTCAGGGGCGCGGCGCGGCTCGGGCTCGGGGCGTGGTTCGGCAACGGGTTTCGCGCGGCGCGTGGGACGGGCGAGTTCAAGCCCGCTATCGTCCTCTGCGGTGCGCTGGCGCTGGAGGAAGTTGGGCAGGGTGAGCAGACTGCGCCAGTCGATTGCGAAAACCCTGGTCAGCAACGCCACACCGGCTGCCAGGCACGCCAGCGCCAATCCCAGCGTGACCCAGCCCTGCGATTCTCCGCCGAAGCGTGCCGCAATAGCTTCGATCCCCGAAGCGCCCAAAAGTCCGGTGAGCCCGCCGACATGCGCGGGCAGCGGCCCAGCCGGTGCGTCCACCGCCAGCGAGAGCATGGTCGAAAGCAGCCCCATGGCCACGAGCAGCATGCCCAGGGGGCGCCACCAGCGGATCGGCTCATCGCTCTCGTCATCCTCATAGCCGCGCCACAGCCTGCGCGCGGTGACGTAGAGCAACGGCAGCAGCAGCAGGCCGGAAAAGCCGAACACCAGCAGCACCCGCTCGGCCACCCAGGCGCCGGGCGCACCCATCCAGTTTGCTATGTCTTGGGAAGATGCCGCGGTCGAACCGCTGGGGTCGGTCTGTGCATAGCTTGCCAGTGCCAACGTCAGGAACACCAGCAGTGCAAGCGCCGCCGCCGCACCGCCGATCTGGCCTGCGCGCCGCATCGAGCGGCGCCACGCGGCGCGCCAATCGGCATTCCCCCTTGTCGCAGCAGCCCGCGTCGCCATCATTGCTCCTTCGCCTGGAACACATCATGAATCCTTGGCGAGTCCGCGTCAAGGAAAGTGCGCTCAACCGAGTCCCTCAACTCAATCCGTCGATCGCCGCCCAGCGCGGCCAGTCGAGCGTCTTCGCGCGTTCCGCCGTCATCCCGCCGAGTGCAATTACCGGCATTTCGGCCCGCGCGCCGAGTTCATGAAACAGATCGGGGCCAAGGCATCCGCCACCGGGATGCGAGCGGGTCGGGAAGACGGGCGACAGGAACACGCCATCCACCTTCGCGCGGTTGGCCAGGAAGATTTCGCGGGCATCATGCGCAGTGGTGAGGCGGAGCAGGCCGGGCAGCTTGCCGAGCTTTCCGGGCGGGCCGTAGATTCCGTCTGCGCCCCATTTGATGGCGAGATTCGCATCGCCTGAGAGAACGACAAGATGATCTCCCGCACGGGCAATCGAAGCCAACTCCTCGAACCGCTTGCGGCGCGCTACCTCTTTCAGGTGATAGTGTCGGAACACGAACGCGTTACCTTTCGGGAGCGTCGCAAGTGACCATTCGAGCCGCGCATCGTTACGCTCGTCCGAAAGGAGCCAAAGCATGGGGAAGGTCTGGCCTTGCGTCACGCATCCGCTATAGCGCGCCGTGATGGACAGTGAAGCCGTAACTCCGCTCGAAGATGTCCGCTCGAGGATGGCCCGCGCCTGCGAGGCCGCGCGCCGCGAACCATCCGACGTGACCTTGATTGCGGTCAGCAAGACGCATCCGGCAGTAGCGATTGTCCCGCTGATCGAGGCCGGCCAGCGCGTGTTCGGCGAAAACCGCGTGCAGGAGGCGCAGGCCAAATGGCCCGCATTGCGCGCGCGCTATCCGGCAATCGAGCTCCACCTGATCGGCCAGTTGCAATCGAACAAGGCGGATGAGGCGGTCGCGCTGTTCGACTGTCTCCATTCGCTAGACCGGCCGAGCCTCGCCCAGGCGCTTGCGAAGGCAATGGAGCGGCAGGGCAGGCAGGTGCCCTGTTTCATCCAGGTCAATATCGGCGGCGAGGCGCAGAAGGGCGGCTGCGCGATTGGCGATTTGCCAGATTTCATCGCAAGCGTTCGTGAGACCTGCATTCCCGTCGCGGGCCTGATGTGCATTCCCCCGGCCGACATTGAGCCCGCCCCGTTCTTCGCGCTTCTGGCCAGGTTGGCGGCGGACAATGGGCTGGCGGGCCTGAGCATGGGGATGAGCGACGATTTCGAAACCGCGATAATGCTCGGCGCAACGCATGTGCGCGTGGGCAGTGCGCTGTTCGGGGAAAGGGTTTGAAATGAAACGGGCGACCCGAGGGCCGCCCATCCATTGGTGATTTCAATACCTTGTCAGAACTTGCCGCGGACGGTGACTCCGTAAGTGCGCGGTTCTGCGAGGAAGGTCGAGTAGGTCTGCTGCGGCGCCACGAACGGGGTGTTGAAGGCAACCTGCGTATAGTCCTTGTCGAACAGGTTGTTGGCCCACAGCTCGATCGCCCAGGCCCGGTCCGGCCCGACCAGACCGACGCGCCCGTTGACGAGCACATATCCGTCCTGTTCCTTGCCGAACAGCAGGTCGGAACCGGTATTGTAATCGTCCGACATGCGCGCATTGATGAAGAACAGGCCCGACAGGCCCGAATCGCCGATCGGCGGGGTCCATGTCAGCGACGATGTTGCCACCAGTTCGGGCGCGTTGGACAGGTTGTCACCCGGCAGCAGACGCAGCGCAGGATCGAGTGGTGCGCCGGTGTCGTTCCCGATCAGGTTCTTGCCATAGCTGGTGTCCGAATAGGTGATGCCGAATGTCGCCACCACATCGCTGATCGGCGAGAGCGTAGTTTCGAACTCGACCCCCTGTGCCACCACGCCGTATTTGACGTCTTCGGGCGCGCAGGCACCGGTTGTGGCGCTGGCATCGCGGTCAGCTCCGGCAAGATCGGTGCTGCAGCCATTGACGGTCTGCACCAGGAACACCGAACCGTTGAAGGTGTTCAGCTGGAAGCTGCTGAACTGCTGGCGGAAGGCGGCAATGCTGGCGGAGAAGGCGCGGGTCGAATATTTGGCGCCGACTTCATAGGCATTCACCGTTTCCTGGTCGAACTGGAGATTGGCCGTGTTGAGATTGTTGACATCGAGGAACAACGGATTGGCCAGCGCCGAACGGTCGAGGTTGAACCCGCCCGCCTTGTAGCCGCGCGAATAGCTGGCATAGACCAGCAGATCGGGGTCGATCTTGTAGGACAGCACCGCCGTGCCGGTGAATTCGTCCTCGCTGCGACTGTCGGCAATCGATACGCCGTCGAGTTCGGCATTCGAGTTGCCCTGACAGGACAGCGCGATCAATCCGCCCGCCAGACTGGCCAGAGGTCCGGCCAGCAACCCGCTCAGCAACGCCCGGTTCTGCGGACAGAATACGTTGTCGTTGGCGAAAGTGGCATTCATCTTCTTCGATTCATCGGTGTAACGCAGCCCGAGCGTCAGATCGAGTTCGTCGGTGATGTGGAAGATGTTGTGCGTGAACACCGCAAAGCTTTCGCTGCGCTGGTTGAACTCGTCACCCGTGCCGCCAACGTCGCGGACGTTGGAGAGATTTGTGATGCCCTGAACGATCAGCGGCGTCGCCGCTCCGAACGCGCCGGCGCCACCGTTGGCATTGGTCAATGCCGCGATATTAGCACCGAAGCAATCGGTGGCCGCCGGATTGGCAAGTAAGGGATTGATCGCCAGTGCGATGCGGCAAGCGGCAAAGGTGCCGTATTGCGTGCCGAACCGCAGATTGTCGCGCGTTTGCAGCTTCTCGTTGGTGTAGAAACCGCCAACCAGCCAGTCGAGCCGGTCGTCGAAGGCGCTGCCGTTGAGCCGGAGTTCCTGCGTAAAGGTCTTGAACCTGCGCGAGCCCGCATCGGGCCCCGGCGCACGATAGAGGATATCGACGCCAGTATAATCGGTGTCCGATGCCTGGTTGTTCTCGTACCGGCGATAGGCGGTGATCGCGGTCAGATTGACATTGCCAAGCGTCCAGTTGAGCTCGCCCGAAATACCGTAATCCTCGGTTTCGCCTTCATAGCTGCGCCCGGCGGTCGGATAGATCGTGCGGTCGAACGTGCTTTGCGTCAGCGCCCGCGGGTCCTGACCCAATGCCAGCAGGATCGGGATGATCGGGTTGCTGGTGCTGGTCAGCGCCGGGCCGCCCTCGGGCCTGGCGAAGGAATTCAGCCCGGGGCTTACCCTCGCCAGCGGAGCGAAATCGGGCTGCACGAAGGTAGCGGCGCAGCAGGATTCGTCCTTGTTCGAATAATCGCCGATCAGCTTGAAGCTGATATCCTCTGTCGGTTCGAACAGCGCCTGCGCACGGATCAGATAGCGGTCGCGGTCGTTGACCGAGACGTTGTTGACCGCATCGGTGTAAAAGCCGTCACGCTCGAAATAGACGCCGTCGATCCGCGCCGCGACGGTATCGCTGAGCGGTGCATTGATGCCGGCTTCGACACGGATCGCATCGTAATTGCCATAGGTGAACGAACCATAGCCGCTGAGTTCGTAAGTCGGCGGCGCGGTACGGATGCTGATCAGGCCGGCCGAAGAGTTGCGCCCGCCCAGTGTGCCCTGCGGGCCGCGCAGCACCTCGATCTGCTCAATCGGGCCAAGCTCGCTCAAGGCATTGCCCGAGCGTGAGCGATAGACCCCGTCAACCAGCACCACCACCGAGCTTTCGAGGCCCGGGTTGTCACCCACGGTCCCGATGCCGCGAATGCGCGCCGAACCGTTGGCTTCGTTGCCGGTGGAAGAGACGAGCAGCGAGGGAGCAACCTGCGTCAGATCGCGAATATCGTTGGTGCCCGAATTGGCCAGCACCTCGGCAGTGACGGCGGAAACCGCGATCGGCACGTCGGCCAGCGATTGCGAGCGGCCCTGCGCGGTAACGATGATCTCGTTGGAGTATTCTTCGTCGCCCTGATCCTGCGCGCTGCCAGCAGTGTCCTGCGCCAGTGCTGCGGGTGCCAACGCCATGCCTGCACCAAGCATTGCGAGCGCAGTTAGCGAGCTGAACCTGTAGATCATTTCTCTCTCCTCTCCTGAATTTTTTGCGATCTTATACTCTCAGTATTGGATTGCAACGGGTTGCCCCCCTTTGGCGGTTACGGACCCGTTCAAGCGCAACGTTCTTGGCGCACCTGTTGCATTCATGCCTCTTCCAGTTGCTTTTGCAACCGGTCGCCTGCGGCATCGAGCAACGCCTTTTCGATTCCGGCAAGCCGGTGGCGCGCAGTCACCTTGGCTCCGGTCAGGTCGGTGACGTAAAATGTGTCCGCCGCGCGCTCGCCATAGTTCGTGACATGCGCGGACTGCACCACCAGCTTGCTCTCGAACATGGCCCGTGCCAGCCGGTTGAGCAGCGCAGGGCGGTCGCGCGCATTGACCTCGATCACGGTGAAACGGCCCGAGGCGTTGTTGTCGAAGGTAACGCGCGGCGCGACTTCGAAGGCCTCGGCCCGGCTGTGCGTCAGCGGACGCCTGGCCAGCTTGGGTACCAGCTTGATGCGGCCCACCAGCGCGTCCTCGATCGATTTCTTGAGCCGACCTAGCTGGGCCTCCTCGCTGAACGGGCTGCCGAGCGGGTCCTGGACAAGGAAATTGTCCACCGCCCAGCCGTTGCGCGTGGTGTGGATGCGGGCGTCGATGATGTTCGCGCCGGCCAGGTGGATGCCGCCTGCAATGCGATAGAACAGGCCCGGATGATCGGCTGCGATCACGCTGACCAGCGTGGCTCCGCGCGCCTCGTAATAATGGCAGCGGATCGAAAGCTGGTCCTCGGCCTCCAGCACCTGTTCGAACTGCCGCAGGTTGAGCGCGATCACGTCATCGGGTTCGGCGATCCAGTAGGCATCGTCAAACTGCGCTTGTGCTTCGCTAAGCGCGCCTGTGCTCCTGTTCAGCAGCTCTGACACCGCGTGTTGCTTGGCCTCGATGCGCTGCTTGCGGCCATGGCGCATGTGGCCGAGGCGCAGACGCTCGTGCGCCGCGTCATAGAGCTCGCCCAGCAGCTGCCGCTTCCAGCTGTTCCAGGTCCCCGGACCGACAGCACGGATATCGACCGCCGTCAGCATCATCAGGTGTTGCAGCCGTTCGAGGCTCTGAACCTCGGCCACGAAATCTTCGATCGTCTTGGGATCGGTGAGGTCGCGCTTGAACGCGGTAGCGCTCATCAGCAGGTGCTGGCGCACCAGCCATGCGACCAGCTGCGTCTCGTTGTCGTCGAGCCCCAGGCGCGGGCACAGATCGAGCGCCACTTCGGCCCCCAGCACCGAGTGATCGCCGCCGCGTCCCTTGGCGATATCGTGCAGCAGCACCGCGACATATTGCGCGCGCCGCGAGCCGACCCGGTGGATCAAACGCGTCGAGCGCGGATGATCTTCCTTCAGCTCGCCTTTTTCGATCCGGTTCAGGAGCCCGATGGCGCGGATCGTGTGCTCATCGACGGTATAGTGATGATACATGTCGAACTGCATCTGCGCATTGACGCGGCCGAAATCGGGCACAAAGCGACCGAACACGCCCGTTTCATTCATCCAGCGCAGCACCATCTCGGGGTTGTTGCGGCCGCACAACAGGTCGAGGAACATCGCGTTGGCCTTCGGGCTGTTTCGCACTTCGGCCTTGATCAGCCCGGCATCGCGGCTCGCCCGGCGCATGGTCTCGGGGTGGATTTCCAGACCTTCGGCTTCGGCGATCTGGAAGATTTCGATGAGGCGCACCGGATCGCTACGAAACCAGTCGTCCGATGGTGCGGCGATCCGCCCACCGAACACCTGATAACCCTTGAGCACCCGCGCCTTCTGCCGCCATCCGGCAAAGAACCCGCGCCGCGCACGCTTGCGCGCGAAATCCTCGTCGATATGCGACAGGAACACACCGGTCAGGCTGCCGACCCTGGTTGCTTGCAGGAAGTAGAACTGCATGAACCGTTCGACCGCGCTCTGCCCCGGGCGATCGGCGAAATTCATGCGCTCGGCAATGCGTCGCTGGAGATCGAAGGTCAGCCGGTCTTCGGCGCGGCCCGTCAGCACATGCATGTGGCACCTGACGGCCAGCAGGAACCCCTCGGCGCGGCGGAATCCGCGATATTCTGTTGCCGTCAGCAGCCCGACATCGACCAGCTGCGCGGCATTGCGTACGCGGTGAATATACTTGCCGATCCAGTAAAGCGTCTGAAGGTCGCGCAGCCCCCCCTTGCCGTCCTTGACGTTGGGTTCGACCACATAGCGGCTGTCACCCATGCGCTTGTGCCGCTGATTGCGCTCCTCCAGTTTCTGGCTGACGAACCGCTGTTCGCTGCCCTTGACCACTTCGTTCCAGAACCGGCCGCGCACCTCATCGTAGAGCTGCTGGTCGCCCCAGACATAACGCCCTTCGAGCAGCGCAGTACAGATGGTCAGATCCTCGCGTGCCATGCGCATCGTGTCATCGACTGTGCGGCTCGAATGCCCGACCTTGAGGCCCAGGTCCCACAGGAAATAGAGCATGGCCTCGATCACCTGCTCGCACCATGGCGCGCGGCGCGTGGGTGTTATGAAGGCGATGTCGACATCCGAATGCGGGCACATCTCCGCTCGACCATAACCGCCAACCGCGACCACGGTGAGCCGTTCGGCGGCGCTGCGATTGCTCACCGGATAGACGTGCGCGGTCACATGATCGTGGATCACCCGGATCAACTGGTCGATCAGGAAGGCGTGCCCCCCCACGCAAGCATGGCCCGCCGATGGCATTTCCTCCAGCCGCCGAGCCAGTTCGGCGCGCCCCGCCTCGAGCGCCTCGCGCAGCGCAGCGACGATTGCGCCCCTGGCCTTGCCGCCATCGGCAAGGGCCAGTTGGTTGATCGCTTCGGCCAGTTTGCGCCGGTCGAGGATTGCGCGCTGGTTGGGGATGCGGGGCTGGCTCAATGTCTCCGCTTCACCCCCCGGCGGTCTTGTCCGCGTAACGCGCGCGCACGGTACGCTTGTCGATCTTCTGCGTGCCGAGGCGCGGCAGCGGGCTGTCCGATTGCCAGATGTTCTCCGCCAACGGCACCTTGAACGGTGCAATCTTCGCCAGCAGGAATTCGCGCAGTTCGCCCGGCGTCAGCCCAGTGGTCGGCGATGTTCCGGGCTTGAGGTAATAGACCGCCGCCGGGACTTCGCCAAAGCGGTCGTCGGGAAGCCCGAAGACCGAACATTCGGTCACCCCATCGTGTGCATAGATTGCGTCTTCAACCTCGATGCACGAGATATTTTCGCCGCCTCGGATGATGATGTCCTTCTTGCGATCGACGATGAACAAGTAGCCGTCCTCGTCGAGATAGCCGAGATCGCCGGTGCGGAAGAACCCGTCACGGGTGAAAGCCTGGTCCGTCGCCTCGTCGTTGTTCCAGTAGCCGCGAAAATTGGCGATGGTGCGGATGCAGATCTCGTCAACCTCGCCTTGGAGGCACGGTCTGCCGTCGTTGTCGAGGATTTTCAGATCGACCAGCGGCAGGCTGGCGCGGCCGGTCGATCCGGGCTTGGCCAGATAGTTCTCGTTGAAATTGCCGCAGCCAACGGCGTTGGTTTCGGTTAGGCCATAACCCAGCAGCGGGAAGCCCCCGGGGAAGGCCTGTCTAATCTTGGTGACATGATCGACCGGGCGCGGCGCACCGCCGGCGGCAAAGCTCTTGCAAGCGGAAAGGTCGTATTTGTCGCGGTCGGGGTGCGTGGCCATCTCGTAGCTCATCAGCGGCACTCCGACGAAATAGGTCACCTTTTCCCTCTCCATGAGCCGCAGCGCTTCACCCGCATCCCACTTGGGCATCAACACCAGCTTGCGGGCAATTCCGAAGCTTTGCAGGAACAGGGGCACTTCGCCCGTCACATGGAACAGCGGCACCGCCACCAGCGCGCTTGGTTGATCGGCGCTGCCCTCTCCCCGGCGCTCGAGTAGGGTCTTGGCCATGACGCTCTGCGCGATATAGTTCATGATCGCCTGGGTAACGCCGCGATGATCGGACCACGCGCCCTTCGATTGGCCGGTTGAACCCGAAGTATAGAGGATCGTGGCGAGATCGTCGGGGCCAAGCTGGCCCAGCATGGCCATGGCGGTTTCGCCCCCATTCTCACCCCCGCCCCAGATGGTGGCCAGCCCCTGCTGCGGGGCGCAATCGTGATCGAACAGCACCACCTTTGCCTGGTGGTCGGTCCCCTCCAGGCGCCGGGCGCGGCCGGCATCGGCCAGCACCAGGTCGCATTCGGCCAGCTTCACGCCGAACGCCAGCTCGTCGCCCGACCAGAATCCGTTCAACAGCGTGGCGCAGCCGCCCGCCAGGATGATCCCCATATAGGCGATGATCCAGTTGGACGAATTGCGCGCGGCGATGCCCACCCGGTCGCCCTTCCGGACGCCGTGCTGCTGCGCCAGCCCGGCCGCAACGTGCGTTGCCGCCTGCCAGCAATCGCCAAAGCTGAGGCGGCATTCGCCATCGACCAGGAAGGTCGCATCGCGGTGCTCGTTGCAGAAATGCGCGAAATAATGCGCCAGGCTGGGCGGGGCGTTCATGAAGGAAGGCAGATCCACACCATAGCGCTGAAAGGGGGTGGTTGCGAAGGTCTGTCCCGGCTGCGTCAGTTCGCCGATAATGGTGTCCAGGGCCTTGTCCAGCTCTGTGGGCATGCGTTCTCCTCTCCGATCGGTTCCTCCCGGGCGGCATGGTGCAGCCCGGTGGCGGTTTGATGCAAACGCAGACTTCCCCCAGAACGCCTGCTATGCCAAAAGCCCGGCGCACCTATTGCGTGCGCGGTCTTTCCAATCCTTTAGGGGGTTCACCACTTGCTGTCACTACTCGCTGCAACCGGGGCATCGGACCCGATCCTGTGGTCCGAACTGGGTCTTAGCCCCTATCTGTTCGAGATCGGTTCGTTCCAGCTGCGCTACTATTCGCTGGCCTACCTGATCGGGGTGATCTTTGCCTATTGGCACCTGTCGAAGATGATCAAGGCGTCCGGCGCACCGATGGCGCAGCGCCATGCCGACGATCTGTTCTTCTATTGCACGCTGGGTGTAATCCTGGGCGGCAGGCTGGGGTACGCCCTGTTCTATCAGCCCGAACTGTTCGTCACATTCAACGGCGAAGGCTTCGTCAGCTGGAACCTGCTCAGGCTGTGGGATGGGGGGATGAGCTTCCACGGCGGGGTGCTCGGCGTTCTGGCGGCGATCGGCTGGGTTTCGTGGCGCGGCAAGCTGTCGTTTCTGCGCATTTCGGATTACATCGCAGTCAACGTGCCGATGGGCATGCTGCTGGGGCGGCTCGCGAATTTCAACAACGGCGAGCTGTGGGGCCGGGTCAGCGATGTCTCATGGGCAATGGTGTTTCCGGGTGCGGGCGATCTGCCGCGCCATCCCAGCCAGCTTTACCAGGCGGGCCTCGAAGGGCTGCTGCTGCTGATCGTCATGCTGCTGCTGTTCTGGAAGACGCGCGCGCGCTATCGCCCCGGCCTGCTGGTCGGCGTATTCACGCTGGGCATTGCGGTCGCGCGCTTCATCAACGAATTCTTCCGCGAACCCGATGCGCACCTGGCCCAGTTTGCAGCCGAAACGGGGCTGTCGATGGGTCAGTGGCTGTCGATTCCGCTGATCCTGGTCGGCCTTGCGGTAATCACATTTGCGGCCATGCGCAGGCCCGCAGGCACAGGTGCGGGCAAGCCGGCGGACGCATGAACGACGATTCTCGGGGCCCGCTGGCGGCGCGTTTCCGTCGGCTGATCCGCGAAACCGGGCCAATCTCGCTTGCGCACTATATGGGCGAGAGCAATGCCCATTATTACAACTCGCGCGATCCGCTTGGCGCCAGTACGCGCGAAGATGCGGGGGACTTCATTACCGCGCCCGAGGTGAGCCAGATTTTCGGCGAGTTGATCGGGTTGTGGCTGGCGGATAGCTGGACCCGCGCCGGCAGGCCTGACCCGGTCCACTATGTCGAGCTCGGGCCGGGGCGCGGCACGCTCGCGGCAGACGCATTGCGCAGTGCAGGCCGGTTCGGGCTCAAGCCGCAGGTCCATTTCGTCGAAGGGTCTGCCGCGCTGCGTCAGGTGCAGCATGAGGCCGTGCCCGGCGCGGCGCACCACCACGACCTTTCCAGCATTCCCGATGACGGCGCGCTGCTGCTGGTTGCCAACGAATTCTTCGACGCGCTGCCGATCCGCCAACTGGTGCGCACCTCCGCAGGTTGGCGCGAACGGATGGTCGGGATCGAAGGTGACGATCTGGTGTTCGTTTCCGGTGCGCAGCCGATGGATGCGGCGGTGCCTGATGAATGGAGCGATGCGCAAGAGGGCGCGGTACTCGAAACCTGCCCTGCCGCAGCGGCGATCATCGGCGAGGTGGCCCGGCGGCTGGCCGCGCAAGGCGGCGCGGCGCTGGTGATCGATTATGGCTCGCGCCAGCTCCAACCGGGCGAAACGCTGCAGGCGCTGCGCGCGCATCGCAAACTGGGTATCTTCGAGGCTCCTGGCGAAGCCGACCTTACCGCACATGTCGATTTTGGCACATTGGCCGCGGTCGCGCAGGCCAAAGGCGCGAAGTTGCTGGGAATCGCGGAACAAGGGGCATGGCTCAAGGCGCTGGGGATAGATGCGCGAACCGAAGCGCTCGTTCGCACCACTCCCGACCGGGCCGAGGTATTGGCGCGCCAACGTGACCGGCTCGTCTCCGACGACCAGATGGGGCAGCTGTTCAAGGTCATGGGCCTTGCCTCGCCCGCTTGGCCCCCCGGTGCGGGCTTTCCCGCCTGAACGCAGTCCGCCAAGCAACCGGCCCCCCAAGCAACAGGTTTGCGCGCGCCCTGCAGATTGCTATGCGCAGCAATGGAGAAGGAGAGTTCATGCGCGCCACCCCTCAATTCGATTTCCAGCTTGGCGAAAGCGCCGAGATGATCCGCGAGGCGGCGGGCCGCTTTGCCGACGAACAGATCGCGCCCCTGGCCGCGCAGGCTGACCGCGATGACTGGTTCCCGCGCGACGAATTGTGGACTGCAATGGGCGCGCTGGGCCTCCACGGCATTACCGTGGAGGAAGAATGGGGCGGGCTGGGGCTCGGCTATCTCGAACATGTGATCGCGGTCGAGGAAGTCAGCCGCGCTTCGGCCTCGATCGGCCTTTCCTATGGTGCGCATTCGAACCTGTGCGTCAACCAGATCCGCCGCTGGGGGAATGACGAGCAGAAGGCGAAATATCTGCCCAAGCTGATCAGCGGCGAGCATGTCGGCAGCCTCGCCATGTCGGAAGCAGGCGCGGGCAGCGACGTCGTCTCGATGAAGCTCAGGGCCGAACAGGTGCAGGGCGGCTATGTCCTCAACGGCACCAAGTTCTGGATCACCAATGCCACCTGCGCCGATACCTTGGTGGTCTATGCCCGCACCGATGGCCACGCCGGATCGCGCGGGATAACCGCCTTCCTGATCGAGAAGGACATGCCCGGCTTCTCGATCGGGCAGAAGATCGACAAGATGGGTATGCGCGGTTCGCCCACTGCCGAACTGGTGTTCGACGATTGCGAAGTGCCCGAAGAGAACGTGATGGGCCCCGTCAATGGCGGGGTCGGCGTGCTGATGAGCGGGCTCGATTACGAGCGCGTGGTGCTCGCCGGGCTGCAGCTCGGCATCATGCAGGCCTGCCTCGACACGGTGATCCCTTACCTGCGCGAGAGGAAACAATTCGGAAAGCCGATTGGCAGCTTCCAGCTGATGCAGGCCAAGGTCGCCGACATGTATGTCGCGCTGCAATCGGCGCGCGCCTATACCTATGCCGTGGCCAAGGCCTGCGATGCAGGCCAGACGACGCGCTTCGACGCGGCGGGCGCAATCCTGCTCGCTAGCGAGAACGCGTTCCGTGTTTCGGGTGAGGCCGTGCAGGCGCTGGGCGGCGCGGGCTATACCAAGGACTGGCCGGTCGAGCGCTATCTGCGCGATGCCAAGCTGCTCGACATCGGCGCGGGCACCAACGAAATCCGCCGCATGCTGATCGGGCGCGAGCTGATCGGGGCCGCGGGATGATCTGGCTTTACCTTTCCGCACTGGCGATGGCGGCAACCGCGGTGATACACTCGGTCGCCGGTGAAAAACGCCTGATCGGACCGCTTCTCAATTCTGACGCGACCAGAATGCTTGGGCCTCAGCTTAGTGGCATAATGCGCGGCGCATGGCACCTGACCAGCCTTTTCATGGTTCTGTTCGGTGTAGTCGTGGCTTGGCCCGGCATGCCTGCAGGAGCACTTGCAGCCATAGGCGCAGTCTGGATGGCCCTGGGCCTTGCCATTCTGGTGAAGTCGCGTGGCAGGCATCCCGGCTGGCCGACATTGAGCACTGGCGGCTTCTTTGCATTGATCGGAGCCTTCGCATGACCGCACCTGTGATCTCCACCAAACTCGACCGCGAAGCGCCTGACGCCAAGGCGCGGTTCGCGCACAACAAGGCGCTGGCTGACGAGCTGCGCACCAAGGTCGCCGAAGCGGCATTAGGCGGGCCGGAGAAGCACCGAGAGCGGCATGTCGCGCGCGGCAAATTGCTCCCCCGCGAGCGGGTGGAGCGGCTGCTCGATCCCGGCTCGCCCTTCCTCGAGATCGGGCAACTCGCTGCGAACGGGATGTACGAAGGTGACGTCAACGGCGCCTCGATGATCGCCGGTATCGGGCGCGTCAGCGGGCGGCAGGTGATGATCGTGTGCAACGATCCGACGGTGAAGGGTGGCAGCTACTACCCGATGACGGTCAAGAAGCACCTGCGCGCGCAGGAGATCGCGCAGGAAAACCGCCTGCCCTGCGTCTATCTCGTCGACAGCGGCGGGGCGAACCTGCCTTACCAGGCCGAGGTTTTTCCCGACCGCGAGCATTTCGGTCGCATCTTCTTCAACCAGGCCAATATGAGCGCGCTCGGCATACCGCAGATCGCCTGCGTGATGGGCAGCTGCACCGCTGGCGGAGCCTATGTCCCCGCGATGAGCGACGAGAGCGTGATCGTGCGCGAACAGGGCACGATCTTCCTCGCCGGCCCCCCGCTGGTCAAGGCGGCGACGGGTGAGGAAATCAGCGCTGAGGATTTGGGCGGCGGCGATCTGCACGCCCGCAAGTCCGGCGTGGTCGATCACCTCGCGGAGAACGACGAACACGCGCTCACCATCGTGCGCGATATCGTCAGCCATCTCGGCGCGAACACCGCCGCAGCGAAGGACGTCGCGCTCAAGGATCCCCGCCCGCCGAAGTTCGATGCCGAAGATCTCTATGCGCTGATCCCGCAGGACGTGCGCGCGCCCTATGATGTGCACGAGGTCATCGCGCGCATCGTCGACGGCAGCGAGTTCCACGAGTTCAAGGCGCATTTCGGCAGCACGCTGGTTTGCGGTTTCGCGCATATCTGGGGGATGCCGGTCGCATTGCTCGCCAACAACGGCGTGCTGTTCTCCGAAAGTGCGCAGAAGGGCGCGCATTTCATCGAGCTCGCCTGTCAGCGGCGCATTCCGCTGTTGTTCCTGCAGAACATCAGCGGCTTCATGGTCGGCGGGAAGTACGAGGCGGAGGGCATTGCCAAGCACGGCGCCAAGCTGGTGACGGCCGTCGCCACCGCTATGGTGCCCAAGGTTACGGTAGTGATCGGCGGATCGTTCGGCGCGGGCAATTATGGCATGTGCGGACGCGCCTTTGGCCCGCGCTTCCTGTTCACATGGCCCAATGCGCGCATTTCGGTCATGGGCGGCGAGCAGGCGGCGAGCGTGCTCGCCACCGTCCACCGCGATGCCGATAAATGGGACGAGCGTGAGGCCGAGGCCTTCAAGGCGCCCATTCGCCAGAAATACGAGGACGAGGGCAATCCCTACTACGCCACCGCGCGGCTGTGGGACGATGGGGTGATCGATCCGGTCCAGACCCGCGATGTGCTGGGGCTGGCGCTGGCAGCGACACTCGAAGCGCCGATTGCCGAGCGGCCTGCTTTCGGCGTGTTCCGGATGTAGGGGATGGAATACGAAGGAGGGCATTCTAATAGCCTCAAGAGAAGCAAGAAAGCAGGGGGCCTTGCGCTCAACTTGGGCTGGTTTCGGGGTGCGGTCGAAGATGCATCGGTAGTCGTCGTCTTAGGCGCTGTTTCTTGCATTTCCGGTCGTCGTCACCCTGAACTTGTTTCAGGGTCCATTCCTCCTCACGCCCTAAGGTACGAATTCGAAGAATGGATGCTGAAACAAGTTCAGCATGACGTGTGAGTAGCGTTGAAACCCTCTCGCATTCCCGCGCGCGGATGCTAGGCATATCCGGGGGAGAGAAGATTGCCGTCACAGCCGCCTGAAACGCGCAACCTCAAACGCTCCTTCCTGTCGCGGATCGTGCGCCGGATCATCATTGGGCTCTACCGCTGGAAGGGCTGGCGGCTCGACGGGCACCTGCCAGACTTGCCGAAATACGTCATTGCTGGCGCACCGCACACCTCCAACTGGGATTTCGTGTTCTTCATCGGGGCGACCGCCCAGGAGGGTGTAGAGCCCAACTTCATGGGCAAGCACACGTTGTTCAAGGGCGTGATGCGCCGCTTCATGTTCGACATGGGCGGCATCCCCATCGACCGTTCGAAGCGCAGCAATGTCACCCGTCAGGTGGCAGAGGAGTTCGCCCGGCGCGATCGGCTGGCGTTGGTGATCGCTGCCGAGGGCACGCGCGGTTCGATGGGGACATGGAAATCGGGCTTCTATCATATTGCCGAGGCGGCAAGGGTCCCGATCGTGCCTGCATGGGTATGCAACGAGCGCTCGGTGCTGGGGTTTGGCGAACCCTTGTGGCCGAGCGGCGATTACGGCGCAGACTTGCTGAAGATTGCGCGTTTCATGCGCTCCAAGTTGCCGGACAGCGAGCGTTTCAGAGTGCTTGAGGCGCAGGCGCTGCGAATTATCGAGGAGGAGACCAATGACTGAAGCGCTACTGGCCAATGCAGCGATCCTGATCGTGCTCGTGTTGAGCCTGTGGCTGATCTCGGTCAGGATCGACGACGTATCCTTCGTCGATGCCTTCTGGGGCGCGGGCATGGCGGTGCTGGCGATCGCGAGCTATGCCCAGACGCCCAGGCCGGGCGTGCATTCGCTGCTGATCCTGTTGATGACCTGCGCCTGGGGCTTTCGCCTCGGGTTTTATTTGCTGCGCCGCTGGCTGCGTGAAGGCGAGGACAAGCGCTACGCGCGCATCCTCAAGGCCGACCGCGAGAGGGGCAGGTTTGCATTCGCCGCACTGACCAAGGTGTGGCTGATGCAGGCCGTGTTGCTGTTCATGGTGTCGAGCCCGGCGCAGGTCGGCATTCTCGCGGACCGGAACGAAACGCCGTCAACCGGCCTCGCGCTGGTCGGGCTTGCGCTCTACCTCGTTGGCGTGTTCTTCGAATGGGTTGGCGACTGGCAACTCGCCCGGTTCAGGGCCGATCCGGCGAACGCGGGCAAAGTGCTCGATACCGGGCTGTGGCGCTATACCCGCCACCCCAATTACTTCGGCGATTTCGCGGCTTGGTGGGGCATCTGGCTGGTCTGCGCGGCGGCAGGCTGGGACTATGCGCTCTACACGGTGATCGGGCCGCTGTTCCTCTCTTTCACGTTGACCAGATGGTCGGGCGTGGCGCTGCTTGAGCGAGGGCTCGACCGGTCGAAGGGTGATAGATACGCCGAGTACAAGCGCCACACTTCGGCATTCTTCCCCCTGCCGCCGCGCCGTTGAGGCAGCCTGCCCGCGCGGAGACCTGATAAATAGGCCCGAACTGCGGGTTTAAGTCGGGCACGCAATTCCCTAGATAGTCGCGAGAGGTTCTGCAGGAGGATTCGTCATGGCTATCGCCCCCGACCCGAGGGATGCCGAACGGCGGCGTATTGCCGAAATGGCCGCGCATCTGACCAGGCAGCGCGGAGAGGAAGTCACACTGACGATTCTTTCCGCCGAAGCCGGGCTTTCGCGCCGCCGGCTCGAACAATTGTTCGAAGATGACGATGACCTGTTCGACGCCATGGCGGCGCTGTGGTTCGAGGAGCATATCGCCATCATGGAAGATGTGGTCGCCAGCGATCTGCCACCCAACCGCAAGATGTACGAATTTTTCCTGCGTCGCTTCCATGTCACGCGCGAGCGGTTCCGCAGCGATCCGGCCTACTTTGCCATGATCTGCGAGCAGGGGGCGGCGCGGTTCGAGCGTGTGCGATCCTACGTCGATCTGGCTGACCATTACCTGTGCGAGGTAATTGTTCAGGCGCAGGCCGATGGTTTTCTCGCCGGGCTCGAGATCGATGAGGCCCTGTCGCTGATCAACCAGATGGTATCGAGCTACACCATGCCCGAGGCGCATCTCTACATCGGCGAACGACTCTCCGAGGTGAAGCTGGCCCGGATCGTCGATGCGATCTTCATCGGCCTGTCGGGCGAGGATGGCGGCGCGCGCGGGGTCAACCGGCTCAGGATTGCAAACTGAGCCCTATCTCGTTGTAGCGTCTGTGATCCGCCCCGTCGGCGGCAGTGTGCGGACTTCCTCCAGCCGCAGCCACAGCTCGAGAGCGTCGAGATCGACCGGCCCGACCGCGCTGTCTTCCCCTTGCGTAAACACGGTGAAACTGTCCCCACCGGCGGCAAGGAAGCTGTTCATCGTCACCCGATAGCTTGCAGCCGGATCGATCGGCTGACCGTCAAGCGAAGCGGCGACCACGCGCGCACCCGCCGGGCGGTTCATGTCATAGGTGAGAGCGAAGCCTTGCGAGGCCGAGAATGTCTGGACAAAGCCTTCGTCGTCGAACTGCTGTTCAAGCAGCGCGAGCAATTGCTCGCCTGTGAAGCTCTTCGTTACCAGCTGGTTGCTGAAGGGCTGGACGGTAAAGATGTCGCCGAATGTCAGCGTTCCGTCAGCGGCTGGCACAAGTCCTGCCCTGATCCCCGAATTGTTCATGAAGGCAATTCGTGCCCCGGCATCGCGTGTGGCAAAGAGTTGCGCATCGGCGATTGCGTTGCCCAGCGAGGTTTCCTCGGTTGCAGGGCCTGGCTTGCGCCCATCGCCCGCGATCCGCCCGACCGGCCTTTCGGCCACCTCGCGCGCGGCCGCGGTATAGCGGGCGACGTAGGCCGCGAGATCGTGGTCGATCGCCCCCGCACTCGCGCCATCGGAACGGACAAGGACATTGCGCGCAGCCGAACCAACCACATCGCCCCTCACCGGATCGATCGTCAGCACAATGTCGGTGACGAAGGTTCCGCCATAGCCGGCGCTGGTGACGAGGAAGCGGCGCACCGGGTCGATCGTGGCGAAATCGCAGATGTAGGTCTGATGCGTATGGCCCGAAACCACCAGATCGACGCGCGGATCGATCTCGGCCAGGATCGCCTGCAGCGGCCCCTCGATCCCGTCGCAGCCTGGGGCATCGGGGGGAAGATTACTGTAGAGCCCCTGATGGATCGCCACCACGATCGCGTCGGCGCCCTGGTCCACCAGTGGCTGCACCTGCCGGTTGATGGCCTGCGCCTCGTCGGAAAAGACCAGCCCTTCGACCCCGCCTGGCGTGACCAGGCTGGGTGTGTCCTTCAGAGTCAGCCCAATCACCCCGACCACAACTTCGCCGTTCGGGCCGTCGAGGCGTTTCAATTCCGCTGCCGGGAACAGCGTTTCGCCATTCTCGGCAAAGGCGACGTTGGCCGAAAGGATGGTGAAGCTTGCACCTGCAAATTGCTCGACCTGGCATGGCGCCCGCATGGTCAACTGCTCGCACCCGCCATTCTGCATGCGCTTCAGTTCGCGCCAGCCGCGATCGAACTCGTGGTTGCCGACCGCGCTGAACTCCAGCCCCAGGCGACCCATCGCCGTGACGGTCGGCTCGTCGAGGAACAGCGATGACACCAGTGGGCTGGCGCTGATCAGGTCGCCCGCGGACACGACCAGGCTGTACGGGCTGCTGCCGCGCAAATTCCCTACCACCGCCGCCAGTGCGGCGACGCCTCCCACCTGAACCTGTTCGGTGCTGCCTTCGCCGTGGACATATGTGAATGGGCGGCGGATCGGTTCGAGATTGCCGTGAAAATCGTTGATACCGACGATTCTGACCGGGATTGTCGCCTGAGGCCCGGCCACTGGAGGCGGCGTTGTGGCGCAGGCGCAGAGCACGAACGCAGCCGACATGGGAAGAAATCTTTTCATCATCGTGCACCAGTGGCGCCGCAATGCGCAAATCTCAAGACGGGTTGCCGCCATCCGACAGCGGCGGCACCGCATCGGGTTCGCGTTGCTGCTGGATGATCGACCATCCCGCCAGGAACAGCCCGGCCACCAGCGGCCCCAGCACCACGCCCGAAAGACCCAGCTTGGCAATGCCGCCAAGCGTGGTGATCAGCACGATCCAGTCGGGAATCCCGGTATCGCGGCCGACCAGGATCGGGCGCAGGACGTTGTCCGCCATGCCGATGATGACGACGCCCGAGAAAATGACGAACAGCCCCTGCCACGTTGCGCCGGTTGCCAGCAGCCAGGCAGCTGCCGGAATCCAGACCAGCCCGGTGCCCACTGCGGGGATCATCGAGAAGATTGCCATCACCATGCCGAACAATACCACCGACGGCAGCCCCGCGATCCAGAAGGTGATTGCGCCGAGCGTGCCCTGCACCAGCCCGACCACCACCGATCCCTTGATCGTGGCGCGCACGATCGAGAGGAATTTTGCGGCCAGTTGCATGGCAACACTGGTTTCAAGCGGCAGATCGTGCAGCAGGCGGATGGAAATCCGTTCGCCGTCGCGAAGCAGGAAATAGGTGACATAGAGTCCGACCGCGAGCGACAGTGCGAAGCTGAATACTCCGCCACCGATCGCGATCGCCTGCTGTGCAATCAGCCCGGCGCTCTCGCTCAGGAAATCCTGGATACGCGCCTGCACCTCGGCAAAGCCGCCGAAGCCTGCCCGGTCGAGCGCCTCCCGGGCGCTTTCGGGAAGGGTGTTGTATATCTGGCCGGACCATGCGGGAATGTCGATCTCGCCGTTCTGGAATGCCAGTACGATCCGCGCCGCCTCATCGACGATCAGTCCGCCGATGATGAAGCCGGGCACCAGAACCGATAGCGTAATGATCAGAAGGCTGGCGATCGCGGCTCGATTGGGTCCGTTGCCCAGCCGTCCAAAGAACCACCTGTAGAGCGGCTGGAACATGATCGCAGCCAGCGTCGCCCACAGCAGCGGCGCAGCGAAGGGCCACACCACATAGACCAGCGCCAGCGTGATCGCGCCGAGGAACAGGAGAAACCCCCCCTGATTGATGACGACCGACTGACCGGTCATTCTCCCCCCTTTCGGCCTGTGCCTGCGCGACCCCGCTCACACATCGAGATTCGCCACGTTCAGCGCATTGTCCTGGATGAACTCGCGCCGCGGTTCGACCACGTCGCCCATCAGCCGGGTGAAGATCTCGTCGGTGACGTCGGCGTCCTCGACCTTGACCTGGAGCAGCGCGCGGTTGTCCGGATCGAGCGTGGTTTCCCACAGCTGCTCGGCATTCATCTCGCCCAGTCCCTTGTAGCGCTGGATCGAAA
>PNJY01000027.1 GCA_013822125.1 Erythrobacter sp. | reverse complement strand
CACCGGCAAATCGGGTCGCAGCGCGCGGATGGCGCGGACCATGGTGGGGCCGTCCATCGCCGGCATCACTACATCGCTGACGACAATATCGAATGGCTCGCCCGCTTCGATCCTGGCCAACCCTTCCTCGCCGTCGCTGCAAGCGGTGACGTTGTAACCGGCCCTGGCCAGCGCACGCTCGGCCACTGCGCGCACCATGACCTCGTCCTCCACCAGAAGCAGCCTTCCGCCGCCCGACCATTCGCGCGCAGGTTGCCCCGGCACTGTCTCGACCGGCTTTTGCAGGGTTTCGCCCTTGTAAACCGGTAGATAGATCGTGAAGCGCGCACCCGCCGGCTTTCCGCCCCTGGCCTCGACATTGTCGGCAAAAATGAAACCGCCCGATTGTTTGACAATGCCGTAAACGGTCGAAAGGCCAAGGCCCGTGCCCTTGCCCGGTTCCTTGGTGGTGAAGAACGGTTCGAAGAGCTTGGGCATGACCGACGGCGGGATTCCGCCACCGGTGTCCTCGGCCAGCAGCACGGTATAGTCGTCAGTGGGCAGGATGCTGGACCGCATCCGCGCCACATCGCGCGCAGGCAACCGGTGGGTTGAAAGAGTGAACCGGCCTGTACCGTCGCCGCTCGACATGATCGCATCGCGCGCATTGACCGCCAGGTTCATGATCACCTGTTCGAGTTGCTGCGGATCGGCCCGCACTGGCCCCAGGTCGCGATCGTGCCGGACGCGATATTCGATCTGTTCGCCCAGAAGGCGTTTGATCAGAGGGCCGATTTCACTCACCACGTCGGGAAGTTGCAGGATTTCCGGGCGCAGGGTCTGCTGGCGCGAGAAGGCCAGCAACTGGCGGGTCAGCGCCGCCGCGCGGTTCGAGTTCTGGCGGATCTGCTGGATATCGTCATAATCGCTGTCGCCCGGCGTATGGCGCAGGAGCATAAGGTCGCACGTGCCGATCACCGCGGTCAGCACGTTGTTGAAGTCGTGCGCCACCCCGCCCGCCAACTGCCCCACGGCCTGCATCTTGGTGGCCTGCGCCACCTGCCGCTTGAGCCGCGTCTCCTCAGTGGAATCGGACAGGCTTAGCAATACCGCCGCATCGCCCAGCCCGCGCACCCCCGCCAGACCCAGCATGACCGGCTCGTCTGGTTGCGAAACCAACCGGATCGCCATGTCGCCGCTCGACGGGGAGCCGCGTCCATGCCGCCGCACTGCGTCGGATAGCGCCGGCTTGTCCTCGCGCACCACCAGATCGGTCGGGAAAGGCGGAAGCCCGGCGGCTTCGCGATCGACCGAGCGTAGAAAGGCATCGTTGCCGAACAGGAAGCGGCCGTCGCGATCGGTCATTGCCAGCCCCAACGGCAGTTGCGCCAGCAGCGCCTCCAACTGGAGGACGCCAGCCTGCGAAGTGCCGTCCCAACTGCCGCCGAGGCCGACCCCGCTGTCCACGAGCAGCATCAGCGACTGGCCCTCGAGCGTCTTGCGGTTCTTGCGACCATCGGCAGGCACAAGCGGAACCTGGACCAGCGTCTGCGGTGTGCCCTGCCGCCCCTCGCGGGCGAAATAGATGCGGTCACGCTCGTCGGTGCGCAGGAACGACACGAATTCCTGCCCCGCCAGCGTCGCTTTCGCGTCACCCGCGGCACGTTCGGCGAAGCCGGCGCTCGCCGCCGTGACGATCCCGTCGGAGCCGGTGATCGCCGCTTCGATTCCCGCCGCCGAAAGCATCCGGCCGAATGGTCCGGCCAGATCGAGGCCGCTCAGCGGATCCTCCACCTCCGGCTCGATCCTGCGGAACCGCCAGATCATGTGATCCTCGCCCCGTCCGGCGCGCTCGGCCGTGACCGACCATCCGGGCTGGCCCTCGCCGCTGGGGAAAAGATCGACCCCGGCCGTGCTTTCACGCCAGGCGTTGCGCGCGACCCGCGTCAGCGCTTCGAGGTCGGCAGTACTCAGGAGCAGATTGGGCGGCGCATTTTCAATTCCGAACCGCTTGATGAAGGCACCGTTGGCGCAGACCAGGCGATTGGCGCGATCGGTGATGGCAACCGCTTCGTCCGCGCGTTCGATCGCCGCGACGGTCACCGACCAGTCCGGTTCGGCATGGTTCATGACCGGGGCTGCCGTTCGCATCCGGTCGATGGCAAATCCCGCCAGTACCAGCACCAGCAGGCCCAGGACATAGACGATCACCACTGCCAATTGCGACGTCGCCGCCCACAGCAACGCTGCGCTGGCCAGCATAGCCAGCGCGATCGTGCCGATCAGCGCCGCCGGCTTCCCGGTTGACGACGAAACGGGCGGCAAGCTCATTCTTCGTGTGCGCCCAGCCGCTGGTCCAGCCGGGATTCCATCAGTTGCAGCCTGCGCATCCGCCGCCGCGCCACCATCACGCGCCAGACTGCTCCCGAAAGCACATATCCAACCAGGGGAGTGACTACGGAAAGCACTACAAAACCGAAGGCCGTGACCCCTGCCAGCTCGAAGAACCGGGCCAGAATCCCCTGGTCATGGGCAAACTGGTCCACCACCCCCGGCCCGAAAACGGCATAAACGGCGAGCACAAAATCGCCCACCTGCTTGGCAACGAACGCCCAGAAGGGGAATGTGAAAGGATTGGTGACGAAAGTGACGGCGGCGGCCAGCGGCACGTTGGCGCGTGCAGGCAGCGCCAGAAACGCGGCCAGAAATATCTGGCCGAGCGGCACAATGAACGCCGCAAATAGCCCCAGTGCAACCCCGCGCGGCACCGAGCGGCGAGTAAAGCGCCACAACTCCGGCGACAGGAACCGGTGCGCGATAGGCTCGAGATAGCGGTTCTTCGCCAGTTCTTCGCGCGTGGGCATGTATTTGCGGATCTGGTCTGCCAGCCAGGTTTTGGATCGCTTGTCGGTCATGGTTCGGGTGCACGCATTGCGCTCGTCATTCTTAATTCGCAAGGCCGATCTGGGCATATTCGGCAGAACGGTCAATCGCTCCGACAAGGATGGAGAAACTGCCCTGACCCTAACCTTTTTCGCGCATCAGGCGGGCCTTGTCGCGCTTCCAGTCGCGCTCCTTGATCGACTGGCGCTTGTCATGCGCCTGCTTGCCCTTGGCGAGCGCGAGCTCGACCTTGGCCCGCCCGGTCGCATTGAAATAGATCGACAGCGGGACCAGCGTCATGCCCTTGCGCTCGACCGCGCCCAGCATCCGTTCGATCTCGCGCGCGTGGAACAACAGCTTGCGCGGCCTGCGCGGCTCGTGATTGAGCCGGTTACCGTGGCTGTATTCGGGGATATTGGCGTTGACCAACCAGACTTCACCGTCGCGCACTTCGGCATAGCTTTCAGCGATCGACGCCTCACCCGCGCGCAGCGCCTTCACTTCGGTGCCGTGCAGCGCCAGCCCGGCTTCGAACTTGTCCTCGATGTAGTAGTCAAACCGCGCGCGGCGATTTTCCGCGACGGTTTTCTGCTTGTCGAACGTGAGGGGCTTGGGGCGGGCCATGATGGCGGGCATTTAGGCCCGTTGGCGCAGAATTCAAATCAATCCGGCATGCTCCAGCGCCGCGTCCACCGCCAGGCGCGCCGCATCGGAACAAGTCACCAGCGGCAGGCGCACATCTTCGCCGAGCCAGCCATGCACCCGGCTCAGCGCATATTTGACCGGAGCGGGGCTGGCATCGGTGAACAGCGCCTGGTGGAGCGGGAACAGCCGTTCGTTGAGTTCGTGGGCGCGCGCGCTGTCACCGGCAAGGCTGGCGGCCTGGAATTGAGCGCACAGTGCCGGGGCGACATTGGCGGTGACCGAGATGCACCCCGTACCGCCCGCGGCATTGAAGGGCAGTGCCATATCGTCGTTGCCGCACAGTTGGACGAAGCCCGGGCCGATATCCATCCGGTGGCGGGCGACACGCGTCATGTCGCCGGTCGCATCCTTGATGCCGACAATCTTTCCCGGCCATTGCCTCGCCAGTTCGGCGACCGTTTCAGGTTTGATGTCGGTAACGGTCCGCCCCGGCACGTTGTAGAGCACGATCGGCAGATCGACGTTCTCGGCAAGATAGCTGAAATGCGCGATCAGCCCCGCCTGGCTCGGGCGGTTGTAATAGGGCGCGACCAGCAATGCGGCATCCGCACCCAGCTCCTTCGCCACCTCCATGTGCCACAGCGCAGTCTGCGTATCGTTGCTGCCGCATCCCGCGATCACCGGTACGCGCCCTGCACCCTGTTCGATGCACACCTCGATCACGCGGTGGTGCTCGGCATTGGAAAGCGTCGGCGCCTCGCCCGTGGTGCCGCATGGCACCAGTGCCGAGCTGCCCTGCTCGATCTGCCAGTCGACCAGGCGGCGAAACGCGGATTCGTCAAACGATCCGTCGCGAAAAGGAGTCACCAGAGCGGGAATCGAGCCGCTGAACATTGCCATTTCACCCTTCTTGGCCGCATATCCCGGCGAGGTGGGGAACAGGGCGGCTGCGCAATTGCGTTAATCGCCTGATAAGGAGCAGACCGGCACAATGTCCAGCATGCATCGCAAGGGCTTTCTCGGACTTGCAGTTCTGGCGGTCGGTGCCGTCGCGCTTTCGGCGCCCGTCGCGTCGGAATCGCTTGCGCGGTGGGAAATCGCGCGCGCCGAGCTTGTGGCCGCCCAACCCCGCCACAGCGCGCAGGTCGTCGAACGCTGGAAGCTCTTGAACGGCAACGACCGGATGCGGTTCGACGATTATGCGGGCTTCGTGCTCGCCTACCCCGGTTTTCCGCAGGAGGACCGCCTGCGTCGGCAAGCTGAGGACAAGCTCGATATCGAAGCGGTCGACGCGACCAGGCTGGTCGCATTCTTCGACCTCAATCCGCCGCTGACCAACCCGGCGCGGGCGCGCTATGCGCTGGCGCTGGCGGCATTGCAGCGCGAGGAAGCCGGAGCGGTTGCGCGCAAGGCATGGCGCGGCGGGGCGATGAGCGAAACCAGTGAAGCCTACCTTGCCAGCCGCTATGGCACGCAGTTCACCCAGGCCGATCACGACGCGCGGATGGACGCGCTGCTGTGGCAAGGCAAGGCGGATGCGGCCCGTCGGCACCTGCAACTGACCTCACCTTCAAAGCACGCAGTGTTCACGCAAAGGCTGGCGCTGCTTGATGGCGCGATTCCCGATACCGGCGGCCTGGCGGTCGAACGCAGCGCGCTCAGCGACCCGGGGCTGGTCTATAATCTGGTGCGGTTCTACCGCAAGAACAGGCAGATGCCGCAAGCCGCCGCCATGCTTGCAGGCAGGCCGCAGTTCGCCCGGCTGCCGCTGGACGCACAGGACATGGTGACTGAGATGCTGCTAGCCGCCAAGGGCGGCGATGCACGATCAGCAATGAAGATTGCCGACGGCATCGACGATCTGTTCGCGCCCGGCACCGACGTCAGCCCGCTCGGCTACAAGCTGCGCGACGATTACACCAGCCTGATGTGGCTGGGCGGAACCAAGGCGCTGTGGGAGCTGAACGATGCGGGCGGCGCCGCGCCGCTGTTCTACCGCTATGGCGCTGCGGCGCGCACGCCGCAGACGCGTTCGAAGGGCTTTTTCTGGGCCGGGTTCGCCAGCAGCAAGGCGGGCAATGGCGCCGAGGCCGAGCGATTCTGGAACCTTGCCGCGCAATATCCCGACCGTTTCTACGGAATGCTGGCGCTGGCGCGGCTGGGGCGGCCGGTACCGCCGCTTGGCGAGCGCGCAGTGGCCGAAATTTCGCCCGAAATGCGCGCGAGTTTCGATGCCGCGCCACTGACGCTGGCGGTGCGCGAGGTTGCCAAGGACGCGCCCTGGCGCACCGGCATTCAGTTCTACCGCGCTATCGCAGCCAACGCGCAGACGACCGAGGAACACCTGCTGGTGGCCGATCTTGCGGCACAGACCGGCAGGCGCGATCTGGCGGTGATCCTTTCCGATGCCGCGCAGGAAGATGGCCTCAGCGGATTTACCGCGATCGGCTTCCCCACCATTTCGCTGCCGCCCGGAACCGACTGGACGATGGTCCACGCGATCACGCGGCAGGAAAGCCAGTTCGCGCAGAACGCGGTCAGCCATGCCGGTGCGCGCGGGCTGATGCAGTTGATGCCCGGCACCGCACAGGAACAGGCCGGCAAGCTGGGCATGACCTACATGAGCGCCGACCTGATCGACAGCCCGAGCTACAATATCCAGTTGGGCAATGGCTATTTCGCGCGGATGATGGATTATTTCGGCGGATCCTACCCGCTCGCCATTGCCGCATATAATGCCGGGCCGGGCAATGTGAACAAATGGCTGCGCGCCAATGGCGATCCGCGCCAGGGCACGGTCGGTTGGATCGAATGGATCGAGCGGATTCCGGTTTACGAAACCAGGAATTACGTCCAGCGCGTGATCGAGAATGCCGCAGTCTATGAACAGCTCTATCCCGCCAATGCCCGATCGGGGGCCCCGCGCACGGCCGAATCCTTCCTGCGCTAGGACGGGGCCGGCGTTCCCATGACTGCGCCGATCACCGCGCCGATCACTGCGCCGATCACCGTTCAGGGCATGACCGCGCTCAAGGCGCGCTATGATCACCTTCTGGGCAAGGAGCGCCCCGAGATCGTCGAAATCGTCAGCTGGGCGGCGGGGAATGGCGATCGCAGCGAGAACGGCGACTATCTCTACGGGCGCAAGCGGATGCGCGAGATTGACCGCGAACTGGCGTATCTCGCCAAACGGATGAAGGTGCTGCGGGTGGTCGATCCGGCCGGCCAAAGCGACCGGAGCCGCGTCTTCTTCGGCGCCACGGTCACCCTTGCGGACGAGGACGACCGGGAAATGGTGGTCACACTTGTCGGGGACGACGAACAGGATGCCACCGCCGGGCGCATCGGCTGGAGCGCGCCACTTGCACGCGCCTTGCGCGGCGCGGCTCCAGGCGATCTGCGCGTGGTCAGCCTGCCATCGGGCAGCAAGGAATGGGAAGTTGTGGCGATCAGTTATGAGTAGACTCATCTTCGCCATGCTCGCCGCGATCGCGCTCGCCGCCCCGCTTGCGGCCAAGGACAGCCTAGGCGTGTTTTCGGGCTGGGCGGCGTTCCGCGATCCTGCTGCGGCGCGCTGCTACGCCATAGCCAAGCCGGAAGACAGCCGCAATCCGCGCGATCAGGCCCCTTATGCTACGGTTGCCACCTGGCCAGGGAAGCAGATTCGCAACCAGTTGCATTTCCGCCCGTCGCGCAAGCTGGCCAAAGGTGCGCGGATCAGCCTGCGGATCGGACCGCGCAGCTTCGAACTCACCGGTGGCGGTGCCGACGCATGGGCGACCGACGCGGCAATGGATGCGGCGGTCGTGGCCGCAATGCGCAGCGCCGAGCGCATGACGCTCAGGGCCAGCGACGCGAAGGGTCGGCGCTTTTCCGACAGCTACCTTCTGGCTGGTGCCGCCACCGCCATTGACGCGGCAACGCTCGCCTGCGCGCGAAAGCGCCGCTGAAGCATCGCGCGGAAAAGTGGGAACCGGTTTTCCGCTCAACGCGATGCGACCGCAACAAACAACAGCAAGCCGCTCGACACACATTTCGCGCGGCTTACTGTAGCCAAAACGTGCCGGCGCGCTTATATGCGCCGCTCTCATGGTCGATACCGATCTCATGCCGATCCCCGGGCTGGTGGATCCCCTCCCCGTCGCGCGCGCTATCACGCCGCGCGCGGATGGGCGCATCGACCTGATCGGCCTGCCCAAAGCTGCCATCCGCGACCTGTTCGAAGAGGCCGGGCTTGATGCAAAGCAGGCCAAGCTGCGCTCGCGCCAGGTGTTCCACTGGCTCTATCACCGCGGCGTGACCGAATTCGAGGCGATGACCGACATTGCCAAGACCATGCGCCCATGGCTGGCGGAACGCTTTGTGATCGGGCGGCCCGAAGTGGTCGAGGCGCAGCATTCGGTCGACGGCACGCGCAAATGGCTGCTGCGCACTGCCGATGGCCATGATTTCGAGATGGTCTTCATCCCCGATGCCGATCGCGGCACGCTGTGCGTTTCCAGCCAGGTCGGCTGCACGCTCAACTGCACTTTCTGCCACACCGGCACGATGAAGCTGGTGCGCAATCTCACCCCTGGTGAGATCGTGGGCCAGGTCATGCTGGCGCGCGATGCGCTGGGCGAATGGCCAAAAGGATCGCTGGCGGGATTGGACGATGCCGAAGACGCCGGACATTATACCGCCGATGGGCGCCTGCTCACCAATATCGTGATGATGGGAATGGGCGAGCCGCTCTACAATTTCGACAATGTTCGCGATGCACTACGCCTTGTCATGGATGGCGACGGGCTCGCACTGTCGAAGCGGCGCATCACGCTCTCAACCAGCGGCGTGGTGCCGATGATGGCGCGCGCGGGCGAGGAAATCGGGGTGAACCTTGCGGTTTCGCTGCACGCCGTCACCAAGGAAGTGCGCGACGAAATCGTCCCGATCAACCGTAAATACGGGATCGAGGAACTGCTCGAAGCCTGCGCCGCCTATCCCGGCGCGTCGAATGCACGGCGCATCACTTTCGAATATGTCATGCTCAAGGACAAGAACGACAGCGATGCCGATGCCCGCGAACTGATCCGCCTGATCAAGCAGTACAAATTGCCCGCCAAGGTCAATCTTATCCCGTTCAACCCGTGGCCGGGCGCGCCCTATGAATGTTCGACTCCAGAGCGGATCAGGCGCTTTTCCGAAATCGTGTTCGAAGCCGGGGTCAGCGCACCGATACGCACCCCGCGCGGGCGCGATATCGATGCTGCCTGCGGCCAGCTCAAGACCGCTGCCGAAAGGAAAAGCCGCGCCCAGATGGACCGCGAGGCTGCGCAGGCGTGAGCTGGAAGGTCGAGGCACTGCTTGCGGGCGTGCCCCTCCCCTTTCGCGGCGAGGAGTTGAGCGCGTTCGCCAAGGTGCCGCTTGCCGGGCCCGTGCGGGTCACACGCGAGGGACTGGTGGGCGATCATCAGGCGGACCGCAAGCACCACGGCGGGCCGCATATGGCCGTGCACATCTACCCGCTCGATCATCATCCGTTCTGGCAACGCGAGCTTGGCGGGCACGAATTGCTGGCGCAGCCCGGCGCGTTCGGCAGCAATCTGGCGATACGGAACCTCGACGAAACCATGGTGCGGATCGGTGACCGCTTTCGCCTCGGCAGCGCCCTCGTCGAGGTCAGCCAGCCGCGCATGCCGTGCTGGAAGATCGAGCACCGCTTTGGCCAAAAGGGCATGGTCGCGACGATCATCGAAACTGCCCGCTGTGGCTGGTATTTCCGCGTGATCGAGGAAGGCGTGGCTAAGGCAGGCGACATGCTCGAACTTGACGAGGGCGATCGCACGCCTTGGACGCTTGCCGAGGTTTTCACGGCAATCGCCAATCCCCGGGCACAAACGAGCGCGCCGCGCCTGCTCGCCATGGGTGATTGCGAACTGCTGGCCCCGCAATGGCGCGAGAAGGCGCGCAGGAAAGCCGAGGGTATGGGCGGGGCCTAACCCAGCGCGGGCAAGCTCGCTCCTTGCGCAATCGTGTCGCAGCGCCCGCCGATCCAAATCCGTCCATCAGGGGCCTTGGTGCAACTGATGCGCCCGTCGGCCCCTACGCATTGGCCCTGCGCGGCGCGGTAGCTTTCGCTTGCCAGCCCGCTGGCGAAGAAGTGAACCGCCACCCCGGCATTGAAGCTGCCGGTCACCGGATCTTCCGTCAGTTGACCGCGCTGATTGGCGAAGAAGGCGCGGATCTCCCAATCGGCGTCACCGCCCGGCGAATGCGGCCCGGCGAGGCCAACGTCCGTCCCGATCGGTGCGCGCGAAACAGGGTTCGCGGCGAGCACGTCCTGTGCCGAGCGCAGGCGCAGAAGCTGCCATTTGGGCCCGTTGGCGATATGCACCGCCTCCACCACCGCCGCCGGGTCCACTCCCGCAAGACGGATCGCCTCGGCTCGCTCGGTCTCGCTCAGTGGGCCGCTCCGGGTGAGCGGCGGCGCGGCGAATGCCATCTCTTCGCCATCCTGGCGAATCTCGATCAACCCCGCGCCGCATTCCTGCACCACCACGCCCGTGCGTTTCGGCCTGCCGCCTGCCGCGAGCCATGCATGGCAGCTGCCCAGCGTCGGGTGTCCTGCGAAGGGCAACTCGCCGGCAGGATAGAATATCCGCAGGCGGTAATCGGCGGCCGGATCGCTCGGCGGCAGGAGGAAGGTCGTCTCGGAAAAGCCGAGCCATTGCGTCAGTTTGAGCATCTGCTCCGAAGTCAAACCTGCGCCGCCGCGCACTACGCCCAGCGGATTGCCGGCGAAGGCAACTCTTCCGAATACATCTACTAAATCAAGGCTTTGCACTATATATCCTTCCTAAGGCACGACTTGGATAAATCAGATATCGGATCGCTTGAAAACCGGCCAGCGTACTTTCATTCCAGCCGCGATAGCTGCCATTGTCCACCGTCTGCATGGAACGGCCCACCGCACATCTGCGCATTAATCCAGTTTGTTCATCGCAGGTTGTGGTGTTTTTCAAGAAAATGGGCGTCGACATACCGAGCAACCCAAAGGAGAAGGCTGCTATGAAGAAACTGGCACTCGCGATATCGGCGGCGACGTTTGCGATCACCGCAACGCCCGCCTTGGCCGATCCGCCGGCGCATGCCCCCGCGCATGGCAAGCGGGCCAAGGACGCAATCTACGATTCGCGCGGATATTACATCACCCCGCGCCGCATCACTCGTAATTCGCATATCTGGCGCGGCAACGATGGCAGGTATTATTGCCGGCGCGACAATGGCACCACCGGCCTCCTGATCGGTGCCGGGGTTGGTGCACTGGCAGGCCATGAACTCTCCGGTCGCGGTGACAAGACGCTGGGCGTGGTTCTGGGGGCGGCGCTTGGCGGCGCACTGGGCCGGGCAATCGATCGCGGCGACCTGCAATGCCGCTGACCGCCTGATTCATTTCCACAATCGAGATTTGGGGCCGCAATCATTGTGTTGCGGCCCTTTCTTCATCGGCGCAACTGTGCTCCAAGTGAGGCAATGACCCGACCTGCCATACTTGTAACCGGAGGCGCGGCCCGTATCGGCGCGGCGATCGTGCGGCGCTTTGCCGCACAAGGTTGGCATGTCGTCATCCACTACGGCTTTGCAGCCGTCGAGGCCGAGGCCCTGGCTGACTCTTTACCCTCTGCCGAAACGGTCCATTGCGACCTTGCCGACGGCGACGGCGCGGTGCGGATGATTGAGGAACTTGCCGCGCGCCTGAGCGATTGGCGCGTCCTGGTGGGCAATGCCTCGGTCTTCCGGCCCGACGATGCCCGCGCGCTCGAACCCGCGCTGCTTGCCGAATCGATGCAGGTCAATGCCGCCGCGCCTGCACGCATGGCGCAGGCTTTCCTCGCACATGCCCGCTCCAGCGCCGGACGACGCGTCATCCAGATCACCGACCAGAAACTGGCGAACCCCAATCCCGATTTCTTCAGCTATACGATGAGCAAATACGCGCTCGCAGCCACCGTCCCGATGCTCGCCCATTTGCAGAACGAAGGGGGCGCGGCAGGCCCGGATGATCGCGTCTATGCCCTCGCCCCGGGCGCGATCCTGCCCAGTCACGACCAGAGCGAAGAGGAGGCGGACGTCTCGCACCGTCTCAACCTGCTGAAACGCCGCACTGGTGCGGACGAAATCGCGGAGGCTGCGCTGTTCCTTGCCGGGGGCGCTCTGCGCAGCGGCGAAACGCTGTTCGTCGACAGCGGGCAACATCTGTTGAGGCAACCGCGAGACGTAATCTATCTGGCGCGAACCATCAGCCAATCCTGAAGAATGAGAGAGGTCGCATGAGCAAAGCACTGATCAGCAGATTCTTGAGCAATGGGGTCAAGCGCGGGGTGCTCAGCGTCACCTTTGCCGATGGCGAGACAGTGCGCTTCGGTGAATCCTGCCCGGGCTTTCCCGATGTGGCATTGCGCTTTGCCGATGCCAAGGTCCCGCGCGATATCGTGTTCGACCCGCGGCTGGGCGCGGCGGAATGCTTCATGGATGGCCGCCTGCTGTTCGAGCAGGGGGGGATCATGGAGCTCGCCCATCTGCTGCGCGGCAATGCCCCCTGGGACAAGGGCGGCGAGTTTGGCCGACCGGGCATGCTCAAGGAGCTGAGGAACACGCTCGCCTTCACTCTCGAGCAGGTCAACAACCGGATCGGATCGCGCCGTAACGTCGCGCATCATTATGATATCGGCAACGATCTCTACAAGCTGATGCTCGATTCCGAACACATGCAGTATTCTTGCGGGTATTGGCCGCGCGAGGGAATGACGCTGGGCGAGGCGCAGGAGGCCAAGCTGGCGCACATTGCCGCCAAGCTGGCGCTGGCACCGGGGCAGCGCGTGCTCGACATCGGTTGCGGCTGGGGCGGCATGGCGATCTACCTGGCGCGTAATTTCGACGTGCATGTGACGGGAATCACTCTTTCGCAGGAACAGATTGCGCTGGCGCAGGAGCGTGTCGAGGCGGCAGGCGTGGCTGACCGGGTCAGCATCGAGCTGGTCGATTATCGCGATTTCGCAGCGCAGGGGCGGCGATTCGACCGGATCGTCTCGGTCGGGATGTTCGAACACGTTGGCCGCCCGCAGTTCGAAACCTTCTTCGGTGCCTGCGCCAACCTGCTGACCGATGACGGGGTGATGTTGCTGCACACCATAGGGCGGCTCGGCACGCCGGGCACCACCGATGCCTTCACCCGCAAGTACATTTTCCCCGGCGGCTATATTCCCGCGCTGTCCGAAACGCTGGCGGCGAGCGAGAAATACCGCCTGATTGCGAGCGACGTCGAAACGCTGCGGCTGCATTATGCGCTGACGCTGCGCGAATGGTATCGCCGCTGCATGGAGAACCGCGATGCGATCGTTGCGCTGTTTGACGAACGCTTCTTCCGGATGTGGACCTTTTACCTAGCCGGTGCGACCGCCGCCTTCGAACATGGTGGCATGTGCAATTACCAGATCCAGTTCACGCGCAACCGCCGCGCCTTGCCGCTCACACGCGGATACATGGCCGAGGCGGAAGCCGGGCTGAACGCCGGGCACGCCGGGAACGAACCAGCATGACCGCAATCTACCGCACGCCCGACGATCGTTTTGCCGACCTGCCCGGTTTCCCCTTCGCCCCGCATTACCACGAGCTGTCAGGCGGGCTGCGGCTCCATTACCTTGACGAAGGGCCGCGTGACGCGCCGATCGTGTTGATGATGCATGGCGAGCCTAGCTGGTGCTTCCTCTACCGCAAGATGATCCCACAGGTGGTCGCGGCTGGGTTCCGCGTACTCGCGCCCGATCTCATCGGCTTCGGCCGTTCCGACAAACCGACGCGCAAGAGCGCCTACAGCTACGGCGGGCATGTCGCGTGGATGCGCGAATGGCTGGAGGCGGTTGGGGCACAGGGCGTGCTGCTCGCCTGCCAGGACTGGGGCTCGCTGATCGGGCTTAGGCTGGTGGCCGCCATGCCCGATCGCTTTGCCGGGGTGGTACTGTCGAACGGTGGGCTACCCGAAGGGCAGGAGGCCCCCAAAGCATTCGCCGCATGGCGCACCTTCGCACGGATCGCTCCGGTGTTCCCGATCGGAGGACTATTGCAGCAGGCGACCAAGACACAATTGAGCGAGGCGGAAGTCGCGGCCTACAACGCCCCCTTCCCCACTCGTGCGAGCAAGGCAGGCGCGCGCGTGTTCCCCGAACTGGTCCCGCTGGGCGAGAATGTCGCCGTGCCCGACCAAAGGGCTGCGTGGAAGGTGCTGGAGACATTCGACAAGCCCTTCACCTGCGCCTTTTCCGATGGCGACCCGATCACGCGCGGCGGTGATGCGCCGTTCCTCGCGCGCGTTCCGGGCGCGAAGCTCGGCGCGCACCGCACGCTGAAAGGCGGGCACTTCATCCAGGAAGACGATCCCAACGGCTTCGTCGCGGCGATATTCGACACGGCCAAGGCGGCGGGCATCGGGATCGGACCACTCGGATGACTGTCATCGCGGCACGCCAGTACCGCGATGGCAAGCCGGTGGGCCCGGCGGCGCCCCATTCCGGCCAGGGTGAGGACAAGGCATCCGCACAGGACGGCGCATTTTCCTGGGTCGGGTTGTTCGAACCCACCTTCGACGAGATCAACGCCTGTGCCGATGCGTTCGGCCTGCACCCGCTGGCCGTGGACGATGCGCTACACGCGCACCAACTGCCAAAGCTCGAAATCTATGGCGATCAGCTGTTCATCGTGGCACGCACGGCAAAGATCGAAGGTGGGCACATCGCGTATGGCGAAACCGCAATCTTCGTCGGTCGCAATCATATCGTCACGGTGCGCCATGGCTCGGACCACGGCCATTCGGAATTGCGCGCCAAGCTCGAAGCGCGGCCGGTATTGCTGGCGCATGGGGTGGACTATGTCCTCCATGCACTGCTCGACATGATTGCCGACAATTACTTCCCGGTGATCGATGCAGCCGGCGAAATTGTCGCGCGGCTGGAACAATGCGCATTTGAAGCGGCGCTGAGCCGTGCCGAAATGCGCGAGCTGTTCAACCTGCGGCGCGACCTCCTTCAGCTTCAGCGCGTACTGATCCCTATGGAGGACGTTTGCGCCAAGCTCGCCAGCCTCGACCTGCCCAATATCGATACCGAGGTGCGCCCCTATTTCCGCGATATTCTCGACCACCTCCGCCGCATTTCCTCGCTTGTGACATTGCACCGCGAAATGCTCAATTCGGTCATGGAAACCAGCGCCCTGATCGAGCAGCAGCAGCAAGGCGACATTACCCGCAAGCTCGCCTCGTGGGCGGCGATCCTTGCCGTACCCACTGCGATTGCCGGGATTTATGGGATGAATTTCGTGCACATGCCCGAACTGCGCATGGAATACGGCTATTTCATCGTGATGGCCGCAATTGCGGCCATCTGTGCGCTGCTATTCTGGCGCTTCAAGAAGTCGGGCTGGCTGTGACACTTCGCGCAAGCTTAGGCTCATTCAGCCGATCAGCCCGCTCACCAGCCCCGCACCTATGACCAGCATCAGCGCCGCCACACTGTAACGGATGGCGCCGATGGTGATCTTCTCCAGATGCCTGCTGGCGAAATAGGCCCCCAGAAACGCCGCCAGCGTGCCGACCAGCACCATCTGGCCCTCACGGCCCGCCAGCGCGAAGCCAGTTGAGGGGAAGGCCGCGGCATAGGTCGCGAGGCGCGAGAGATCCACCAGTACGGCGATCATCGTTCCGGTTGCGATGAAGCGCTTGGCGGTCAATCCCGAACGCAGCAGGAAGATCGACCGGAACGCGCCCTGCTGCCCCGTCAGCCCACCGAAGAAGCCGGTCACAAGCCCTCCGACGGGCATCAGTCGGGGCGGCGCCTTGAGGTCCTGGAACCATCGCTGGAGTTCGAGCGCGGCGAACAGGATCATCAGCGCGCCGATCGTCAAACCGGCCCCTGTCGGGCCGAAGCTGCGGCCAAAACCGGTCCAGCTGAACAATCGCTCGGTCTCGCCCAGCCATGCCAGAAGCCAGGCCCCGGCGACGGCAGCGGGGATCGCCGGCAAGCCGAACTTCAGAACCGTGGGCCAGTCCGCCAGCCGCCCCAACAGGCCGCCCTTGAACAGATTGTTGAGCAGATGGACCACGCCGGTCGCGGCAACGGCAAGGGGAACGGGAAGAAATAGCGCGAAGACCGGCAGCAGGATCGTGCCCAGCCCGAAGCCGGAATAGAGCGTCAGCGCCGATACCAGAGCCGCCACGATGGCGATGATCACCAGGTCCATGTAGGCTTCTATGGCTGGCGTTAGGATTTGCCGCAACCGTGCGCACGGTGCGCAGGGACAGGCTGGCTATTCCGCTTCCTCCTTCGCCTGATCGCCCGACAAGCCCTCGCCGCCATAGCGCGGTGCGGCCTCGACCAGCGGCACTTCCTCGATTTCGCGCTTGCCGATTTCGATGCCCTTGTCGGCCAGCCGTTTGCCCGATGAAAGCACGTTGCGTTCGAACGAACCGACGAACTTGTTGTAATTGTTGACTGCGGTTTCAAGCCCGCCGCCGACGCGCTTCAAGTGGTCGGCCGCGACCCTGAGCCGTTCGTACAGTTCGGCCCCCATGCGGCCAATCTCCAGTGCCTCACGCGCCAGCTGGTCTTGTTTCCAAACCATGGCGACCGTGCGGGCGATGGCGACGAGGTTTGTCGGGGTCGCCAGCAGCACCCGTTTTTCGAAAGCGAAGTCCCACAATTCGGGATCATGTTCGAGCGCGGCGGCAACGAAATGCTCGCCCGGCACGAACATGACGACATAATCGGGCGCTTCCGCAAACTGGCTCTGGTAGCTTTTCGCTCCGAGCGTCTGGACATGGCCGCGCATCGAGCGGACGTGATCGGCCAGCGCCGCATTTCGCGCGGCATCGTCGCTCGCCTCAAAGGCAGCCTGATAGGCATTGAGCGACACCTTGGCGTCGATTACCAGCACCTTGCCGCCGGGAATGCGAACGATTGCATCGGGGCGCTGCCTACCCTCTTCGGTTTCCATCGATTGTTCGAGGTGGAAATCGGTGTGTTCGCTGAGGCCGCATTGTTCGAGCACGTTCTGCAGCGCGCGCTCACCCCAGCGCCCACGTGCCTTGGGGGCATTGGTGAGCGAATTGCCGAGCCGCTGCGCCTCGCGCCGGACCTGCTCCTGCCCGTCGCGCATCGACTGGATCAAGCCTCCAAGCTGACCAAACGCATCAACGCGGTCCTTTTCAAGTTTGCCGACCTGCGCCTCATAGCTCGCCAGACGCTGGCCAACCGGCTCAAGCAGCGCCTTGATCCGCGCCTCGCTCTTGTCCTCGGAAACAGTGAGCCGCTCTGACGCGCGCTTGAGGAAAGCCTCCTGCGCGCTTTCGAGTACCCGCGCGCCGGCCGCCTCAAATTCCTTCTTCAACGCCTCCTGCGCTTCGATCAGCAGGCGCTTCTGCTCGTCAAAATTGGCGGCATTGGCATTGAGCGTGGCGAGCTTGATCTGCGCCTCGCCCAATTCGGCGATAGCAGCCTTGAACTCGCCCTCGCGCTCCTCAAACCGCGCCTTCAGCTCGGCCACAGGGCGCGAGCCGAAAAACCATCCGGCCCCCGCTCCAAGAGCAAGGCCGATCACGAGCGCGATAATTGCAAAAATTGTCGGATCCATTTTCTCTCCATTACCGCCGACGATTTCTCGTCGGCGGTACGGTGCTTAACGCCCAAAACGCCGACCATAGTCCCATAGAGCATCCACAGCAGATGAAAATCCGCAACGAGATACCTCAAGGATTTTCCCATTCGCTGCAATCCGTAGCCAATGAAAGCCGTCATTGAGCAAGCACGTGGAATACAGATGACACATGCCACCCTCCAGTGCTTGGGCTATGTCGTCACAGATTGGGAAGGATGCGTCTCCATCCGCACGCAGTCGCAATGAGAGCAGTGCATCAAGAGAAAGAAACTAGAACCCACAAGATCTGACTTCGCAAAGGGAATCCTTGCAACTCGGCCTAGCCGACAACCGAGATTGCATCACAATAGAATCTGGAATTTGAAGTGCAAGGTGGTGAGGAGGACAAATGTGGATTAGCTGTGTCTAAGCCGCGCGCAGTTTCTGCAGCTTCTTGAGTGCCATCTGCCGCTTCAGGCGGCTCAAGTGATCGATGAACAAAATGCCTTCCAGATGGTCCATTTCGTGCTGGATGCAGGTGGCCATCAGCCCCTCCATCGCTTCCTCGTGATGCTGGCCATCAAGGTCCTGCCAGCGCACGGTGCAGCTGGCCGGACGGTCCACATCGGCATAGATCTCGGGCACCGACAGGCAGCCTTCCTGATAGGTGGCAATCTCCTCCGCCGGATCGTGGATCACCGGATTGATGAAGACGCGCGGCTCTTTCCTTGTGGGCTGGTGCGTGTGCTCATGCCCGCCGTGGTTGCAAACCTCCGGCTCGGCATCGGGATCCTCGGGCTGGAGATCGATCACCAGCGCGCGCAGCGGCACGCCCACCTGGATCGCGGCGAGGCCGATACCGGGCGCATCGTACATCGTTTCAAACATGTCAGCGACGAGCGTGCGCAGTTCGTCATCGAACTTTGTGACGGGAGTGGACACGGTCTTGAGCCGGGGGTCCGGCACTTCGAGGATTTCGCGGATAGCCATGGGGGGCAAATAGTAGCGATGTGGGCAAATCTCAACCCACCGGCCGCCTTGCCCGCAAAGCCTGCGCCAGCGTGCCCTCATCAAGATAATCGAGCTCGCCGCCCACCGGCAACCCGTGCGCCAGCTGGGTCACGCGCAGCGGAAAGCCTTCGAGCCGCTCGGCCAGATAATGCGCGGTGGTCTGCCCTTCCAGCGTGGCGTTCATCGCCAGAACCACCTCGTCGATCCCGCCTTGCTCGATCCGTGCCAGCAGACTGGCAATGTTGAGATCTTCGGGCCGCACCCCGTCAAGCGCGGAAAGCCGCCCGCCCAGCACATGATAGCGCCCGGCAAACAGCCGCGAGCGGTCAAGCGCCCACAGATCCGCTACGTCCTCCACCACGCACAGCGCCTTGGCATCGCGGCGCGGATCGGCGCAGATTGCGCAAGGGCTTTGCGTATCGACATTGCCGCAAGTCGCGCATTCGACCAGCCGTTCGCGCACCGTGCCCAGCGCATCGAGCAGCGCAGGCAAAGCCTGTTCGCGATTTTTGACCAGCCACAGCACCACGCGCCGCGCCGAACGCGGGCCCAGACCGGGGAGCCGCGCCAAAACGCTGGCCAGTGCTTCGATCTCTTGCGATGCCATGGGGTGAGAGATAGGGGCTGTTTACCGGTCACGACAAGCTCTGCGAAAGGCCTTATGCGCATCGTCTTCATGGGAACGCCCGATTTTGCCGTGCCCGCGCTGCGCGCGCTGCATGCGGCTGCGCATGAGATTGTCGCAGTTTATACGCAACCGCCGCGACCGGCGGGCCGGGGCAAGAAGCTGCAACCCTCGCCGATCCACCAACTTGCCGAGGAGTTGGGTATTCCGGTACGCCACCCCGTCTCGCTCAAGGGGGCGGAGGAGCAGACCGCATTTGCCGCGCTTGCACCCGATGTCGCGGTGGTCGCGGCATACGGCCTGATCCTGCCGCAGGCGGTGCTGGACGCGCCCAAGTTTGGCTGCCTCAACATTCACGCCTCGCTGCTGCCGCGCTGGCGCGGTGCGGCGCCGATACACCGCGCGATCCTGGCGGGTGACGAGGAGACGGGCGTCACCATCATGCAGATGGAAGCCGGGCTCGACACCGGGCCGATGCTGGCAACTGTACGCACGCCGGTGGATGACAAGACCACCGGCGAACTGACCGAGGAACTGGCCGAGCTGGGCGCAGCGCTGATAGTCGAGGTGCTGCACGATCTGCCCGGTTTTGCCGCCACCCCGCAGGATCACGCGCTGGCGACCTATGCCGCAAAGATCGACAAGGCCGAGGCGCGGATCGATTGGACCCGGCCCGCCGAAGAGATCGAACGGCTGGCGCGCGCACTAGCCCCCTTCCCCGGCGCCTGGTTTGAGCTGGCTAATGAAGGCGGGAAAGAGCGGGTAAAGTTGCTGCGCGCTGAGGTCATTGCGAGTCCCCGCGAAGGCGGGGACCTCCCGCTAATCAGCAATCCTGAAGTAACCGAGGGGAGCCCCTGCCTACGCAGGGGCTCACAAGTCGGTGAAGTTCTGGACAGCGACTTTGCCATCGCATGCGGTAGTGGCGCGATCCGCCCGGTGCGGCTCCAGCGCGCCGGAAAACCTGCGCTAGACCGCGCAGATTTCCTGCGCGGGCGCCCGGTGGCGGCAGGAACAAGGCTGGGCTGATGGCAGTGCGTGGCCTTCGACACGCTCAGGCTGAGCGGATCTTGCTCAAACTTCCGCTCATGCTGAGCTTGTCGAAGCACGCGCGCAAGGGTGTCCTCAAATGACCCGTTTTGCGCTCACGCTCGAGTTCGACGGCACGCCATTTGTCGGGCTGCAAAGACAGGAGAGTGGCCCCAGCGTGCAGCAGGCGGTGGAAGAAGCCGCAGAACGCGTGACCGGCGAACGCGTCACGCTGCACAGCGCCGGGCGCACCGATGCGGGCGTCCATGCACTCGCCATGCGCAGCCATCTTGATATCTACAAGCCAATCGAGCCCTTCCGCCTGATGGAGGCATTGAACGCACACCTGCGGCCAGATCCCGTCGCGGTAACGCATTGCGAAGCGGTGCCCGATGACTGGCACGCGCGCTATTCCTGCATCGGACGGCGCTACCTCTATCGCATCGTCAACCGCCGCGCGCCATTAACAATTGACCTCAACCGCGCATGGCAAGTTCCTCAAGAACTTGATGAAAATACCATGCACCGCGCGGCGCAAACATTGGTCGGGAGGCACGATTTCACGACCTTCCGCTCCGCCCATTGCCAGGCAGAGAGCCCGGTCAAGACGCTCGACCGGCTTGAGGTTGAGCGGACGGGCGAGGAAGTACGCATCCACGCGGCGGCGCGCAGTTTCCTGCATCACCAGGTGCGTAGCATGGTCGGGTGCCTGGCGCTGGTCGGCATGGGCCGCTGGCGCGAGGCGCAATTGGCCGAGGCGCTGGCCGCGCGCGACCGGCAGGCACTGGGCCTCAATGCCCCACCCCACGGGCTCTATTTCGTCGAAGCGGTTTACGTCACGTCACCCTAGCCAACCCGTCATTGCGAGCGTAGCGAAGCAATCCAGAGCGGAATCGCACGAGGTCCTGGATTGCCGCGTCGCCTTCGGCTCCTCGCAATGACGAATTTGGGAGACAACCTCATGACCACCACCGGCAACCAGCTTTCCACAACGCTCACCAGCGACGGCACACTGACCGTGGAGGTGGCCGAAGTGCAATTCGCCGATCCGACCGGCAATCAGGTGCTGGTGCGGATGGAGGCGGCCCCAATCAACCCGTCGGACCTGGCGATCCTCACCAGCGCGGCGGACCTTGAAAATGCCGAATACTCGCGAGGCAAATTCGTGGCGAAAATGCCCGAACCTTTCCTCAGCGGTCAAAAAGGCCGCCACGGTCAGCGGCTCCCGGCGGGTAACGAAGGCGCGGGAACCGTGGTCGCCGCGGGTGACAGCGATATGGCCAAGGCGTTGATGGGCCAGCGCGTGGCCTGCGTACCGGGCAACGCCTTCAGCCAATATGCGCTGGTCGATGCGGCGATGTGCCTGCCGCTGGGCGATCATACCGCAGAGGACGGGGCAAGCGCATTCGTCAACCCGATGACCGCGCTGGGATTTGTCGAAACCGCCAGGATGGAAGGGCACAGCGCGATCGTTCACCTCGCAGCAGCCTCCAACCTTGGCCAGATGTTCAACCGGATCTGCCTCGAGGACGGGTTCGGGCTGGTCAACGTGGTGCGCAAAATGGAACAGGTCGATCTGCTCAAGAGCCAAGGCGCACAATATGTGGTCAACTCATCCGATGAGGATTTCATGGCGCAACTGCGCAGCGCAATTGACGCGACCGGCGCCTATCTCGGCTTCGATCCGATCGGCGGCGGCCAGATGACCGATCAGGTGTTCAAGGCGATGGAACAGGTCGCACAGTCGCAGATGACCGAATACAGCCGCTATGGCTCGAACCAGGCCAAGCGGATGTTCATCTATGGGCGGCTCGATTTCGGTCCGACCATCCTGACCGCATCCTATGGCTTCAACTGGACGCTGTCGGGATGGCTGCTGTTCCCCTTCCTGCAGAAGGCCGGGATGGAAACCATGATGCGCATGCGCCAGCGCGTGTTGGGCAACCTGACCACGACTTTCGCCAGCCATTACAAGCGCAAGGTCGATCTGTTCGAAATGCTCGAGAAAGATGCGGTGCTCGATTTTCGCATGATGAAGACCGGCGAGAAATATCTGGTGACGCCCTGAAGTGGACGATCACGCGCGGTCGAAGGCTGCTTGAACCTCGGCAGGATCGCTGATCCCGCTGGCCACCAGCAGCATCAGCAGGATGCGCGACTTCGCCGGGCCCAGTGCGCGTGCAACCGCAAAACCGCGGGCGTCATCATCCACTTCGAGATTGCGCTCGACGATGCCCTCGTCAACGCGGCTCGACCGCACGATCGCCACGCCCGCATGCCGCGTCGCTTCCAGTGCATCGAGCACAGCGGCGGGCGCGTTGCCCTGCCCCATCCCCGCAAGCACGATGCCCCGGCACCCGATTGCAGCCAGCGCCTGCACAGGCATTTCGTCCATCCCCGCCCCAGCATGGAGAATGGCGACACGCGGAAGCGTGTCAGGCCATTGGTATCTCGCCAGAGAGCCTGTCCGGTCGGGCGGCCCGAACCAATCGAGCGAGGACGGGGTCACACGCGCCAACGGCCCGCGGGGAAAGCCTTTGAACGCATCGATGCTGCTGGTGGCGGCCTTGCGCACATCGCGCGCGGCAAAGACCGCGTCCCCCATCACCACCATCACACCCCGGTCATGCGCCTGCGGATCGCTCGCCACGCGCACCGCATTGGCGAAATTGCGCATCCCGTCGCTGCCCACCGCATCGGCGGGGCGCATCGCGCCGACCAGCACCACCGGTTTGCCCGCTGCCAATGTCAGATCGAGCAGCCAGGCGGTTTCCTCGGCCGTGTCGGTGCCGTGAGTGATGATGATTCCGTCGATCGCGGGATCGGCCTGCGCGGCCCGGCACTCGGCGTGAAGCCTTGCCCATTCGGGCCAGCCGATGTCCTGCGATCCGATTGCGGCGATCTCGACCGGGATTAGCTCTGCGTCGAGGCCCAGCGCGCGCACCTCGGCCACCATTTCGGCAATGCCTATCTGGCCCGGCTCGTACGCACGGGCAATCGCCGAACCCGCGCTTCCGGCGATTGTACCGCCGGTTGCCAGAACCATGATACGCCTCGATTTCATGCTGCCCCGATAACGCCGCGCACATCTTCTGGCCACATGGCAATTGATTTTGCGCGAATGCGCGCTAGACAGCCCCCACTTGCGCGGCGAGGCCGTGGGGCGGTTAGCTCAGTTGGTAGAGCATCTCGTTTACACCGAGAGGGTCGGCGGTTCGAGCCCGTCACCGCCCACCACGATTGCAGCGGACGCCCGCGAATCATGTGCAGCACGGACGGTGCCAACGTGCCCGAAAACTTGCCATGCGTGGACGGCATCGGGAATGGCCCAGCGCATGATGCACCAGAATTCCGCCGTCCCGGCAGGCAACTCGGCTGGAAACGCTCTGAAATCCTTGGGCATTAGGCCAAGCAATGCTCCAAGGGTGTTAGGAAACGGCAAATTTACCTTAGTTCGCTATGAGGGAGCCAGCTGAGGAGCGGAAATTGCTGGACCTGATCCAACGATGCTTTGCGAATGTCAGGCTCCGCCATGCGGCCGCCGCCATCCTAGTGGCGGCGCTACTGGCTGGCGCCACGATCCTTCGCCCGCTCGATATCGCGATCTGGTCGCTACAATCGAAGCTGTTCAGCCGCGCACCGAGCGGCGAGATCGTGCTAGTGACCGACCAGTCCCAACAGGTCGAAAATTCCCGCGCCAGCACGAATCGCAAGCTCCTTTCTGCGGTGAACCGGCTCGACGACCAGAACGCGGCGCTGATCGTCATCCATTCGCCCCTGCAGGAAAGCTCCTCGCCGCGGGTCGACCGGGAGTTACGGGCCACGCTCGAGCGGAATCGTGACCGGATCTATCTGGCTCGCCCGGTCCGCGCAGACATCGACGAAAACCGGCTGGTCGAGGCCGGCAGCCCGTTCTTCGAGCGCGGGATGCGCATTGCGAGCAGCGATCTCCAGGCCGATTTCCTCGGTCTGGTATGGGGGATCGAGGCGACCTATTCGGATGGAAAGACCACCTATCCCTCGGTCTGGAACGCCATTGCGAATGGCGGGCGCGCGAACGCCGCGATCTATCCCGACTACTCGATCAATATCGCGCGACTGCCGCAAGTGGATCTGGCTGCGCTCGGCCGAGGCGAGCCAGCGGCGCTCGAAGCCGTCCAAGGCAAGACCGTGGTACTCGATGCGCGCGGGCGCGACCGACGCTCGCTCAAGGCGCCCGATGAATACGATGGCGACGTTTCCCCCGCCTTAATCCAGGTCGTTGCCGCAGAAACCTCGCTGCGGGGTGCGGGCCTATATCTGGGATCGTGGCTAACGATCCCGGCTTATGGCCTCCTGCTGCTGTTAGGCCTTGGCCTGTTTCGCCGGGATCTTTCTCGCCGCCGGTTCTACGCGGCTTGGCTGCTGGCATTTGCCGTCATGCTGATCCTGAGCGCCGCGGCCGGGATGCGGGTGATGCTGGCCGAGCCACTATTCATGGCTGTCGCATACGCGATCATCCGCGCGACCTTCAATTATCGCCGCCGGCACCTTTACCGCGATCCGCGCAGCCGGCTGCCCAACTTTGCAGCGCTGCGCCGCGATCTCGAATCGGCGGCCGATATCGATGGCGCCGCAATCGTGGTGGCAAAGATCATCCGGCTCGATGCCGTGCTCGCAAGCCTCAACCAGCACGAACAGGGGCAATACCTTCGCCAGGTTGCCACGCGGCTTACGCTCGGCGATGGGCATACGATGGTGTATCACGACGGCGGGAAGTATTTCTCGTTCCTGCTCGCCAAGGGGGCCTACCCCGATCTTCAGGCGCACCTCGAGGGACTTCGCGCGGTTGCATCGCAAGCGGTCGCCTTGGCGCGGCGGACAATCGACGTATCGATGACGATCGGTGTCGACCAGTCGGAAAACAAGTCACCCTCGAGCCGGATCAGCTCCGCTATCGCGGCGGCCGACCAGGCTCGCGAAGCCTATCGCCCGGTCTTCATCATTACCGACTTCGAAGCCGACAGCGAGGAATGGGATTATTCATTGCAGTCGCGTCTTGAAGACGCGCTGTCCGAAAACCGCATCTGGATAAAACTTCAGCCCCAGATCGATCTACAATCTGGCCGGATCGTGGGCGCAGAGGCGCTGGCACGGTGGGTCGACGAACAGCGTGGCGAGATCTCGCCGGCACGCTTCATCCTCCAGTGCGAGCGGGCCGGCAGGCTGGATGAACTGACTAAACGCGTGCTGCGGCTCAGCCTTGAGGCATCGCGTTCGATGCAGGAGGAAGGCCTGCCTGCCCGCGTCTCGGTCAATGTCTCGGCGATCCAGTTCGTGGATCACCGGATCGCCGACCTGATCGAAAAGACGATGGAGGAGACTGGCACCGATCCTGCTAACATCATCGTCGAAATTACCGAAAGCGCGCGCATCGAGGACTTCGCTGTCGCGCGCGAAATCATGGAGCGGATCGCAGAATCTGGCATCCGGTTCTCGATCGACGATTTCGGCGTATCGAGCGCGAATCTCGAAGCGCTTTACCGCTTGCCCTTTTCCGAACTGAAGATCGACCGGATGTTCGCGAACTCGGTCGCCAACGACCCCGCTGCGCGAGCAATCGTCGTAAATATGCTCCAGCTTTCAAGAGATCTGGGACTGGCTTCGTTAGCCGAGGGAATCGACAACCTCGCCACGCTCAAGATATTGAAGGATATGGGGGGAGACCTCGCCCAGGGTTACTGCATCGCCCAGCCGCAGGCCCTGTCTCTCCTGAAAGAAACCATGCGTTTACAAAATGATAGCGAGAAGCATCGAAGCGGTTAAGGTTAATTCTTTACAAAGATTAATGGTTAACGTAAACTTTTGTCTCCATTTGCAACTGGAGACTGGTTATGCTTCGCTCGATCTGGGACTGGATCTTCCGTTAAGTCGCGATCCTCAGTAATCAATCAAAGGCCTCCTTGCGGGGCCTTTTTTTGTGCCTCGGACGGATGAAAGCCAGAGCCGGTATCCCCCCTGGAGCGTTCAGAACCTGATCGGCGAAACGCTATTTCGCCAGCGCTTCCTCGATAGCGGCGCGCGCCTCCTCGCTCCTCCAGTCATACCCTCCGGCAACGCGAAACAGCTCTTGCCCCTGCGCGTCGAACAGCACCGTCAGCGGCAGGTTGCCATCGCCATAGCCCATGCCCAGCTCGTTTTCGGGATCGAGCCAGGGTTCGAGGTTGCGGAAGTCCTTGTTGGCAAGGAACGGCTCCACCGTATCTGCCCCGCGCAAGTCCTGGCTGACGGTGACGACCCGCACCCTGCCCTTCATCCCGTCGGCCAGATCGTCGAGCATCGGCATTTCGAGCACGCAGGGTGCGCACCAGGTCGCCCACAGGTTGAGCAGCACCGGTTGGCCCTGAAGCGCAGCGAGATTGAGCGTCTTGCCATGCGGATCGGTAAGGTTCACCGCTGGCATCAG
>PNJY01000026.1 GCA_013822125.1 Erythrobacter sp. | reverse complement strand
AATATCGCCATTCCGGCTTTGCTTGTCCTCAAGACTGTCTCTCTCATGGCATTCGCTCGCTTTCTTGCCGCTGAATGGCGGGTTCATCGGATGGAACGGAGTCTACTTCGTCAGGTTTGATAAATCGCGTGCCGTCGCTGGTCAAAAGCCCCAGGTCGCGCGGATCGCGCAGAAAGCTGGGGTCATAGATCGATTTGAAGCTGGTCAGCAGTTGATGGAACTGCGCGCGGATATTGACACGGAACTCGATCGGCAGCCTGGCGATCCGCCGGGTGATGAAATTGCGCGATGCGCCCTCCCCCTGCCGGACGCCGTCGAATTTCAGCTGGGTGATGATCTCGCCGGAAAGCAGCCCGTTCATCACCACGGTCATTTGCCGGTAATCGAGCGAGCGCAGGGTCTGGAATGCGTAATTGCCCATCGCCGAAAGATCCTCGTAGGTCAGTTCGCCGACGTAGGAGAGATTCCCGCCTGGTGGCCTCGATATCAGCTGGCCGTTCTCGATCCTGCCGTCACCGTTCTCGTCGAATACCAGCGGCAACGATCCATCGAAGGTGCCGGTGGCGCTGATGTTGCCCAGGTCCATCTGTTGAACGAACTGCGCCGCATCCGCGCCGACGATCTCGATCACATAGCGGCGCTCCTCGGGCACTTTCAGATTGAGCAAGGTCGGGCGCAGGGTCAACGTGCCGCCAACGAAGGGCCAGATGGCGTGCTTGAGGCTCAGAAACTGCCCGTCGCGCAGCTCAAAGGTCAATTCGCCATCAAGCACTTCGATCCCAGGATTGATCGAGGCGATCTTCAGCTTCTGATTGGGAGCGGTCGTCAACGCCACCAGATCGCTGAAGCGGACGGTGCCCGACACCCCGTTCACCGGGCCGAATTCCGCCGCGAAATCGAAGTCGTCTGTGGTGATCGAGCCCGTGCTGACTATTTCGGACCCGCGCCAATCGATCCGCCCCGACCCATTGAGGGTGCCATCCGCCAGTGCGACGATACCCAGCGCCAGTCTGCTCAGGTCCACCGGCTGCAACTGCTTGTCAAAACGCAAAGAATCAACCGCAAGGTCGGCATGGCCGACCGCGTTCGCCAGATCGTGCTCGATATTCGCATGAGTCACGATCGTGTCGCTGGCCGGATTGCGTAGCGCTGCCCGTGCCTCGATCCTGCCATCGGCAAATTCGAGGAAAGCATCGCGCGCAACCAGCGGTTCGAAACGCGGACTCTCCTGCCGATCGGTCACCCGCAAGTGCGCGTCTGTGACCGACAGCCGGCCATCGGCGTAGCTCCAGTTTCCATCGCCCTCGGAAACGTCCAGCGGAACGGGGCCAAGTGCGAATTCGCCCGCTTCGAACGTCCCGGCAGGCGTCGCACCCTGACTTGTCGCAACCTTTCCGAGAGCGAAGCGGCTGCGCGAATCGGGCGAGCCATAAGCGAGTTCGATGCCCTCGGCGGCAAATCCTGTACGCGACGAGAACCGTGCGGATTCGAGCTGGAGGCTCGCCGGCTCGCCCGCGAGACTGCCCGACCACTGATGCCCATCCATGCGTGCGGCAAATCTGGCGCCGCGCCGATCCATCGCCAACATGGGTGTCTTGCCAAACGGGCAAAGCCGAGCCCGAGGTCCCACAAGTTGCAGCTCGCTGATCGTCACCCGTGCAAAGCGCATTTCGACACAGCGGCGCCACAGCCATGCTCCACTTTGCGAATCCCAGCCACCCGCAAGCGGAATCTCAGCATTTTCGACCGAGCCGGAAGGTATCGCCCCACTCGCCAGGACCCTGCCGGTCAAGGTGAAGTCGCCTTCGCCAGTTTGGGAGATCACAAGCACCGGCAGGGCTAGGCGCGAGTTCCCTGAGGTATAGGGTTCCATCGCCAGGCGCAGCACCGGCATGCCGCCAACCGGCCGCTGAATGCGGCCGTTGATTTGTGGAAGATCCTTGCCGCCGGTCAGGAAATTGCCCGAAACCTGCTCGATCGAGCCGTTCTTCAGCGCCACCTGGAGCTGCGAAACCGCCATAAGGTCGGCTCCGCTCCCTCCCCGCCAGGCGGCACGCGGCATTATCAGGCTGGCCGAACCTTGCCTGGCGCGCAGGAGGAATTCGGCGTCGAACACGCTGCCTGTGGCTTCTTCGGATAACGCCCCGCGCATCCTGGCCAGCAACGGTGCTGCCAACGTGCCCGATGCGTCTGCTTGTGTGCGCTGCAGGCTCTGTTCGATACCGCTGCCAAGTCGCAACTCGACGCCATGAAGCGTGCCGTTCGCCTCGATCCGGCCTGATTCGCTACGCAGGGTCGCTTCACCCTTGGCGCCAAGCGAGGCCATAGCCAGTTCCGGCGATTGCACCGATCTGGCGGCAAGATCGAACTGGCTCGAAACCATTCCGTCGGCGGCCCTCAAAGTCAAATCGCCACCCAGTCCCTGCGTACGAATCGTCCCTTGCACGATCCTTCCAGTCTTAACCGCACCATTGCCGGTGATGCTCGACAGATCGCGTCCGACCTCCAGCGCCAGTTGAACGCTTGCCGATTCGAGCGAGAATCCGCCCTTCGCGCAAGCCACCCGCGCCAGCGTGATCGGGCCGCGCAGGCTCGGCTTGCCCTCATCGACCGCGATCGCGCCTGTCAGCTTGCCGGGCCCGGTGACGCAGTCATCGTGCGCCCAGCCATTCCCGCTGGCGACAAGCTTGCCGCGAAATCCGTCATCCAGCCCGCCCGAACCGGCGGCGGCAAGCAGCAGTGGCCCGTATGCCGTTGCGATCCGGCCGCGTCCATCGACCAGCCGCAGGTCGATATCGGGTAGCTGCGGCGGCGCCACGCGCTCGGCAAAGATCAGCGGATCAAGCGAACCGAAGCTGAGCCCGTCAGGGCCAACCTTGCCCTGCAAGCGGGGCCGCACCAGCTTGAGGCTGGCGATCTGCGGCATGCCGATGCGGTATCGCAGCCTGACTTCAACCTCGTCGATCGTCAGGTCGGGCCGGGCCGGATCGCCCACCACGACATTGCGCAGGACCTGACGGCGCGGACCGATCGAGGCGACCTCGTAAGTCGCGGGAATGCCCATGTCTTCAAGCTGATCTGCAATAAAATCGTCGGCGATCCTTTCACGCTCGATCCAGACCAACCCACCAATCACCAATGCCAGCACGCCTGCCGCCAGCCCCAGCCGCGCGCCATTGCTCCGCGGCAACCTTCGCGCGAACCAGCGTGCTTCAACAAGGGAATCATCGGCTTGTGCCATTGCTGCTTTCTCTTGCATGGACCGACCGCGTTGGGGCAATGCAGCCGCGGAGCCAATGTGCGAGGGATAGCTTGCCCCAAGCTGAAGACAAACAGGAAAAGCACCCTGGCACCGGCCATCGCGCTCGTCTGCGCGAACGTCTCCTCTGTGGCGGGGCCGAGGCGCTGGCCGATTACGAGGTGCTTGAATATCTGCTGTTTGCCGGAATTCGCCAGGGCGATACCAAGCCGTTGGCCAAGGCGCTTCTCGCGCGGTTTGGCTCGCTGGCAGGCGTGCTCAATGCCGATCCTGCCGCCTTGCAGCAAGTCAAGGGCGTGGGCGAATCCAGCGCCGCCGCGCTGAAGAGTGTCGCGATCGCGGCGCGCCGGATGGCACGGTCGGAAATGATGGGCAAGCCGGTGTTGGGGAGCTGGCAGGCGCTGCTCGACTACCTGGCGATCGACATGGCGCACCTCACGGTCGAAAGGGTGCGCATCCTCTATCTCGACACGCGCAACCGGCTGATGGACGATCACCATCTGGGCGATGGATCGGTCGACGAGGCCGCAATCCACCCGCGCGAAGTGATCCGCCGGGCACTTGATCTGGGTGCCAGCGCGCTGATCATGGTTCACAACCATCCCAGCGGCAACCCTGAACCCAGCAGCGCCGATATCCAGATCACCCGCCGGATCGCCGAAGCCGGCAGGCTGCTGGGCGTATCGGTGCACGATCACGTTATCGTCGGCCGAGAGGGACACGTCTCGCTTCGCGCCAAGGGACTGATTTAGTGCTACTTCAACCTTTACGGATGGTCGGGACTGAGACGTTGTTTCTGCTGGACTGAAACTGCTTTCAGGAGCCGTCTCCCCTCAGGGCGAGATATTGTAGCGGGCGTATTGCCTGCCAAAATTGCGGTACAGCCGTAGCGCATCGGCAATGTCCCTTTCACCGGCCTTGTCACCCTTCTTCGACAGGATCACTCCACGCAGGTAAAGGCTCTCACCTTGTCCAGGCTCACTTGCGAGCGCAGCATTGAGATCGCGAAGCGCTTTTTCGTCATCGCCTGCACGGAAATACACCAACGCCCGGCTATCGAGCACCGCAGCAGAGTACTCCAGCGACTTGACCGCCTCGTCGCAGACCGGCCCGGCCTGTTCGATACGGTAGCTCCACAACCCCATGAACCAGCATTGCGCATTCAGAACGGTTCCATCACCTGGGCGTTCGCCTGCGATTTCCTCAAGCATGGCCCAACCTTCGTCGGCCCGCCCCGCCTCACCGAAGATTTCCGACTTCGCGATCACCAAGTTGATACGATCGTCGCCCGAAAGCTCGAGCGGGTCTAGCAGCGCAATGGCATCATCAAGGTTGCCACTCTCGGCCAGCAGCACAGCGAGGTAGATTGCGTGTGAGGCTTGCCCATCCAGATCGTAGGCGGTGCGCACATCTTCGATCGCCTTGCCGGTGCGGCCGAGTTCCCGCTGCACACCGGACCGTTCCAGGTAACGCTCGACCGTCGGTTCGAGTTCGATCGCCTTGTCGTAATCGGCCAGCGCACCGTCGAGATCCCCGTGCTTTTCGCGCAGCTTGGCGCGCAGCGACCAGCGCCAGGCTTCCTTTGGGTCGTTGGCGATGATCGCGCCATAAGCCTCCTCAAGATGGGCCACACGCTTCGCGCTGGATTGTTCGCTATGCTGCCAGTAGCGGGTGGTCCCAAGCGGTGCGCGAAGCACAGGGTCGCCGCCCTTGAAGCGCGAGGCCTTTGCGCGCTCGGCAGAGAGATCGGCCACCGCTATCTCGCCGGGAATTTTCCGGGCGTCATCGCGCAGGATCAGGCGGTTGCCGGTCCGTTCGACGGTCCGGTACATGCGCACTCCCGCGATAACGTCGTCGATGGTGCCAATACCGACAAGTTCATAAGCGGCCGCATCACCAGGCAGAATCAACTCCACCTCTTCAGCAAAGGCAAGCGGTCCAGTTACCTGCACCGGAATGTCGCGCCATGCCTGGCGCGCCCGGTCGGGTGAAAATTCGAAACCTGTGCTGGGCAGATCGAACGCGAAGGAGCCGCGCCCTCGATCCCATTGCCAATTTGAATCCATCAACCCGCGGGCTGTGAGCTTTGCCACTCCGGCAGCATCGTCGTAGGTAACCTTGGCTTCATAGACGACACCGTCCCCCACCAGGTTCTCCAGATAATTTTGCGCATAATTGCGCAGGTCCTGCTCGTCTGTCTCGGCAGTTTGCGGGCGCATCTGAGAACCCAGCGCACCGCGTGCAAGTACGGTGGCGGCATAAGTAACAGGCATGTCGAGGCCTGCAGAATAGTCAATCGTCACCTTGACCTCGCGGCCGGGTGTATCGGGCCAGCGCTGTACCACCGGGACCAGATCCGTTCCATTCTCGCGCACCGGCAGAGCATAGTAAAACGGGGGCACTTCACCCACCGTATCGAGCCTGGTCCCCGCAGTGGTCCCATCAAGCCAATAGTCCTGGCCATCGATCCTGGCGCGCACAATCATGTGATCGAAGGCGGAGAGCGAAGGTAGCAATGCACTCACCGCATCGCCGGCACGGCTGCGCACAAGCACGGCCTCGGATTCGATCCCCATTTCCCGCAGCATGGCAAGCAGGAGCAGCGACTTGGCCTTGCAGTCGCCGTATTTCTTGGTCCAGGTTTCGATTGGCGACTGCGGCAGGTAGTTGCCGCCATTCAGGCCGTTGAGCAAGTAGCTCACTTCGTCCTGCACGACCCGCAAGGCAAGCGTCACGCGCACGAGTTCATCATCCGTTTCGGCGGTGATCCGCGAAATCTGTGCAGCGATCGGGCCGTCGGCCGCTATGGTGCCGCTGGTCGCAAAATATGGTGCCAATACCCGCGAGACGTCCTTCCAGTCGTCGAAGCTTGAAACCTGGATCAACGGGTTTACGTTAAAGCGTGCTGGGGCATCCTGCGGCACCTTGTCGGGCTCGGGGATGGGAACCAGCATGGTTATTGCCTTGTAACCACCCTCGCTAACCGGCTCGCCGACGTCGCCGACGCGGTGCACACGCCAATGCATGTCTTCGTCTTCGGGCCATGAAACCCGCACCCGTCCGAAGCCGAGCTTCATCGGCTCGGCATGCAGGCCGTTATTGGCCTGCACTTCGCCATTGAGCGCCTGGTCGCGCACCGTAATGGTTTGGCTGATGCGCAAAACGTCGCCGACCTGGAGGCCCGGAGCGGACAAGGTCGCCGTCAACACGCCGTCGATGCTGCGCTTCTCAAGCTCGCGTTCGCGGCGCAGCACATCGTAACGGGCGCCCTGCCCGAGAAGGTCAATGGTCTCGCCATTACGGACGATTTCGAGCCGGTGGACGATGAGATCGCCCTTGTCGGGAAGCCACGACAGCTTGAGCGTACCAAGCTGCGTCAGCGCCTCAGGATTGTCGATCCGGTAGGCAATGTCGGAAAAGGAATGGACTACTCCATCCTCTATCCGAACCTGCTCGTCGAGCAACACGATCGATTCACCCGTGGCCATCGCCGCATCGAGGTCGGCGGGAAGCGCCCACTCAGGGACCTCGGGTCGATAGACGACCTGCTCCCCCGCGATGGCGGGAGCGGCAAGACAGGTTATGGCAGCGATTCCAAATCGAGAAACTTTGAACAAGGCACGACCCTCAGGTGTTCGAATTCAAGATAAATTCTCGCCTGTTTTACATTGGGCCCTGTCAGCCGCAACCGAATTGTCCTCCCTCTGAATCGTCAAGGCCGGTAGGCTGCTGGGCGTATCGGTGCACGATCACGTTATCGTCGGCCGAGAAGGACATGTCTCGCTTCGCGCCAAGGGACTGATTTAGGTGGAGGTCCCTCGCTCCGTAATCAGCCGCACGCCCGCGGACTCGGCGAAATAGCTCCACAGCCAGTTGATGACCACCGTGGCGCGATTGCGCAGCCCGCTGAGAAATCCGATATGGACTACGCCCCACAGCCACCATGCCGGGGCTCCGGAAAGTTTCAGCCAGCCCAGATCGGCGACTGCTGCGCGGCGGCCGATGGTTGCGAGGCTGCCTTTGTGATTATAGGCGAAGGGTGCGGGCAGTATCTTGCTCTTCAGTTCGGCCTCGATCAGCTTGGCGACGTGCACACCCTCCTGCTTCGCCGCAGGGGCAAGGCCGGGAACGGGCTGGCCATTCCAGGCCAAGCAGCTGGCGGTATCGCCGATAGCGAAGATGTGCTCATGTCCCAAAACGCGCAGATGCTCATCGACGGCTATGCGACCTGCCTGATCGGCCTCGCAGCCCAGCCATTGCCCGGCCGGCGATGCAACCACGCCCGCCGCCCACAGCACCGTCTCGGTCTCGATGCGGCGATCCTTGCCAATCTCGACATGATCACCGGCAATCGCAGTCACACGCGAGTTGGTGAGAACCTCTACCCCCAGTCGTTCGAGCGATTGTCGCGCCTTATCCGAGAGGACTTCAGGAAAGCCCGGCAGGATGCGCGCAGCTGACTGGACAAGCACAACATGCGCGCTCGCCGGATCGATGGAACGGAATTCTCGCGAGACGTTGACCTTGGCAAGCTCGGCAATGGCCCCCGCGAGTTCGACACCCGTCGCCCCGCCGCCCACGATCACGAAGTTGAGCAGCCGCCTGATCCGCTCAGCATCGCTGCTCGCTTCGGCCTGCTCGAAGGCACCGAGAATGGCCGCCCGAACCGCCACGGCATCTTCCACCCGCTTGAGGCCGGGTGCGAATTTGCCCCATTGATCCTGGCCAAAATAGCTGTGTGAGGCACCCGTTGCCAGAATCAACTTGTCGTAAGAAAGCCGCTTGCCATCGTCATGAACCAGGCATTGCGCCTGCGGATCGATCGACTTCACCTCGCCCATGATCACCCTGACATTGCCATCGTCGCGGAACAGCGAACGGATCGGGATGGCGATATCGGCCGGATTGAGCGTGGCGGTTGCAACCTGATAGAGCAGCGGTTGGAACAGATGATAATTACACCGATCGATCAGCGTGATACGCAGTGGCAGCTGCTTGAGCCGGTTCGTGGCAGCGAGCCCACCAAAGCCCGCGCCCACGATCACCACATGCGGCCAACTCTCAGGTATGTCCCCGTAATTGCGATCAAACAGTACATTTCGGTCAAACCAGCGCTCAATCGCCACATCGAGCGAGGCAAACCCCGGACCGCGCGCTTCGAAAAGCGCCAGCAGCAGGATTGGGTATAGTATGATATCCGGGTGCAACCCCGCCACCATTACAAGGCCCACAGCAAGTACCAGCAGAAATGCCACCACGGGGGTGCCCAGTCCCAGTACCAGCGGAACCGCAAGCGCTATCGCGGCAACGGCAGGAATCTCGTCGAAAGTGGTCGCGGCCAGCCATGTCGCCAGACCAACCCCCGGATCGAATAGCTGTGCGGCTGCCAGCAGGCTCAGCGTAATCCACAACCGGATTACGAGCATCCACAAGGGGGCAACATGCCTGCCCGACGCCTCGCCCAACTCAACTGCTCGCCGAGCCAGCGGCAAGGCGCTTGCCTTCAGACCGCGCGAGAACATGCGGTCGAATGACAGCGAACCCGGTCCGGCCACCGCATACCAACCCAGCAGTGCGATCAGAAAAAGATTGCTGGTGGTGGGCACATAGACCGCCTGCGAAACGACCAGCAGCACCGCCATGGCCAACGAGGCAATCCGCGTCTGGAATCCGATTACCAGCAGGACCGGGCCAATCAGCTCGATCAATATCCCGGTCAGCGCAGCATTTTGCGGTGTCATCCAGCTGACCGGATATTCATAGGTGGCAAGCAGCAGCGCCGTGTCCCAATCGGCCAGCTTGACCAGCCCCGATCTGAAAAAAGCCTGCGCGATCATCAGCCGCGTGAACAGATCTGTGAACAGCCAGGACATGGCCGAAATGCCGCGATAGACCTTGACCCATCGCCGCGCGGTCACGCGCAGGAAGGGTGGCAGACGATCCTGCATGGAGTGAGCGGTAGTTTCGGTCATTCACTGCACCTTGCCCCCTTTGATTCGACAAGACCAGATGGCGATTACAAAAAGCGAAGTCCTGAGCGCGCCAGTAATCCGCGAAAACGCATGCACAGCGCTTGCCAAGATTGGCCACACGTCCTAGCCGCAGCGCAATTCACGCCCAATCAGGTCAACTCGGAGTTACCGATGGTCCCCCGTTACGCCCGCCCCGCGATGACTGCCCTATGGGAGCCGGAGGCCAAGTACCGCATCTGGTTCGAGATCGAGGCGCATGCGACCGAAAAGCTGGGCGAGCTGGGCATCGTGCCGCAAGGCGCTGCCAAGGCGCTGTGGGACTGGTGGGCGACGGGCCCGACCATTGACGTGCCAGCGATCGATGCCATCGAAGCCGTAACCAAGCACGATGTCATTGCTTTCCTCACCTGGGTGGCCGAGCAGGTCGGCGACGAAGCGCGTTTCATGCATCAGGGCATGACATCGAGCGATGTGCTCGACACTACGCTGGCGGTGCAGCTGGCGCAGGCTTCGGACATTCTGCTGACCGATCTCGACGATCTGCTGGCCGCGATCAGGCGCCGCGCAGAAGAACACAAATATACCCCCTGCATCGGGCGCAGCCACGGCATCCACGCCGAACCGGTGACCTTCGGGCTCAAGCTGGCGCAGGCATATGCCGAATTTACCCGATGCAGGCAGCGCCTTGTTGCCGCGCGGGCCGAGATTGCCACTTGCGCCATCAGCGGCGCGGTCGGGACTTTTGCCAATATCGATCCTGCTGTCGAAGCACATGTAGCCCAGAAGCTGGGTCTGGCGGTGGAACCGGTCAGCACACAGGTGATCCCGCGCGACCGGCACGCGATGTTCTTCGCCACGCTGGCGGTGATCGCCGGTTCGGTCGAGCGGCTGGCGGTCGAGATCCGCCATCTCCAGCGCACCGAGGTGCTTGAGGCGGAGGAATATTTCAGCCCCGGCCAAAAGGGGTCGAGCGCAATGCCGCACAAGCGCAACCCGATCCTCACTGAAAACCTGACCGGGCAGGCACGGATGATCCGCGCCTATGCCCTGCCCGCGCTCGAAAATGTTGCGCTGTGGCATGAGCGCGACATCAGCCATTCCTCGGTCGAACGCTTCATCGCGCCCGATGCCACGATTACGCTCGATTTCGCGCTGGCGCGGCTCACGGGGGTGATCGACAAGCTGCTGATCTACCCTGATCGGATGAAGGCCAATCTCGAACGGATGGGTGGGCTCGTCCATTCGCAGCGCGTGATGTTGGCGCTGACGCAGGCGGGCGTCAGCCGCGAGGATGCATACCGGCTGGTCCAGCGCAACGCGATGAAGGTATGGGAATCGGACGGCGCACTGTCGCTGCTCGACCTGCTGAAGGCGGACACGGAGGTTGCCGCCGTGCTTTCGCCGGAGGATATCGAGGAGCAATTCGACCTCGCCTATCACTTCAAGCATGTCGATACGATCTTTGCGCGGGTCTTTGGCTAGACTCGCCCGCCAAAAACCTTAGGTTCTCACGCGGGCACAGCCAAATAGGGAGTCTTGACCGATGCAAATCCTGCGCACGCTCCTTTGGGTCCTGATTCTTGCATTGGTGCTGGTGTTTTCCTGGGCCAATTGGGACGAGCGCGTAACGGTCAATATCTGGAGCAACCTGGTTTGGGACACACGCCTTCCGGCTCTGGTGATCGTCAGCTTCATGCTCGGCCATCTGCCGATGTGGCTCTATAGTCGTGGCCAGCGCTGGAGCCTCGGGCGCCGCATCCGCTCGCTTGAACAGGCGGTGAAATCGAGCGTGCTGGCACGGCAGGAAACGTCGTCGGATCCGGCTGCACCAGGGCCTTCTGCAGGAGACGGCCCTGCATGACGAATCCGATCTACCTTGCACTCGATGTTCCCCAGCTCGATGCCGCGAAGGCGCTGGCGACCAAGGTCAAGCCGCACGTCGGCGGGGTCAAGCTGGGGCTGGAGTTCTTCTACGCGCATGGCCACCACGGCGTGCACGAGATCGCGCATCTGGGCCTGCCGATCTTTCTCGATCTCAAACTGCATGACATTCCGAACACTGTGGCCGGCGCGATGCAGGCGATTCACATGCTCGAGCCGACGATCGTCACCGTTCATGCCAGCGGCGGACGCGCGATGATGGAAGATGCCAAGGCCGCTTCGGCGAACGGCACCAAGATTGTCGCAGTTACAATGCTCACCAGCCTTGACCATCGCGACCTGGCGCGCACGGGCATCAACGGCAATGCGCACGACCAGGTGATGCGGCTGGCCGAGCTGGCCGAGGCGTCTGGTCTCGACGGCATCGTGTGTTCGGGCCATGAAATCAAGGCAGTGCGCAGGCAATGGAAGGACGGCTTCTTCGTGGTCCCCGGCCTGCGCCCTTCAGGCAAATCCAGTGGCGACCAGAAGCGCGTCGTCACCCCGCGCCAGGCGCGCGACGACGGAGCATCGGTGCTGGTGATCGGGCGCCCGATCAGCCGCGCCGACGATCCTGCCGCCGCCGCCCGGGCGATAGAGGCGACACTTTAGGCCACCTATGTCCGTGCAGATCAAGATTTGCGGGCTTTCAACCCCCGAGACGGTGGAAGCCGCGATAGCCGCTGGGGCGACTCATATCGGGCTCAATCTCTACGAACCGAGCCCGCGCTACGTCGCGCTCGAACGGGCGGCTCAGCTGCGCGAACTGGCGCGCAGGCGAATCGCTGTGGTCATATTGCTGGTCGATGCCGATCCTGAAGCCACCGCGCATGCAATCGCCACGGTCAAACCCGATATTGTCCAGTTCCATGGCAGCGAAACGCCTGAATGGGTGGGGTTGGTGCGGGAGAAGACCGGGCTCCAGGTATGGAAGGCGCTGGGCGTGAGCGATGCCGACACGCTTGAGCGCAGCGCGGCCTACGCCGGCAAGGTCGACCGGCTGTTGTTCGATGCTCCCGCAACAACCATGCCTGGTGGCACGGGCCGGACTTTTGCCTGGGACCTGCTCAAGGGGCACAGAATCGCGACTGACTGGGGCCTCGCGGGCGGGCTCACCCCCGGTAATGTTGCCGAGGCCATCCGCGTGACCGGCGCGCCACTGGTCGATACTTCATCCGGCGTCGAGAGCGCGCCGGGCGTGAAGGATGTGGACTTGATCCGCGCCTTCTGCGAAGCGGCCCGGAACCATTAGGCGTCTGTATGAGCAAGCAAGCAAACTCCTTCCGCACCCAGCCCGACGAGCGCGGGCATTTCGGCCAGTTCGGCGGGCGTTTCGTCGCCGAAACGCTGATGCCGTTGGTGCTCGATCTGGAGCGCGAATACCGCGCAGCGCAGGCCGATCCAGCGTTTCAGGCCGAGTTCGACGACCTGCTCGAGCATTATGTCGGCCGCCCCAGCCCGCTCTATTTCGCGCCCGGGCTCACAAAGGAGCTGAACGGTGCACAAGTGTGGTTCAAGCGCGACGAACTGAACCACACCGGCGCGCACAAGATCAACAACTGCGTCGGGCAGATCCTGCTCGCGATTCGCATGGGCAAGACGCGCATCATCGCCGAAACCGGCGCGGGCCAGCACGGCGTTGCCACCGCCACGGTCTGTGCGCGCTTCGGCCTGCCCTGCGTGGTCTATATGGGCGCGACCGACGTTGCGCGGCAGGCGCCCAATGTGTTCCGCATGAAGTTATTGGGGGCAGAGGTTGTCCCCGTCACCGCCGGGGCGGCGACACTCAAGGACGCGATGAACGAAGCGCTGCGTGACTGGGTGGCGAATGTGCATGACACCTTCTACATCATCGGCACCGCCGCCGGCCCGCACCCCTATCCGGAAATGGTGCGCAATTTCCAGAGCGTGATCGGCAAGGAAGCGCGCGCGCAGATGCTTTCCCGCACCGGCCGCCTGCCCGATCTGCTGGTCGCGGCGATCGGCGGCGGATCGAACGCGCTCGGCCTGTTCCACCCGTTCCTCGACGATCCCGACGTCAAGATGCTGGGCGTCGAAGCGGCGGGCCATGGGCTCGACAAGGAACACGCCGCCAGCCTGCTCGGCGGATCGCCCGGCGTGCTCCACGGCAACCGCACATACCTGCTTCAGGATGCGGACGGCCAGATCACCGAGGGCCATTCGATCAGCGCAGGGCTCGACTATCCCGGCATCGGGCCGGAGCATGCCTGGCTGAAAGAGACGGGCCGGGTCGAATACACCGCCGTCACCGATGACGAGGCTTTGGACGCCTTCCAGCTGCTCTGCCGGACCGAGGGGATCATCCCCGCGCTCGAGCCGAGCCACGCCATCGCTGCCGTCAAGAAGATCGCACCGACCATGCCCACGGACGCGATCATCCTCGCCAACCTTTGCGGCCGCGGCGACAAGGACATCTTCACCGTTGCCGACAAACTTGGAGTAGAAATTTGAGCAGACCCCCGCTTCCCCCGTTTGATGCCGAAACCGCTGCGCAGAAGGCGCGCATGGCCGAGGACGCCTGGAACAGCCGCGATCCCGCGCGCGTGGCGCAGGCCTATACGCCGGGCAGCCAATGGCGCAATCGCGCCGAATTCGTCACCGGTCGCAGCGAGATCGAGGCATTCCTGACGCGCAAATGGGCGCGCGAGCTGGACTATCGCCTGATCAAGGAAGTCTGGACCTTTGGCGGCAATCGCATCGCGGTGCGCTTCGCCTACGAATATCACGATGACAGCGGCAACTGGTTCCGCGCCTATGGCAACGAGAACTGGGAGTTCGACGGCGAAGGCTACATGGCCCGGCGCATCGCCAGCATCAACGAACATCCGATTGCCGAGGAGGAACGCAAGTTTCACTGGCCGCTGGGCCGCCGCCCCGACGACCACCCCGGCCTGAGCGATCTCGGGCTGTGATCACACGATCATTCCTTGTATCCCAGAAGCCCTCTCACCTTCAGGGGAGAGGGTTGGGAGAGGGGCATGCGTGACGCAGCCGCGCTCAAATGCGCCCAAGCTATGCGCAAGGAAATGCCCGAGCCGGAACTGCGGCTGTGGCTTGAATTACGGGCCGCGCGATTTCGCGGAATCAAATTCCGTCGGCAAAAGGTGATCGGTAAATTCATCGCGGATTTGGCCGCTAACGAACCGAAGCTGGTGATTGAACTGGACGGGGATTCGCACGCAGGGCGCGAAAAATACGACGCTGCACGAACAGGGTTTCTTGAAAGGCAGGGATATCGGGTGATCAGGTATTCGAATTCGGAAGTGATGACGAATATGGACGGGGTACTGGTGCGGTTGGGCAAGACTATCGACGAAATGCTGATTCCCCCTCCCCCAACCCCCTCCCCTGAAGGTGAGGGGGCTTTGTCGTGACCCGCCTCTCCTCTGCCTTTGCCAAGCCGCATCCCGCGCTCGTGTGCTTCATCACCGCGGGCGATGGCGATACCGCGGCCAATCTCGACGCTCTGGTCGAGGGCGGCGCGGACGTGATCGAGCTGGGCATGCCCTTTACCGATCCGATGGCCGATGGCCCCGCGATCCAGGCGGCCAACCTGCGCAGCCTTGGTGCAGGGACGACCACCGCCGACATATTGCTGATCGCCAACGAATTTCGCGAGCGCCATCCCACCGTGCCGCTGGTCCTGATGGGCTATGCCAATCCGATGGTGCGGCGCGGGCCGGAATGGTTTGCCGCCGAATGCGCGGGCTGCGGCGTCGACGGGGTGATCTGCGTCGATATCCCGCCCGAAGAGGACGAAGCGCTCGGCCCGGCGCTGCGCGCGCACGGCATCGCCCCGATCCGCCTTGCCACCCCCACCACCGACGCCGCGCGGCTGCCTGCCGTGCTGGAAGGATCGGCCGGGTTCCTCTATTACGTCTCGGTCGCCGGGATCACCGGCAAGCAGCAGGCAGAGATCGGCTCGATCGAGGCGAATGTCCGCCGGATCAAGCAATCGACCGATCTGCCCGTGGCGGTCGGCTTTGGCGTACGCACGCCCGATCAGGCGCGCGAAATAGCCCAGGTCGCCGATGGCGTGGTGGTCGGTTCGGCACTGGTCGATCTGGTCGGCCAATTTGGCGCCGCTGCCCCTGCGAAGATGCGCGAGCTCACCTCGGCGCTTGCGCAGGCGGTTCACTCCTCGCAATGACGAAAAAAACACATTAAGGCACGTCGCATGAACTGGTTCAATCGCGTCCGCAATTCGCTTGGCATCGGCCCCAAGCGCACCACTGAAAAGGACCTGTGGGCCAAGTGCCCGGCCTGCATGGAGATGCTGTTCGCCAAGGAATATGCGGAAAATCTTCAGGTCTGCCCTCGCTGCGACCATCATGGCCGCATCGGCGCGGACGAGCGGCTGGCAATGCTGCTCGATGAAGGCTTCGAACTGCTTCCGCAGCCCGAAGTGGCCGAGGACCCGCTCAAGTTCAAGGACAGCAAGAAATACACCGATCGGCTCAAGCTGGCTCGCGCTGCCAATCCCTATACCGATGCATTCAGCGTCGGATCGGGCGCGATCGAGGGCCGACCTGCAGTGGTCGGCGTGCAGGATTTCGGCTTCATGGGCGGATCGATGGGCATGGCGGTGGGCACGGCATTCTGCGCGGGGGCGGAACGCGCGCTCACCCGCAAATGCGCCTATATCGTGGTGACGGCGGCGGGCGGCGCGCGGATGCAGGAAGGCATCCTCAGCCTGATGCAGATGCCCAAGGCCACGGTTATGACACGGCGGCTCAAGCGTGCGGGACTGCCCTATATCGTGGTGCTGGCCGATCCCACCACCGGCGGCGTCACCGCCAGCTATGCCATGCTGGGCGATATCCATATTGCCGAGCCGGGCGCGCTGATTGGCTTTGCCGGGCAGCGGGTGATTCAGGACACCATCCGCGAGAAGCTGCCCGAAGGGTTCCAGCGGGCGGAATATCTGCACAAGCACGGCATGGTCGATATGGTGGTGCGCAGGCAGGAACTGAAGGCCACGCTCGCCAACATCCTCGATTACCTTTCGCCCCGGAAGGCGGCATGAACATCCTCCCCGAAACGGGGAGGGGGACCATGCACAGCATGGTGGAGGGGAATCTGCGCTTGCGCGGAAAATTGCCGTGAGCCCCCTCCGTCATCCGATGCTGGCGCATCGGCTGCCACCTCCCCGTGCCGGGGAGGATTAATGGACTTCGGCACCTCATCTGACCCCGCAGTCCAGGCGCAGCTCGACCGGCTGGGCCGGCTATCGCTGCGCGACGGGCGGATCGATCTCGATACCGTGCGTGCGCTGTTCGCCCGGCTGGGCAACCCGCAGGATCGCCTGCCGCCGGTGTTCCATGTCGCAGGCACCAACGGCAAGGGATCGACCTGCGCCTTCCTGCGCGCGATGCTGGAGGCGCAAGGTTACCGCGTCCACACCACCACCAGCCCGCATCTGGTGCGCTACAACGAACGTATAAGGGTCGCTGGCAAGCTGATCAGCGATGCGCGGCTGGCGCAGCTTCTGGCAGAAGTGTTCGATGCCGGCGAAGGGCTCGAACCGAGCTTCTTCGAGGTGACGATTGCCGCCGCTTTCAGCGAATTCGCGCGCGTGCCCGCCGATGCTTGCGTGGTCGAGGTTGGCCTTGGCGGCAGACTCGACGCGACCAATGTGATCCCTTGCCCTGCCGTGTGCGGGATCGCCGCGCTGGGGATCGATCACGAGCGTTTCCTGCTTGCGCCCGAGGATGGCGTGCCGTCCGAACCGCTGGCGCGGATCGCGTTCGAAAAGGCGGGGATTCTCAAGTCCGGCGCGCCCTACGTCACGCTCGAATATCCGCCGGAAATTGCGGACGTTATCCTCGCCCGCGCGGCGGAGATCGGCGCGCCGTGTTTCGAAGGCTGGAAGGTCGAACGGCGCGATGACGGGTTCGATTACCTGTCAAAGACAGGCGCTTTCTCCGGCCTTCCCCTGCCCGCGCTGCCCGGCGCGCATCAGATCGACAATGCCGGGCTGGCCATCGCCATGCTTCAGGCCTCTGGCTTCGCCATGCACGAAGAGGCGATCCGGGCAGGTCTGCTCGCAGCCAAATGGCCCGCGCGGCTCCAGCGGCTTTCGCATGGCCCGCTGGCGGGCGAGCGTGAAATCTGGCTCGATGGCGGACACAACGCTTCGGCGGGCGAGGCGCTCAAGGCTCATTTCGCCGGTCAGCGGCTGCACCTCGTGATCGGAATGATCGCGGGCAAGGACCCGGCGGCGCTCACCCGTCCGCTGGCGGGCAGCATTGCCAGCCTTTCTGCCGTCCCCGTTCCGGGGCAGGATTGCCACCCTCCGCAAGCTTTCGGGCCGCAAGCGCGCGGCTTACTCAATGTGCCGTCAGCACTTGCCGCCCTGCCCGATGATCGCCTGCCAGTGCTGATCGCAGGTTCGCTCTACCTCGCGGGCGAAGTGCTGCGGCTCAATGATGAGTTGCCGGATTAGGCGGGAGCTTCCGTCGCTCCGGTCTGCCGCACCCGTTCGACCACAAATCCCTTGCGCCACAAGATCCACAGCAGCGCCATGCCCGGCGCGGCGATGAAGACCGTAAAGGTCCAGAATCCGATCCAGCCGAAGCTTTCCGCCAGATAGCCCGATGGTGCCGCCAGCCACGTCCGTCCGACCGCGGCAAAGCTGGACAGCAGCGCGAACTGTGTCGCGGTGTATGCAAGGTTGGATAGGCCCGAAAGATAAGTCACGAACACCGTCAGCCCGATTCCGCTGGTTAGGTTCTCCGTCCCCACGGCAATGCCCAGCATCAACGGCGAATGGCCTGTCATAGCCAACAGCACGAACAGGAAATTGCTGAACATCATCAACAGGCCCGAAATCCACAGCGCCCTGCCCATGCCCAGCCAGGCAATGAACGGCCCGCCCAATGCCGAACCGACAATGAGGGCGGCAAAGCCGACGAATTTGTTGATGGCGATGAATTCGGTATCGCTGAAACCCAGCTCGACAATCATCGGGTTGAGCATCCCCTGCCCCATCGCATCGCCAACCTTGTAGATCAGCACGAACAGCAGGATCAGCACCGCGCCCTTGCGGGTCAGGAACTCGCGAAACGGGCCAACCACGGTTTCCTTCAGCCATGTGCCGAACTTCTGTCCGGCGGCGCGCGCCTTGCTGGCATCATAGCGCCCCACACCCGCCCACAGCGCCCCCAACGCCGCTGGCACGACGAGGAAGCTGGTGAGGCCGTACGCCATGGCCCAGCCCGCGCCGATCCCTTCGGTCGAGGCGAGATAGACCGTCCCTGCCCCGGCCAGCAGATTGCCGGTGCGGTATCCGAACTGGTTCATCGCTGTGCCGTGTGCCAGTTCCTCGTCGGAGAGGATCTCGATCCGATAGGCGTCGATCACGATATCCTGCGTTGCAGAGAGAAACGCGACCACAATCGCCCACATGGCAAAGCGTGCGATGTGTTCGTTCGAGGGATCGCTTGCGCCCAATTGCCACAATGCCAGAACAAGCAGTGCCTGAATGAAAAACAGCCAGGCCCGCCGCTGGCCCAGCCAGTCCGACAGGAACGGAATTTTCAGCTTGTCCACCAGCGGTGCCCACAGAAACTTGAGCGTGTAGGGTGTCGTCAACCCGATCGCGAAGCCGATGGTCGATTTGTCTATGCCGACCTTGGACAGCCAGAAGGTCATCGTCGCCAGCAGCAGCGTGAGCGGGAAACCGCTCGAAATGCCGAGCAGAAAGGCCACGAACGGCATCTTGCGGCGATAGGGTGCGAATGCCGGGACAATAAAGGCGAGGCCCACCACCAGAAGGATGACGCCGAAGAAAATCAGCGTGTCCAGACCGATCAAGTCACCCATTCCCTAGCGTCCTTCCAGAATTCGCGAATTTCTGCGACACTAGCCGCGGGACAAGAGGATAGGAACGCCGCAATGAACGGTGTCGGCATGAAATCACCAAGTTTGCGCCCGACCGATGGGCAAGTGGCACTGGCGCAGGCGATTGCCCGGGACGAAGTCCGCAAGGGCAGCGCGATCGAGCGGGTTCCGGCGCGGGTCTATACCGATCCCGCTCATTTCACCCGCGAGAAGGCCGCGCTGTTCGACCGCCTGCCGCAGGTGCTGTGCGTATCAGCCCTGCTGCCCGATCCGGGCATGGCCGCGGCGCACGATGGCACAGGGCGCCCGCTGCTGATTACCCGCGATTCGGCGGGCATTGCGCATGTTTTCCTCAACGTCTGCCGCCATCGCGGAACGCGGCTTGTCGAGGGCAGCGAGGTGCAATGCGCCAGGCGGCTTGTCTGCCCCTATCACGCCTGGACATATCGGCTCGACGGCACTCTGCTCGCGCTACCGCGTCCGGATACCTTTCCCGGGCTCGACAAGAACGAATACGGCCTCGTCGAACTGCCCAGCTGCGAGGCGGGCGGGCTGATCTGGTTTTCGCCAACCGAGCACGCCGATTTCACCCATGCGCGCGAATTGGGCGCGGATTTCGACACGTTCGACATGGCAGGCAGCCATCTGTTCCGCCGCCGGACGCATTCGGTCGCGGGCAACTGGAAGCTGATCATGGATGCCTTCCTCGAAAGCTATCATGTCGCGCGCCTGCACGCGAATACGATCGGCCCGTTCTTCAAGGACGGCGTGACTAGCGGCGACCGGATTGGCCCGCATCAACGTGCCGCCGTCGGTCGCAGGGAGGAAATGGAGGGGATCGAACTCACCGACATGGCGGCGCTGCGCCAGGTCGTCACATTTGCCTATCAGCTGCTGCCCGCGACCGTGATCATCCCCAGCCCCGATTACGTCAATGTCATGGTGCTGATGCCGCAGGCGCACGATCACACGCTGGTCGAGGATTTCATGCTCATCCCCGAAGCGCCCAAGAGCGAGAAGGCGCGCGAGCACTGGCAGCGCAGCTGGGACCTGCTCGACGGCGGGGTGTTCGCTGCCGAGGATTTCCGCGCCGCCGAGCTCGGCCAGCAAGGGCTTGAAAGCGGCGCGATCGACAATCTGACCATCGGCACGCTCGAAACCGGCATCGCCCGCTTCAATGAGATCGTCGAAGAGGCGTTGCGCGTAGCCAATTGAGCGCCTAACCCGCGCCAATGTCACAGGTAGCAACGCCCGAGGGAGCCCCTCGAGAAGGCGAACGTATCGCAAAGCTGCTCGCGCGCGCAGGCGTTGCCAGCAGGCGCGAGGTCGAGCGCATGATCGCCGACCGCCGGATCGCGATCGGCGGGCTGATCGTCGAAACTCCGGCAACCATTCTCAAGGACCTTGCCGGCGTCACTGTGGATGGCAAGCTTGTCGCCGCAGCCGAACAAACGCGCCTGTTCGCCTTCCACAAGCCAGCCGGCCTCATCACCGCAGAGAGCGATCCCAAGGGTCGGGCGACGATATATACCGCGCTGCGCAATGCCCTGCCGCGCGGCGCACCCCGGCTGATGCCGGTGGGGCGGCTCGATCTCAACACCGAAGGCCTGCTGCTGCTGACCAACGATGGCGCTCTCAAGCGCCAGATGGAGCTGCCGTCATCGGGGATCCCGCGCACTTACCGCGCCCGCACTTTTGGCGACGTCTCGCAGAAGCAACTTGAAGAACTGATCGACGGGATCAGCATCGATGGCGTCAATTACGGCAGCATCGACGCCAATCTCGAGCGGCGTACGGGCCGCAACCAGTGGATCGAAATGACCATTACCGAAGGCAAGAATCGCGAGGTGCGCCGGGTGCTCGAACATCTCGGTCTCCAGGTCAGCCGCCTGATCCGCACCGCTTATGGCCCGTTCGTGTTGGGCGATCTGCCGCGCGGCGCGGCGCGCGAAATCCCCTCGCAGGAACTTGGCCGCTTTCTTGGTCAGCTCAAGAAGCAAGTTCGCCAATGAGGATCATCGCGGGCGAATGGCGTGGGAGAAAACTGGCCGCGCCAAAAGCCGATGCCACCCGCCCTACCGCCGATCGCACACGCGAAACGCTGTTCAGCATGCTGACCAGCCGCCTAGGTACGTTTGAGGGACTTTCAGTGGCCGATCTGTTCGCCGGTTCGGGTGCGCTGGGGCTCGAGGCGTTGTCGCGCGGGGCGGCCCATTGCCTGTTCGTCGAAAATGATGAACCCGTCGCGCGGGTGCTGCGCGCCAATATCGACACTTTGGCCGCCGCGTCGCAGGCGAAGATCGTGCGCGGTTCGGTGCTCACACTCGGGCCTGCTCGCGAGGCATACGATCTGATCCTGCTCGATCCACCCTATGGCACGGGTGCGGGCTGCGTCGCGCTCGACCGGCTGCTGCGGCTGGACTGGATTGGCGGGCAGACCTGGATCGCGCTCGAAACCGGCTTGAAAGAGGCGGTTGAGGTCAAAGGTCTGGCGATCGAAACCCGGCGTCAGGTCGGCAAGGCCATGCTGACGCTGATGACGCGCACGCCGTGATGCTTGCGGCAGCAACCAATGTTCTCTAACTGTTCGCACCGATCATGACGCGAGACGCAAATCCCCCAGCCATCGGCCAGGACCATGTTCCACCCTACGCAGCGCGGCTCAACGCCCCGCAGCGCGAGGCGGTGCTGACGACCGAAGGGGCGGTGCTGATGCTGGCGGGTGCAGGCACCGGCAAGACCGCGGCACTGACCGCGCGGCTCGCCCATCTGGTGGCGACGGGGCGCGCCTGGCCCAGCCAGATCTTGTGCGTTACCTTTACCAACCGCGCGGCGCGCGAAATGCGCGAGCGCGTCGCCAGCCATCTCGGCGACGCGGTGGAGGGAATGCCTTGGCTCGGCACCTTCCATTCGATCTGCGCGAAGATGCTGCGCCGTCATGCCGAACTGGTCGGATTGCAGAGCAATTACACGATCATTGATACCGACGACCAGCTACGGCTGCTCAAGCAGATCATTACCCAGAACGATCTCGATGAAAAGCGCTGGCCCGCGCGCCAGCTTGCCGGGCTGATCGACCGCTGGAAGAACCGCGGGCTCAACCCGCAAGACCTCGATGCGGTGGAGAACGAAGCCTGGGCCAACGGCAAGGGGCAGCAATTTTACCGACTTTATCAGGACCGGCTCAAGGCGCTCAACGCCTGCGATTTCGGCGATCTGATGCTGCACATGCTCAATATCTTCCGGCGCGAGCGAGGCCTGCTCGAGGATTACCAGAAGCGCTTCAAATATATCCTGGTCGATGAATATCAGGACACCAATGCGGTGCAGTATCTGTGGCTGCGGCTGCTCGCGCAGAGCCACAAGAACATCTGCGTGGTGGGCGATGACGACCAGTGCCTCGCCGCCGGAACGCAGGTTACGCTGGCTGACGGCAGCACACGACCGATCGAGGCGATCCGGCCCGGCGACGCGGTCCTGTCATGCTACGGCAAGCGCGACTTTCGCTCGGCGGAGGTAACCAGGGCGGCCGAACGCGACGCCGGCGAAGCGTTGATCCGCATCGTCACTGCCAAAGGGCGCGAACTGGTTTGCACGCCCGACCACGTTCACTTCGCCGATTTCGTTCCACAACACAGTCCGCAGCGCCACTTCACCTACCTGATGCTTCGCAATGGACATGGGTATCGGGTCGGAACATCGCAAATCTATACCAAGGGCCAGCGGCGGGCAGTCATCGGATTCAAGCAGCGCTGCCTCCAAGAGCGTGCCGATGCGGTGTGGTTGCTGGCTGACTTTGGCAATGAAAATGATGCCCGCGAATACGAGCACCGGGTCAGCCTACGCTATGGTATCACGACCTTGCCCTTTGTGGCGCGCAAAGGCGCATCCACCAATGGGTTGGTCCATAATCAGGACCGACTCGACCGGCTGCACCGCGATCTCGACAGCGCGTCGCGCGCGCTGGAGCTGCTGCGCGATCACGATCTGGATGTGGTTGAGCCGCATCATGTGCCGCAATCGGCGCTGGGCAAACGGCGGGTTTTCAACCTGACACTCTACGCCGAACATCGCGGTTCGACGCCGCTACATCGCATGTCGCTGAGCGGGTGCGACCGCGAGGGTCACGCCGCGCTCGAAGCGCTCGGGCTAAGCGCCCGCACCTACAAGCGAAACCCTGATAACTGGCGATTCGAAGCGTTACTTCGCGACCTGGCGCGCTTCGATGAGATAAGCGCGCGGCTGGCAAGCCGGTTCAAACTGATCGTGCGGCGCAAGGCAAATTTGCTCGGCAAGCCGCTCGCGTTGCAACCCGCTCGAAACCTGCGTCCGGCGATGGTGCTGGCAGGTGCAGATGGCGAATACGATCTGATTGAAAGCGTCACACGGGTCCCGGACGCGGGCAAAGTCTATGATCTGGATGTTGCCGTCACGCACAATTTCATCGCCAACGGCATCGTTACCCATAATTCGATCTATTCATGGCGCGGCGCGGAAGTAGCCAATATCCTGCGCTTCGAAAAGGATTTCCCCGGCGCCAAGGTAATCAGGCTGGAGCAGAACTATCGCTCCACCCCGCATATCCTGGGCGCGGCATCGGGGTTGATCTGCGCCAACAGCGAACGGCTGGGCAAGACCTTGTGGACCGAGATCAATCACGGCGAAAAGCTGCGCGTGATCGGTGTGTGGGACGGGCCGGAGGAAGCGCGGCGCGTGGGCGAGGAAATCGAACGGCTGGAGCGCGAAGGCGCCAGCCTTGATTCGATCGCCATACTGGTGCGCGCGCAATACCAGACGCGCGAGTTCGAGGATCGCTTCATCCAGATCGGTATCAAATACCGCATCGTCGGCGGTTTCCGCTTCTACGAGCGCGCCGAAATCCGCGATGCGCTGGCCTATTTGCGGGTGATCGCCCAGCCGCAGGACGATCTCGCCTTCGAACGTATCCATAACCAGCCAAAACGCGGGCTTGGCGCCAAGGCGCTCGAAAGGATGCACCAGCACGCACGCAAATCGGGCCTGCCGCTTGCCGCCGCCGCGCTCGAACTGACCGACAGCGACGAGTTGCCCGCGCGCACGGCCGGCACCATCTCAGCGCTGATGCGGCAATTCCTGCATTGGCGCGAACAGGCTGAGTTCCTCACTCCGGCCGATCTCCTGCGCATGGTGCTGGAGGAATCGGGCTACAACGAGATGCTCCAGAAGGAACGCACGGTGGAGAGCGCCGGACGGCTCGAAAACCTGTCCGAACTTGCCCGCGCGATGGAAGAGTATGACACCCTCGGCGATTTCCTCGAGCATGTTAGCCTGGTGATGGACAATGACGCGTCAGATGGCGAGGAAACCGTCACCGTCATGACCATGCACGCGGCCAAGGGGCTGGAGTTCGATCACGTGTTCCTGCCCGGCTGGGAGGAAGGCGTTTTTCCATCGCAGCGGGCACTCGACGAGGGCGGGATGAAGTCGTTGGAGGAGGAGCGGAGGCTAGCCTATGTCGCGATCACCCGCGCGCGGCGGCGCTGCAGCATTCTGCATGCGGCAAACCGGCGGATTTACGGGCAATGGACCAGCTCGATCCCCAGTCGCTTCATCGAGGAACTGCCTGAAGAGCATATCGCGCAGGAAACCACGCTGACTGGCGGCGCTTCGCTGTGGCGCGCCAACTGGAGCGAGAGCGAGGACCCCTTCGCGCATCTCTCGCAGGCGCGTCCCGAGCGTTCGGGAGCACGCGGACCGGGTTGGCAGCGGGCGCTCGCCACCGGCTATGAAACGCGCCCCGCCCGGGTTCAGGAAAGCCGCCGCAGCGCCGCCAGCTTTGCCGCCAAGCCGCGCAGCGACATCGCCATCGGTGTACGCGTGTTCCATGAGAAGTTCGGCTATGGCACGGTCACCGACCAGGAAGGCAACAAGCTCGAAATCGCGTTCGAAACCAGCGGCACCAAGCGGGTGATCGACAGCTTCGTGAAACTGGCGGAGGGTCTCTAACCCAGCCCCACATCGAGGAAGCCCGGGCGCGGACCGTTCCATTCGCCCGCTGCAACTGGCGCCTCGTCCTCGTCCCGCCTGCGTGGACTCCTATCCTTGCGGCATGGCTTGTCCGCACGCTCGGGCTTGTCATCGCGGCGCGGCGCCTTGGCGGGACGATCGTCCGCTTCGCGCTTGCCCGGGTGCCGATCTTCATCGTCACGCGGCTTGGAGCGCGGAGCCGAACGAGGAGCCGAACGCGCGCGGCGCGGCGTTTCCTCCGGCTCTTCGGTTTCCGGCTCAGGCGCGGTTGCAGGCGCAGATTTGAGCTCGACGCGCACGTCCTTCTTGCCGAAAACGTCGATCTTGCAGCCGGTCAGCTTCTCGATATTGGCGATCGCTTCGGCATCTTCCTCAGAGACCAGCGTGAACGCGCGCCCCTTGGCCCCGGCTCGTCCGGTACGGCCGATGCGGTGGACGTAATCGTCAGGGTGCCATGGCGTATCGAAGTTGAAGATGTGGCTGACGCCCTTGATGTCGAGCCCGCGCGCGGCGACGTCGGAGGCGACCAGAATGTTGATCTCGCCCGCCTTGAAGCGCGCCAGTTCACGCAGGCGGCTGGTCTGGTCCATGTCGCCATGGATTTCGCTGCTGGCAAAGCCGTATTGCTGCAGGCTCTTGTTGAGCTCGCGCACCGTGGTCTTGCGGTTGGCAAAGACGATGGCGGTTTCGACCAGATCGTTCTCAAGCAGCCAGCGCAGCGTCTCGCGCTTCTGGCGGCTCTTCACCGGTACCTTGAAGGCAGTGATATCCGCGTTGGTGGAAGCCGCGCGGCTGACTTCGATCCGGGCGGGATTTGTGAGGAATTTCTTCGCCAGCTTGGCGATCGGCGGCGGCATGGTCGCCGAAAACAGCATGGTCTGGCGGGTTTCGGGGAGCTTGGAGCAGATCAACTCGATATCGGGGATGAACCCCATGTCGAGCATCCGGTCGGCCTCATCGATCACCAGTAATTCGCAGCCCGTGAGCAGGATCTTGCCGCGATCGAACAGGTCCATCAAGCGGCCTGGGGTGGCAATCAGGACATCGACCCCTTCGTCCAGCGCCTTGACCTGGTCGCCCATCTGCACGCCGCCGATCAGCAGCGCCATCTTGAGATCGTGGTTCCGTCCGTATTTCTCGAAATTCTCGGCCACCTGCGCCGCCAGTTCGCGCGTGGGCTCGAGGATCAGCGAGCGCGGCATGCGCGCCCTGCGCCGCCCGCTGGCGAGAATGTCGATCATCGGCAGCACGAAACTGGCTGTCTTGCCCGTTCCGGTCTGGGCAATGCCGATCAGGTCACGCATGCGCAGGATTGCAGGGATCGCCTGCGCCTGGATCGGCGTCGGCTCGCT
>PNJY01000025.1 GCA_013822125.1 Erythrobacter sp. | reverse complement strand
GCCTGTTCGGCAAGATAGCTTGCCAATTGCTGGCCAACCACGCGCAGCAGATCGAGGTCTTCCCAATCCAGCCGCCTGCCGCTCTTCGGACGCGCCAGCACTACCGCCCCGACCAGCCGGTCGAAATGGAGCAGTGGAACCAGTGCCCAGCCTTGGTCCAGCTCCACAAGCCATTGCGGGAGCTGCGCCTCGCCGGGGTGGAGCCGATTGTCCTCCCGCATCTGGTCGAGATCGAGAATCTGCCCCTGCTGTTCCAGGTAACCGGCCAGCGTGTAGTTTCCAGCCACGGTCGGCACGTCGGGCGCAGGCCACCTCCAGCGCGCGACCAGGCCAAGATTGGCTTCCTCGTCAGGCGCGAGCAGGAATCCGCCCGGACTGTCGGTAATATCGGCCATGGCCTTGATCAGTCGTTCGTGCAGGCTACTTTGCCGCGAACTGCCCTGGCTGATCGTCCCGGTGAAGCGCAGCCATTCCTCGCGATAATCGTAACGGTGCTGGAAAAGGTGCTTCGACAGGTTGTGTTTCAACCAGTCGCGCAGGCGCTGCGAAGGCAACCAGATGATTGCCCCGACGCTTGCCAATACAAAGAATCCGACCTGGGATAACCGGGCCAGATCGCCGCCGACCAGTGCCAGCGACTGGGTGACGACCACCATCAGCAGGAGATAGCTACCGATCACCAGCAGCGACAGGCTGCGAAAGGTCACTGCACGCGACGGGCTGAACTGCAAACCGGCCGAAGCCGCCGCGCTCCCGATCGCCAGCGACACCGCTAGCCCCGCCGCCAGATATCCGCGCAGCGCCCAGAGCAGGTCGGGGACCGTCCCACTCAGGTAGGCGATGGTGTATATATTCAGCTCGTAACCCCAGACCACTGCCAAGGCGGTCGAACTCCAGCGCAGCAGCGCGCGCGAATTGGCGGTCGCCCCGACGTAGAGGTTGTGTAGCAGGACCAGCGCGCCGATCGCCGCCATCATCCGCAGCATCGCCGAAATTTCGAATGCCAGAAGTTCCAGCCCCGGGTTGTCGGCATATTCGATCCGCACCAGCAGCAACGGCAGTTGCAGCAATTCGACGAAGGCCAGCGCGACGACCACCGGCCTGACCGTGCCCATGCTCTCATCGCGGCCGTCGTTGGCAAACAGCCTGAAAACCAGCAGAATCCAGGCGACATTCCGTCCGATCTCGGCATATCTCACCGACGATCCAGCCGAATCAAAAGCCACCGAGGTCACGCACCAGGCGCCGGTAAAGCCGATTGCCAGAATGGCTGCCAGCCGGTCGGACCGGTCCTTGTCCCCGTGGCTGATGACCCAGAACACCGCCAGGGCGCAGGCAATCGCTCCTGCGAGGTAACCGAAGGGGCCAATGCCGGCCAACAGGGATGAAATGGATTCCATCACCTTCCGACTATCCTTGATGGTACAACCGCAAGCCGCCCCAAACGGAGCATGGCGGAATTGCTGACAGCGAGGTGTGGTTCTTTCATCGATTCCATCTCGCAAAACCTGCGATGAGGCAGCAATATAACCAATAGAAATGAAATGTCGGTAAAATTTACACTTCGGCTATTACATTCTGACTTTTAGCCGTTTTTCCTGGAACTCTGCCACGCTGAACGCAGGTGGCATCATCGCGCCCCATCCACCCGCTGGAAATCGAAGGGGGTGAGTCCGCGCGCCAGCCGGTCCGTGGAAAGGCGCGCACCGCGCGGAGGCAGTGACCGCTGGCGACAGTCCTGGCGAAAGCACCGTGCGCAGCCAAGCCCGATCGGCTGTGCATCGTCTTCGGCCAAAGAACGGCCACGTGCAGCGGCAAGATCCCCAGCCAGACGGGCCTCGATGCCCAGCACGATGACAAAACTTGCCTCTCCGCTGACTACTCCGGCAGCCGCAACCGTCTGCGCCATCGTCAGCCAGTGCCTTGGCCCGGCGTCAACTCCATCGACATTGATCGCCTGGACGCACAATTCTCCGCGGCGGTCGAACGCCCGATGCACGATCCATAACGGGCAGCTCGCATCGCTCTCCAGCAGCGTAGCCCCGCTCGCACCGGAAAAGCGCTTGGAAAACTGACCGGCGCGGTCGATCCGCGCCATGAAAAACGGCAGACCCCGCTGGCCCACGCGCTGCAATGTTGTCAGCCGGTGCGCAACCTGCTCGAAACTCGCCCCAAAGCGGCATTGAAGCACGGCAAGGTCGTATCCCGTCTGCTCGCAGGCGCGCAGGAACCGACCATAGGGCATCAGCAGCGCCGCGGCGAAATAGCCGGTCAGATGACGCTCGAACAATTGGCGCGCGCTCGGATCGGCAAGCTGCGCGCCGGCAACCAGGCGTTCGATGGCTTCGCGCTGTTCAAGCTGCGTGATCTGTAGCGCAATCTGGAAATTGCGCGAAGCATGGCCCAGCATCTCGGAGAGCTGGAGCTGGCGCGCGTGCAGGTCGAGCCGCCGGATTGCCCCCGGCATGACATCGGTGGGCAGGATACGAACCGAAAGCTGGTGCTTTTCGCGCAACCGCTCGGTCAAGGCCGCACCAAGGTCGCCGCGCGAAAGGCGCATTTCGTCAGCCAATGCCTCGGCAGCATGATCGAGATCGGCAAAGTGATTGCGCCAACGCTCGATCTCGCGGCGCGAGGCGATCAGCGCGTCGTCGCCTTCCCCGCCATGATCGGCACCCGCGCGGTCGAACAGCCTGGCGAATGCGGCTGCGGCCTGCGGTGCCGAAGCGAGGAACTCACTCACTTCATCGCGGTCGATTCCGAGATCGGCGAAACGTTCGTCCGCCAGCCGGCGCGCGAGGCCCTCCACTCCGCCGATCGCCTCCTCGCGGCGCAGCATGCGTGGATCGAAATCGAACCGCTCGATCACCTGGACCAGCACCCGCGCCGAGAGCGGGCGCTGATTGCGTTCGATCAGGTTGAGATAGCTGGGCGAAATCCCCAACGCCGCCGCCATCGAGGCCTGGGTCATACCTTCACGTTTGCGCAAGCGGCGCAGCGATGGCCCGGCAAAGATGGCAGCTTCGGTCATTTGTAATTTTCCTTACAACCTTACACGATCATATCCGGTATTTCGCTCAAAAAGACAACAAAGTTTGTAAGTTTTCCTGTTTTTCAGGCGCGAGAGCGGGCAAACCTCGGGGCAAGGCAAAATACCAGCCAACAGGAGAAGCATCGTGACCTATCAAACCAGCATCGCCAGCATGCGCCGGACCATCGACGCACAAGGCGCGGCATGGGCAGCAATCGATCCTGAGGGCGCGGCGCGGATGCAGGTCCAGAACCGCTTCCCCACCGGGCTGGACATTGCCCGCTACACCGCCCGCATCATGCGTGCCGATATGGCCGCCTACGATGCCGACCCGGCCAACTACACCCAGTCGCTGGGTTGCTGGCACGGCTTCATCGCGCAGCAGAAGATGATCGCGATCAAGAAGCATTTCGGTTCGACCGAGCGCCGCTACCTCTATCTTTCGGGCTGGATGATCGCCGCGTTGCGCAGTGAATTCGGGCCGCTGCCCGACCAGTCCATGCACGAAAAGACCAGCGTTCCCGCGCTGATCGGGGAGATCTACACGTTCCTGCGCCAGGCCGATGCGCGCGAACTGGGCATGATGTTCCGCGAACTCGACGCGGCGCGCGAACGCGGCGATGCCGTCGAAGCGCGGCGGATCGAACACGCGATCGACAACTACGAAACGCATGTGGTTCCGATCATTGCCGATATCGACGCCGGCTTCGGCAATGCCGAGGCGACCTATCTGCTCGCGAAGAAGATGATCGAGGCCGGAGCCTGCGCAATCCAGATCGAAAACCAGGTGTCCGACGAAAAGCAGTGCGGCCATCAGGACGGCAAGGTCACGGTGCCGCACGAGGACTTCCTGCAGAAGATCCGCGCGATCCGCCATGCCTTCCTCGAACTCGGCATCGAGGACGGGATCATCGTCGCGCGAACCGATTCGCTCGGGGCTGGCCTCACCAAGCAGATCGCCTTCAGCCGCGAACCGGGCGATCTGGGCGACCAGTACAACGCCTTTCTTGATTGCGAACCGGTCGATCCGGCCGCGGTCGGCAATGGTCAGGTTTTCATCAGCCGCAACGGGCAGCTGCTGGCACCCAAGAGGCTACCTTCGAACCTTTATCAGTTCCGTTCAGGTACCGGTGAGGACCGTTGTGTGCTCGATTGCATCACCGCGCTGCAAAACGGCGCGGACCTGCTGTGGATCGAGACGGAGAAGCCGCATATCGAACAGATTGCCGGCATGGTTGACCGCATCCGCGAGATCATTCCAAATGCCAAGCTGGTCTACAACAATTCGCCCAGCTTTAACTGGACTCTCAACTTCCGCCAGCAGGTTTATGATAAATGGGCAGAAGAAGGACGCGATCTGTCTGCTTTTGATCGCGCCCGGTTGATGAGTGTCGATTATGACGCGACCGAACTGGCCGCGGAAGCCGACGAACGCATCCGCACCTTCCAGGCCGACGCCGCGCGGCACGCCGGGATATTCCACCACCTGATCACGCTGCCGACCTATCACACCGCGGCGCTGAGCACCGACAACCTCGCGCGCGAGTATTTCGGCGAACAGGCGATGCTGGGTTACGTCAGGAACGTGCAGCGCCAGGAAATCCGGCAGGGCATCGCCTGCGTCAAGCACCAGAACATGGCCGGGTCCGACATCGGCGACGACCACAAGGAGTATTTCGCCGGTGAGGCCGCACTCAAAGCCAGCGGCAAGGATAACACGATGAACCAATTCGAGGCTGCGTAAACCGCCTCAGATCGGGAGACGAATGATGACCGATTCAGAAACCACCACACGCGAACCAGGCCGGGCCCGCGCCCTGCTCTCGACCGCCGATTTCAAGCTGCTGCGCCGCGCGCTCGAAAGCCATGCCAAGCTGACTGAGGATCGCGACGAACTGGCAAAGATCAACGCCCTGCATCACCGGCTGGGCACCTACAACTGACGTTCTCCTGGGGAGGAGAGTGCGGCCGTCGGAACACCCCCAGGTTCCGGCGGCCGTCATTTTTCCAGTCACCGCGAAATTCACCCGCCCTTGCGCGCCATCAGCCGCAGCGTGGCGCTGGCCAGCGCCTCCGCCCCGGTGGCGATCACTTTCTCCGCGTCCGGCGCCCAGAACGGCGAATGGAGTGAAGGCAGCATAATTCCCTCTGCCTGCGCGTGTGCAAACTCATCGTGTCGGACGCCGCCGACCCAAAAGATCAGCGACTGCACATCGTCGGGGGCGGCGCGCTTGAATTGGCTGAAATCCTCGCCCCCCATCACCGACGGCACTTGCATGACTTTTTCGCCGCCGAAGCGTTCGCGAAAACCGGTCATTACCGTCTCGGTAAACCCGGGGTCATTGAAGGTTGAGGGGGTATAAGGCAGCTCGATCTCGACGATCGGCAGCTTGTCATCGGGCATGCCCGCCGCAATTGCCTCGCCCCGCGCGATCCGCGCAATCCCGTCAAGCAGCAGCTTCCGCGAAGCATCCGAATAAGAGCGCACCGTGATCTGCAGCTTCGCCTCGTCCGAAATGATGTTGTGCTTTGCCCCGGCGTGGAAGCTGCCCACCGTCACCACCGCCGGATCGAGCGGCGAACTTTCGCGGCTGACCAGCGTTTGCAGCTTCATCACGATGGCGCTTGCCAGCACGATCGGGTCCTTGGCGGTATGGGGATAGGCTCCGTGGCCGCCAATGCCGGGGATAGTGAGGTTTACGCTGTCGACATTTGCCAAGGCATAGCCGGGCGAATACCCGATCATTCCGGCGGGAAACTGTGCCGCGTCGTGAAACGCAAGTGCATAATCGGGTTTGGGAAACCGCGTATAGAGCCCGTCCTCGATCATCGCAATCGCGCCCAGCCCGATCTCTTCGGCCGGTTGCAGGATCATCACCAGCGTGCCCTGCCACTGATCCTTGCGCTCTGACAGCAGCTGCGCCGTGCCGATCCACCCAGTCATGTGGGTATCGTGCCCGCAGGCATGCATGATCCCGGTTTCGACGCCTGATGCCGGTACGCCCACCTTGGTCGAGGCAAAGGGCAGGCCCGTCTGCTCGACCACAGGCAATGCGTCCATATCGGCGCGCAGCATTACCGTGGGCCCGTCGCCGTTGCGCATCACCGCCACCACGCCGGTCTGGCCAACACCTTCGGTCACTTCGAAGCCCAGCGCACGCGCGCGGGCGGCCAGCAGCGCGGCGGTCCGGTGTTCCTGGAAGCTCAGCTCGGGATTGGCGTGCAGATCGCGATATAGCTCCATCAGCTCGGGCATGTCGGCGGCCAGGTCATCGCGCAGCTCGTTCGCATGAGCCGCGCTTGTAAGCGCCAGACCCGCGATCCCTGCCAGAAATGCCGATTTGTTCATCCTCGTTTCCTTCGTTGTTCAGCCGCTACATCCCATAATTTATCGCCAGCAGCAGCGACAGCGTGATCGCCATCAGCAAAACCAGCGGAACCCCGGTGCGGATATAGTCGGCAAACCGGTAATCGCCTTCGGCCATGATCAGCATGTTGGTCTGATAGGCGATCGGCGTGGCGTAACAAAGGTTGCATCCGAACAGCACCGCCAGGATCATTGGTTCGGCAGGCAGGCCAAGCTGCTTTGCGATGCTGAATGCGATCGGAGTTCCGACCGTCGCGGCGGTGGCGTTGGAAGCAAAATTGGTCAGCAGGGTCACAAACAGCATGATCGCCGCCAGCACAGCGGCCGGGGGCAGGTGCTGAAGGCCCACCGCCAGCAACTCGCCCAGCCATGCAGCTGCACCGCTTTCGAGAATGATTCGGCCAATCGCAATGCTGGCCGCGACCAGCACGATAACCTGTGCGGATAGAGCCCTGCCCACCCGATCGAACTTTACGCAGCCGGTCACGAACATCAGGATAGCCCCGGCCAGCGCCGAAATCGCGATTGGCAGGAACCCGATCGAAGCCACGAATATCGACACCACCATGATTACGCCGGCCAGAAGAGCCAGCGACCTTCGAGGAAGTTCGCGTGCGCCCTCCAGCATCAGCAGCGAATCCGCCCTGGCAAACGCCTGGAGATCGACCGGTAGCCCCATGACCAGCAGCACATCGCCTTCCGCAATGCGCAGATCGCCGCTTTCAGCGATTTGATCGCGCTCGCCCAGCAGGCGCTCGGGGCGGTGAATTCCCAGCACAGCGACCCCGTAAAGGTCGGCGATTCCCGAAGTCGGCAGCGTGCGGCCCACCAGCCGCGAATCCGCTGTCACCGTCATTTCGACAACGTTGATATCCTGCTGCTTGCTCGCCGATTCGCGCCTGATCCGGTCGAGCACCCAAACCGGCGCCAGCTCTCCCTTGAGTACGCGCACCGCATCCTCGAGCGCCTCGTGCGTGCCCGAAATGCGTAGCCGTTGCTGCGGCTGAACCAGACCCGCCTGCCCATCATGGAACCGGATGTCCTTGGGCAGCCGCGGCAGGACCGATGAAATGTCAGCCCCCAGCAGGATACTGTCAGAACCCACTCGTAGCAGGGTGTGAAACCGGCGCTTGTCATGAAGATCTTCAACGCTGTTGTCAGGCAGCAGCCGCGGCATCACCAGCCACAAGTACGGGAGGGCGATCAGCCCTGCGACGAGCACTATCGGGGTGAAATGAAACACACCCATTTGCGGCATGCCCAGATCGACAGCGATCGACACGACCAGGATATTGGTCGAAGTGCCGATGGTCGTGGCCATCCCGCCGATCAGCACCGCGGCATTGAGCGGTATCAGCGTCTTGGAAGCCGGCATGGCCCCGCGCGCGGCCAGCGCAACGAAGATCGGCAGCAGCAGGACCAGAACCGGCGTGTCGTTCACCCCCATCGACAGGAAAAAGGCGATCAGCAGTGAAACGAGAAGTCCCAGTTGCAGATTGAACTTGAACACCCGCTCCAGAAAATGCGCGGCGGGATCGAGCGCCCCTGTCACCACCAGCCCTCTGCCCATGATCATCAGCGAGCAGATGGTAATGAGCGCGTAATGTCCGAAGCCGCCAAAGGCGAGCGCCAAGCCGTCGGTCGGGATCGAACCTTCAAGCGGAAAGAAATAGAGACCCACCGCGATCACCGCGATTGTCAATAATGAAACGATCTCTACCGAAAGCCGCCCGCGCGCAAACGCGATGAACATCGCCAGCGTGACCGCCATTGCCGCGATGGCATGATATGAGGGTGACGCCAGCATCTCTTCGCCGGGAGTCCCAAAGGACGCGGCAAATTACAAGCTATTTAACGGAAAGGGCGCGCTCGGATGGGCGTGCGGAATCAAAAATCCCGCTCAAGTGGCGCGAAGCGCGATAGCGCTATAACGGCGCGCAGCGCCGCAAGGCCGAATGGCCGCCCGCAGCGAAGGTCGGCCCGCCGACCGGAAGCGAGGAAATCGCGCGCCCGGATGGGCGTGCGGAATACAAAAATGGTGCCCCTGGCCCGACTCGAACGGGCACGCCTTGCGACAAACGATTTTGAGTCGTTCGCGTCTACCATTCCGCCACAGGGGCACTGCGCACAGAAGCGCGGCTGTTAGCCGTGCACGGCGGCTGCATCAAGCCGCAATGATCAGCCTTTGAGGGCGCCAACCACCGACTTGTGCAATTTCGAATGCAGTACATTGTTGGCCGCGAGCACCTCGCGCGCAAGGATCGGTTCGCTGCGCCCGCGGTAGTCGGTCACGAATCCGCCCGCCTCTCGCACCAGCAAGCAGCCCGCCGCCGTGTCCCAATCGCTGAGACCGCTTTCCCAAAACCCGTCAAACCGGCCCGCCGCAAGCCAGGCCAGATCGAGCGATGCGGCTCCGAAACGGCGGATTCCAGCCACTTGCGGACCCAATGCGTTGTAGATCCGGGTCCATTCCTGTGGATCACCCGCGCCCTGGAACGGGATCCCCGTGGCGATCAGCGCATCGGACATGCTGGTGCGCGACGACACGCGCAGTCGCGCATCCTGGAGCCAGGCCCCGCGCGCCTTTTCCGCCCAGAAGGTTTCATCGGTGATCGGCTGATAGACCACGCCCGCAACCACATCGCCCCAGCCGTTTCCATCGGCGCGCGGTTCTTGCACGGCGATCGAAATCGCGAAGTGCGGGATACCGTGGAGGAAATTGCTGGTCCCGTCGAGCGGGTCGATGATCCAGCGCGGCTTGGCCGGATCGCCTTCGATAATGCCCGCTTCTTCCAGCACAAAGCCCCAATCGGGGCGCGCCTCCAGCAAATCGTCATACAGGATTCGCTCGGCCCGCATGTCTGCCTTGGAGACGAAATCGGCGGGCCCCTTGCGGCTCACCTGCAAGTGCTCGATCTCGCCAAAGTCGCGGCGCAGGCGGCCGCCCGCCTTGCGCGCCGCTCGCTCCATCACGCGGATCAGGCCGGTTATCATTGCCATGGCGCGTCAGCCGGCCTTGCCGACATAGGCCTGTTCGTAAACATCGACCACAATCCGCGTGCCCGTGCCGATATGCGGCGGCACCATGATGCGCACGCCGTTGTCGAGGATCGCCGGCTTGTAGCTTGAAGAGGCGGTCTGCCCCTTCACCACTGCATCGGCCTCGACGATCAGCGCCTCGACCTGCGCAGGCAGATCGACGCTGATCGGCCGTTCTTCCCACAGCTCGAGCGTCACCTGCATCCCGTCCTGAAGGAATGGGCGCGCATCGCCGAGGAGATCGCCGGGCAGCGTAATCTGGTCGTAGGTGTCGTTGTCCATGAACACGAGCATGTCGCCATCCTCGTAGAGGAACTGGAATTCCTTGGTGTCGAGCCGCACGCGTTCGACGGTATCGGCGCTGCGAAAACGGACGTTGGTCTTGCGACCGTCCATCAGGTTCTTCATCTCGACCTGCATATAGGCCCCGCCCTTGCCGGGCTGGGTATGCTGGATCTTGGCGACCTTCCAGATGCCGCCTTCGTATTCGAGAATGTTGCCGGGGCGGATGTCGACGCCGCTGATCTTCATGGGGTTGGCCTTCGTACGGGATTGCGCGGCACGATGCCCGCAGGTGTAGCGCGCGCCCTTAGCCCAGCCGCGGACGCTCGGCAAGGCGGCTGGTTTTGCCGCGCAGGCCGTGCTAGCCGGGGCGGCATGAGCAGATCCGCAATCCTCGCATCGGCAGCGTTCGCCCTTGCCGCGATCCAGCCGTTTTCCGCTCAGGCCGGCATGCTCGAAACGATGCCGAAGGGCCATTACCAATGCGCCCTGCCCGGCGATGCCGCGGGCGAGGCTTGGCACCCGGTCGAAGGCGCGGATTTCAGGATCGTCAACGGTTCGAGCTACAAGGGGCCGGATGGCGCTCGCGGGACATATCTGCTGACCGGCAATGCCTTCGTCTTCACCAACGGGCCGTTTGTCAACTTGCGGTTCGAACGAACCGGCGACAACCAGCTGCGAAGGATCGAACCCGAAGGCAAGCCGGGCCGCCTGCTTTGCGTCAGGAGCGCGCGTTAGAGCCTTTCGGCAAAGGCACGGATCGCGGCCTCTTCCTCGCCACTCCACACCGCGCCCGATACGGCGAGGAAGTCCGCACCCGCCTCGACCAGCGGGACGCAATTTTCGGGCGTGATCCCGCCAATCGCTACGCAGGGTATCTCGAACAGCCTGCTCCACCAGGTAAGCAGTTCGGGATCGGGCCGATGCTCGCTGGGCTTGGTAGTGGAAGGAAAAAAAGCGCCAAAAGCGACATAGTCGGCCCCCGCTTCACCCGCTTCCATCGCCAGATGGCGGCTGGAGTGGCAGGTGACGCCAATCTGGGCCTTTGACCCCAGTTGCGTGCGCGCGTCTCTCGGGTCGCCATCACCCTGGCCGAGATGGACCCCATCGGCCCCGATTCGCTTCGCCAGCGCCACGCTGTCATTGACGATGAAGGCGACATCGTGCGCGGCGCAGATTTCCTGCAATGGTGCGGCGAGACGTGCCGCCTCATGCTGATCCACGTCCTTGATGCGTAGCTGGAATGCGGCGACCGGATTATCGGCACCCATGGTCGCCAAGGCCCGTTCGAGCCGCCCAGGAAAGGCTCCTCCGACATCGGGCGGCGAGATAAGATACAACTGGCAATCGCTCATGCCCCGGTTCCTGCCAGTCGCGCCGCGTCGTTCATGCTGCGCTCAATAGCGGTGATGGAATATTGCGCCAATGGAAAGTCGATTTCTCATCATGCACGCCCTGCCCATGGCGCTGGCGGCACTCACCGGCTGCACCACCAGCGCCGCCGGGGAAGGCGATGCGGCGGGGTGCCACACGACGAAGTGCGTCGCGCTTGGCGAGCGGCAGCAGGTCTGGCGCGACCTGGCTGTCACCCCGCTTGAGGTGATCGAGGACAGCCGCTGCCCCAAGGATGTGCAATGCGTATGGCAAGGGCGCATGATGCTCAGGGCGCAGCTCGATCTGGGGCATGAACGTATCAATGTGGAGATAGACAGCAGCAAGCCGCTGCGCATCCATGGCGGTTTCCTGTCGATTGCCGAAATCGCACGTGCCGCGCCCGTTCAGGGCAAGCCATCGCGCGCAAAGGATTACCTTTTTCGCTTTGCGTTCGCGCCCGATGTGATGAGCAACCCGGCAAACGCAGCCACGCAATAATGGGGCCTCAGCCCGCGATCGAAGCCGCCTGTATCCAGTCGATCGCCGCGCCAAGCACCGCATCGAATTCCTCGTCGCTTTGGTCCTTCCGCAAATCCTGCAGCAAGCCGCGACTGAAGCTCGCGATCATCCCGCAATTGCAGGCCAGATGCTGGCAGGCTTCGTCGGTCGAATAACCGCCTGACAGCGCCACCACGCGCAGCACATTAGGATGCGCTATCAACGGGGCATAGAGACCGGGCGTCACCGGTATCGACAACTTGAGCATCACCTTGCGCCCCTGCGGCAACGCATCAAGGTGCTTCATGATCTCCGCCAGCAGGATTTCCTCGCCCTCGGCGCGGTCGAGGGCGGTGATGTCATATTCAGGCTCGAGGATCGGCATCAGTCCGGCATCGGCAATGCGGCTGCCGTATTCGAATTGCTGGGCAACCAAGGCAGCGATCCCTTCCGCGTCGGCCGACTTGATAACCGAGCGCATCTTGGTGCCGAACATCCCGGCTGCGAGCGATTTCTCGATCAGAGCGTCGAGCCTGGTCATTGGCTTCATCAATTGAACGCCGTGGGCTTCATCTTCCAGCCCCTGATCGACCTTGATGAAGGGCACCACGCCGCGATCCTTCAGCGCTTCGGCGGTCGGTTTGCCATCGACCATGCCGTCCATGGTCTTTTCGAACAGGATTGCGCCGATCACCTTGCCGCTGGCAAAGCTGGGTGCAGTGATCACCCGCGCGCGCATCGCGTGGATCGCAGCGAACATTGCGTCGTCGCCGCTCCACTCGTCATCGCTCACTCCATAGCCGCGCAGCGCCTTCGGGGTCGATCCGCCCGACTGATCGAGTGCGGCGATGAACCCCTCGCCGGTGGCAATTCTTGCGGTCATTTCTTCGAAATTCATGGCCGGTCCTGCGTCTGTGTCGGGTTATGCATACGAATGCGCTGGCGCGCCCATAGACAGCCCCCGCGCGAGGCGCAACCGGCAGCGAGCGTTATTTCGACAGTGCCGCGACGCCGGGTAGTTCGCGCCCTTCCATCCATTCAAGGAAGGCCCCGCCAGCGGTCGAGACATAGGTCATCTGGTCCGCCACCCCGGCCTGCGCCAGCGCGGCAACGGTATCGCCGCCGCCTGCCACCGATACCAGCGAACCTTCCTGCGTCAGCGCCGCTGCTATGCGCGCCAAGGCAACGGTCGCCATGTCGAAAGGCGGCGTTTCGAACGCACCCAGCGGGCCGTTCCACACCAGCGTGCGGCAGGTCTTGAGCACATCGGCGAGCGCCTCGACCGCCAACGGGCCGATGTCGAGGATCATCTCGTCGGCGGCGACTTCGTGGACATTGCACGTACGCAAGCTGGGTGGGTTCGCGGCGAATTCCTTCGCCACCACCACGTCGTAGGGCAGATGCACGGTGCAGCCCGTGCGGTCCGCCTTGTCCATGATACGGTTGACGGTGTCGGTCAGATCGTGCTCGCACAGCGACTTGCCGACATCGACCCCGCGTGCCGCCAGGAAGGTATTCGCCATGCCGCCGCCGATGATCAGGTGCTGCACCCTGCCCACCAGATTTTCGAGCACGGCGAGCTTGGTCGAAACCTTGGCCCCGCCCACCACCGCCGCCACCGGGGTCTGCGGATTTCCTAACGCAGCATCGAGCGCCTTCAGTTCCGCCTCCATCGCGCGTCCGGCATAGGCAGGCAGCAAATGCGCCAACCCCTCGGTGGTGGTATGCGCACGGTGCGCGGCGGAAAAGGCATCGTTGACGTAGAAATCGCTGTTGGCCGCAATTGCCTCGGCGAAGGCCGGATCGTTGGCTTCTTCACCCGGCCAGAAGCGGACATTGTCCATCAGACCGATATCGCCGTTACCCAGAATGCCGATTGCCTGCTGCGCCACCGGCCCGGCAACCTCGGGAATGAACATGATCTCCTTGCCCAGCACCCGCTCGACATCGCCTTGCACCATGCTGGTCGATAGCGTTGATGAGCGCTTCCCGCCGGGACGGCCGAAATGCGCGAGCAGCAGTACCTTGGCGCCCTTGTCCGTCAATTCGAGGATCGTCGGCTTGGCAGCCTCGACCCGCGTGACATCGCTGGCCGATCCTTCGTGCATCGGCAGATTGAGATCGACGCGCACAAGCGCGACCTTGCCGGTGATGTCGCCAAAATCGGCGCCAAGGTCGTCGAGGGTCTTGAAGCTAGCCAATTCTTGTCCCCTTCGTCATTCCGGCGAAGGCCGGAATCCAGATCAATTGACGACTGGACCCCGGCCTGCGCCGGGGTGACAATTACGTTTATAGCAATCCCGCCATCACCTTGGCGGTGTCGATCATTCGGTTGGAGAAGCCCCACTCGTTATCATACCAGCTGACCACGCGCGCCAGTTTGCCTTCCATCACCGATGTCTCAAGGCTGTCGACCGTCGAGCTGGCGGGATGATGGTTGAAGTCCGAGCTGACCAGCGGCTGCATGGTATAATCGAGCACGCCCTTCATCGCCCCTTCGGATGCAGCCTTGAGCGCGGCGTTGATCTCCTCCGCGCTGGTTTCGCGCCCGGGGGTGAACACCAGATCGATCAGCGAGACATTGGGGGTCGGCACACGGACCGACGAGCCGTCAAGCTTGCCCTTCAGTTCGGGCAGCACCAGCCCCACCGCGCGCGCCGCACCCGTGGTGGTGGGGATCATGTTCATGGCACCGGCACGCGCGCGGCGCGGATCCTTGTGCAGCTGATCAAGAATGCGCTGATCGTTGGTGTAGGAGTGGATCGTGGTCATGAAGCCGCGCTCGATTCCGACTGTGTCGTTGAGCACCTTGGCCACCGGGGCGAGGCAATTGGTGGTGCAGCTGGCATTGGAGACGATCACGTCGTCCGCCGTCAGCGTATCGTGGTTGACCCCGTAAACTACGGTCTTCGAAACCCCGGTCGCCGGCGCTGAGATGAGCACCCGCTTGGCACCGCCGGCCAGATGCGGACGGCTCGCCTCGTCCGACTGGAAGAACCCGGTGCATTCAAGCACGATGTCGATGCCCTGCGCCCCGTGTGGCAGCTTGCCCGGGTCGCGTTCCGAAGTGACCACGATTTCGCGGCCATCGACCCGGATCACGCCGTTCCCGGCTTCGACCTTGCCGGGATAGCGACCGTGCGTGCTGTCGTATTGGAACAGCAGCGCATTGGATTCGGTATCGGCAAGGTCGTTGATCGAGACGAGCTCGAAATCATCGTCATTGCGTTCGAGGATCGCGCGCGCGACGAGCCGCCCAATACGCCCGAAACCATTGATCGCCACCTTGGTCGCCATGGAAGAAACTCCTGCTTAGTTATTGAGTTTGTTTATGATCTGCGGGACAACCGCGTCCACAGTCAGTCCGAATTTTTCAAATAGCAGCTCAGCCGGCGCCGAAGCGCCAAACCGGTCGATGCCGATATTGATCCCGTCGGTGCCGGTATAGCGTTCCCAGCCGAATGTCGTGCCCGCTTCTATCGAAACCTTGAGCGCATCGGCAGGGAATACGTCTGCACGGTAATTGGCGTCCTGCTCATCGAACAATTCGGCGCAAACCAGCGATACGACATCGGCACCGATGCCCTGCGCTTCGAGCGCGCCAGCGCACTCGATCGCCAGATGCACCTCAGAGCCGGTGGCGACCAGCACCACCTTTCGCACTGCCTCTGCCGACTTGAGGCGATAGCCGCCGCGTGCGCACAGCAGCCCATCGCTCGCCTCAAGCCGCACCTGCGGCAGGTTCTGGCGGCTCAGCGCCAGCACGGTGGGGCGATTGGCGGATTTGAGCGCCAGCGCCCAGCACTCGGCAGTCTCGACCACATCGGCGGGGCGCATCACCAGCAGATTGGGCATGGCGCGCAGCGAGGCGAGATGCTCGATCGGCTGGTGCGTCGGCCCGTCTTCGCCAAGGCCGATCGAATCGTGCGTCATCACATAGATCACACGCGCCTGTTGCAAGGCAGACAGGCGGATCGCGCCGCGCGCATAATCGGTAAAGACGAGGAACGTGCCGCCATAGGGGATCACGCCCCCGTGCAGCGCCATGCCGTTCATCGCTGCCGACATGCCGAATTCGCGGATTCCCCAATAGACATAGCGCCCGGCGTAATTGCTGGCGGTAAACGCCTCGATCCCGCCCGCCTTGGTGTTGTTCGATCCGGTAAGATCGGCGCTACCGCCGATCGTCTCGGGCAGCAGCGGGTTGATTTCGGCCAGCGCCATTTCGCTGGCCTTGCGCGTGGCGACCTTCTGCGGATTGGCGATCAGTCCGGCGATATATCGCTGCATGGCATCGCCTTCGGGCAACTCGCCGCACATCCGCCGTTCGAACTCGTCCCTTTGCGAAGACACTGCTAGCCGGGCATTCCATGCCGCGCGCTCCTCGGCACCGGCCACGCCGGTCGCGCGCCAGTCAGCCGCAATCTCTGCCGGAATGACGAAGGGATCGTGCGGCCAGACCAGCTCGATCCGCGCGGCGGCGACTTCATCGGCCCCCAGCGCTGCGCCATGCGTGGCCGAAGTGCCCTGCTTGTTCGGCGCACCTTTGCCGATCACCGTACGGCAGGCGACCAGCGATGGCCGCGTGTCGGCCACGGCCTCGGCCAAGGCGCGGTCGATATCGGTAAAATCGTGTCCGTCGCACTCGGTCACATGCCAACCGGAAGCGGCATAACGCGCCTTGATGTCCTCGCTGGTCGAAAGATCGGTCTTGCCGTCGATGGTAATGCCATTGTCGTCCCACAACACGATCATCCGGCCCAGTCCCAGATGCCCGGCAATGCCGATCGCTTCGTGGTTGATGCCCTCCATCAGGCAGCCGTCGCCCGCGATCACCCAAGTCCGGTGATCGACCAGGTCGTCGTCAAACACGGCGTTCAGATGACGCTCGGCCATCGCCATGCCCACCGCCATCGCCAACCCCTGACCCAGCGGGCCGGTGGTGCATTCCACGCCTTCGAGCAGGAAATTCTCAGGGTGCCCGGCGCAGGGGCTACCAAGCTGGCGGAAGTTGCGGATGTCCTCGATCGTTGGGCGCGCATAACCGGTGAGGTGCAGCAGGCTGTAGATCAGCATCGAGCCATGCCCGGCGGACAGCACAAAGCGGTCACGGTCCGCCCATTTGGGCGCTGCAGGATCGAACTTGAGGAATTTCGACCACAAGACCGTCGCCACATCGGCCATGCCCATCGGCATGCCAGGATGCCCGGAATTGGCGGCCTGCACCGCGTCCATCGACAGCGCGCGGATGGCATTGGCCATGGGCCTGAGTCGGGCGGGATCGGTAGGCATGCGATCGGGCTCCTGAACTGGGGGCGAGCCGATAGTCACGTGAATCTGGCCCGGCGCGGCGATTCGCTGCGCGCGCAGCCTTTGCGCATGCGCGATTGCGAGGTCAAGCCGCACACTTTTGAAGTCCCCGCAACGATTCCTGTTCGATCCGTTCAGGGCACTTATCAACAGCCTGCGGCAAGGCTTTGCACGCGCGCACCATTTTTGGTAAATTCCGGGGCTATGGAGGGAAAACGCATTGGCAATGCCATGGGGCGGATAGAAGCCGCCTTGGAGCGGATCGACCGGACTGCTGCGTCGCTGGCACATGCCCGGCCCGCATCCGGGCTTGATGCGCAGGAATTGCGCAACGAACTGGCAGGCACGCTTCGCGATCTTGATGCGCTCATTGAAAGCCTTGAGCGATGAGCGAAATCGAACTTCGTGTCGGAGGCAAGACCTATCTGATGGCTTGCGGACCCGGGGAAGAGGCGCGGCTGATGCAACTTGGCAGGATGGTCGACGCCAAATTGCAGGCCATGCGCGGAAATCTTTCGGCGCTGGATTCTCAGAACCTTTTGTTCGCTGCGCTACTGCTGGCTGATGAACTCGACGAGGCGCGCAGCGGCAAGATCCGGTCCGGCATCAGCGACGATACGCTCGCCCCGCAGCTAGAGCTTCTCGCCGAGGCGCTCGAAAATTGTGCGAACACGCTTGAGAGCGCGCTCGCCACCCCCTAGATAGGACTTGGCGGGACTGCCCGGCACGAGCTGTTTGAATATCCCTGAGGCTATAAGCAATCCTTGGGAGCTGTCCCTGCCTCAGTTCACTGGTTCGTCCGGGAGATTGGGGCACACGGCACCCACCTGACGTTGAGGCGTCAGAGGATTTCTAGGGCAACCGACCCATGGTGGTTCCGCTACATTAGAGGTTTTTTGAAGCCGCAAGGATGCAATGTGACAAGCAAAGCTGACCTGCGCAGAAAGCTTCGGGCGAGACGCCGCGAGCATGTGCTCGACCTGCCCGAAAGCGTGCGCGGTTTGCTGTTCCGCCGCCCGCCCGCACCTCTTCTCGAACTGATCCCGCACGATGCCGTGATCGGGCTTTACCATGCGACGCCATTCGAAGCGCCCGCGTCGAACTATGCGGCATTTTTTGCCGATGCTGGGCACACCATCGCCCTGCCCCATTTTCTGGACCGGCATTCTGCAATGTGCTTTCGTCTGCACACGGACCCGATTTGCGCCGGCGATCTCGAACCTGGCTCCTACGGCATGATGCAACCAGGCGCCAAAGCGGCAGAAGTGGAACCTGACGTGCTGTTCGTACCCTTGGTCGGCTTTGCTGCCGATGGAAGGCGTCTGGGCCAGGGCGGCGGCCATTACGACCGCTGGCTGGCCGCGCATCCGGGCGCCCGCGCAATCGGGCTGGCCTGGGATGAACAGTTGTGCGAGGACTTGCCGCATGAAACGCATGACATCAGGCTTGATGCAATCGTCACCCCCACCCGCCTCTACGGACCATTTTGATGCGTAGCGAACCCACCTGGAGAATCCCGGCTGGCGTGCTTGCGTTGCTGTTTGTGCTTCTGGCCTATGGCGTGGCTGTCGCCAGTTATGTTTCGCCTCGGATCGCGCATTGGCCCGGCCTGACGCAATCGGCGGTTTATCTGTTTCTGGGGGTGGTTTGGCTGCTGCCCCTCAAGCGTTTCCTGATCTGGATGGAAACCGGGCGCTGGAGCGCGCCGCCGACTGACGAGGCTTGAGCCTGGCATCAAGGAAAAGTCCCAAGTGGCGCGAGTGACGGGGCTCGAACCCGCGACCTCCGGCGTGACAGGCCGGCACTCTAACCAACTGAGCTACACCCGCGCATTTCTTGCGGTGCACCGCTTGGGAGCCGCGCCACTAGGACCTGCGGCCAAGGCTGTCAACGGTCAAATCGGCAAGATCTGACCGCGTTGGCGACGGTCAACAGCCTTCGTATTTCCAGTTCCGCCGCTTGCCTTCGGCCAGCCACTCGATCGCCTGCGCAATGCGTCTGGCTCGCGTTTCCTCGCGCTTCGCATCGGCGATCCATTCCACATATTCTCGCCGGTGCGATGGAGCGAATCCTTCCAGCGTGGCCTTCGCCGCAGGATTGCCCGCCAACGCCTGTGCGAAGTCCGCTGGTACCGGCAATTCGGGCTTGGCCACACGCAGCTTCGACCGCTTGAGCGCAGTTCCAGTATTCTCGATCCGCTTGCAAGCTTCGCTCAGCCTGGAGCGCAGTGCGTCCGTATCGGGAAAATCATCAAGCGAGGCGATCCTGCCGAACTGCCCGATCCCCTCGACCGCATTGCCATCGCCGTGAATGCCGAACGAGCAATGCGCCTTGAACGCGGCCATGCCCGCAACATTTTTCCCCTTGAAGGTAAAGTGCGGCATTCCCCATTTGATCGCCTCGTCGGCATCGGGAATCGCCTTGTGCACCAACTCGCGCAGATGCTCGAGGATCGGGCGCGCAAACGGGGCGGCCCTGGCAATATAATCGTCGACACGCGGATCGCGGCTCATGACGCAATCTTAGCGCATTCAGTCGGTCAGCAAAAGCACCGGCGTTTCGAGCAGCCTTTTCAGCTCGTGAACGAAGCTCGCCGCATCGTGCCCGTCGACAACGCGATGGTCACAGCTGATCGAAATGTTCATCATCTTGCGCTTCTCAATCCGCTCGCCGCCTATACCGTCGGGCACGAACATCGGCCGCTCGACGATCCGGTTGGGGCCGAGAATCGCCACTTCAGGCCGGTTGATGACCGGGGTGTGCGCAACACCGCCCAGCGGCCCGAGCGAGGTTAGCGTGAGCGTAGAGCCGGACAGCTCCTCGGACTTGGCACTCCCATCGCGCGCGGCGGCGGCAAGGCGGGTTATTTCGCTCGCCAATTGCCACAAATTGCGCGATTGCGCGTTGCGGATTACCGGCACCATCAGCCCGTTTTCGGTCTGCGTCGCCATGCCCAGATGCACCGCGCCGTGGCGGGTGACGATGTTCGCCTCGTCGTCATAGCGGGCGTTGATCATCGGGAAACGCGGCACCGCTTTGCAGATCGCGGCGATCAGCAGCGGCAGCATGGTGAGCTTGGGCCGCGCGCCGCGATGCGCGTTGAGGTCAGCGCGCAGCTCCTCGAGCGCGGTGACGTCGCACTCCTCGACATAGGAAAAATGCGGGATGTGGCGCTTGGACGCGGCCATGTTCTGTGCGATGCGCTTCCGTAGGCCGATCACCTTGATCGCCTCGTCAGCGCGCGCGCGGCCTGCCGGGGCAAAGCCACCACCCGCATTATAGGCGAGAAAAGCGTCGAGATCGGCATGGCGCACGCGGCCGTCGGCGGCGGGCTTCACTTCAGCAAGATCGATGCCGAGGTCCTTCGCGCGGGTGCGGACGGCGGGGCTGGCGAGGATTTTGGCGAGCGAATGCGTGTGGCCCTCGACAGGCTCAGGCCGAGCGGGAGTGGGTTCTGCAACCACTTCCGCCACATCGTTCATATCGGGGACGTCCAGCTCGATCCTCGTCTCGGCCACCTCGATCTTGGGCGCAGGCGCGGGTTCCGCCTCGCCCTCGACTTCGATCACCAGCAGCATTGCGCCCACCGAAATGGTGTCGCCCGCCTCGCCCGAAACTTCGGTAACGACGCCCGACACCGGGCTTTCGATGTCGATGGTAGCCTTGTCGGTCATCACATCGACCAGATGCTGGTCCTCCTCGACCCGGTCGCCTGCCTTGACGTGCCAGGCAACGATTTCTGCTTCGGCAACGCCTTCGCCGACATCGGGCATGTTGAAAGTGAATTTCGCCATCGGATCAGTCCTTGAGGAGCTTGTCGATTGCCTCGCCAATGCGGACAGGACCGGGGAAATAGGCCCATTCGAGGCTGTGAGGATAGGGGGTGTCGAAACCGGTCACGCGCTCGACCGGGGCTTCGAGGTGGTAGAAGCAGCGTTCGGTGACGAGCGCCGAGAGCTCCGCACCGAACCCCGAGGTGCGCGTTGCCTCATGCACGATCATGCACCTGCCAGTTTTACGCACCGAAGCCTCGATCGCCTCGATATCGAGCGGGATCAGCGTCCGCAGGTCGAGAATTTCGGCATCAATGCCTTTCGCTATGCAGACCGCCTCGGCCACATGCACCATGGTGCCATAGGCGAGGACGGTCATTGCCTCACCCTCGCGCACGATCCGCGCCTTGCCCAGTGGAATGCGGTAATAGCCTTCGGGCACAACGCTGTCCGGGTGCCGTTTCCATGGTTCGACCGGCTTGTCGTAATAGCCCGAGAACGGTCCATTATAGATCCGCTTGGGCTCGAAGAAGATCACCGGGTCGTTGTCCTCGATCGCTGCGATCAGCAGACCCTTGGCATCATAGGGGGTCGAGGGGATCACCGTTTTGATGCCCGAAACATGGGTAAAGATCGCCTCTGGGCTCTGGCTGTGCGTCTGCCCGCCGAAGATGCCCCCGCCGAATGGCGAGCGCACCGTCAGCGGCGCGATATAGTCACAGGCGGAACGGTAACGTAGCCGCGCGGCTTCGCTGATGAGCTGGTCGAGACCGGGGTAGATATAATCGGCGAACTGGATTTCGGGAACGGGCCTGAGGCCATAAGCGCCCATCCCCACCGCCACGCCGATGATCCCGCATTCGCTGATCGGAGTATCGAACACGCGGGTCTTGCCGTGCTTTTCCTGCAATCCCGCCGTGCAGCGGAAAACCCCGCCGAAATAACCGACGTCCTCGCCCATGACGATGACGTCGGGATCGCGCGCGAGCATGATGTCGAGCGCCTCGTTGATCGCCTCGATCATGTTGAGACGGCGCTCGGTGTCAGCGGTAACCGCCGCGCGTGGCTTCTTCATCCCGGCGCTCATTCCTCCAGGCTCCCCGGCCATTTGATCTTGCGCTCGCGAATGGCTTGCGCGGCCTGTTCCTCAAGGTGCCAGGGCAATTCCTCGAACACGTCCTCGAACATGGTGTGGAACGGGTGGTGCATGCCGTGGCCCAGAATGCCGTTCTTCTCGGCCTCCTTGGTCGCGGCTTTAACGCGCTCGGCACATTCAAGATCCATTGCCGCCTGCCGCTCAAGGTCCCATTCGCCAATCGCAATGAGATGCCTCTTGAGCCGCATGATCGGATCTCCCAACGGCCATTCTTCGCGCTCCTGCGCGCTGCGGTAACCTGATGGATCGTCCGAGGTGGAATGCCCCTCGGCGCGATAGGTGAAATGCTCGATCAGCGTCGGACCGGCATTGGCGCGCGCGCGGTTGGCGGCCCATTGCATCGCCGCATAAACCGCCAGCGCATCGTTGCCATCGACCCGCAGGCCCGCCATGCCATAACCCAGCGCACGCGCGGCAAACGTGGTCCGTTCAGCCCCGGCAAAACCGCTGAAGCTTGAGATCGCCCACTGGTTGTTGATAACATTGAGGACAACCGGTGCATTATAGACCGTGGCGAAGGTGCAGGCCGAATGGAAGTCGCCCTCGGCAGTAGAACCCTCGCCCAGCCAGGTTGCAGCGATGCGCGTATCGCCCTTGATCGCGCTGGCCATCGCCCAGCCTACCGCCTGCGGGCACTGCGTCGCCAGATTTCCGCTGATCGAGAAGAAGCTGTGCTCACGGCTCGAATACATGATCGGCAACTGGCGGCCCTTCAGCTTGTCGGCCTTGTTCGAATAAATCTGGTTGATCATGTCGACGATCGGATAGCCGCGCACGATCAGGATGCCCTGCTGGCGATACGATGGGAACACCATGTCGTCCGAGGCCAGCGCCATCGCCGCTGCGACGCTGGTCGCCTCTTCGCCGGTGCATTTCATGTAGAAGCTGGTCTTGCCCTGTCGCTGACCGCGAAACATGCGCTCGTCGAAGGCGCGCACCAGCGCCATATGGCCCAGCATGGCGCGCAATGTGTCAGGGTCAAGCTTGGGATCCCAGGCGCCGTGCGCCTTGTTGTCATCGCCCAGAACGCGGATCAGCCCATAGGTGAAATCGCCTATTTGTGACGGGTGGGAAGCCTCGTCGGGCCGCGCCAGTTTCCCCGCGGGAGGAATTTCGAGATGGCTGAAATCGGCCGCATCGCCGGGCCGGAATTTCGGCTCGGGCACATGCAGCGCAAGTGCGGGCTTGTTGTGCCCGCCGCGCGCCGGTTTTTCGGGCCGATCGGCCATGGTTTCGCTCTCCCCAGATCAAGTCTGCTCTGTAGCATTCTTATAGGATCGCGTTATTTTATTTCAAACGCCGTCTGAGGTCAAGGTTGACCCCTACACCGCCACCGGGGCGCTGATCGGCGCCAGAGGCGTGTAATCATGCACCTGAAAGTCTTCGATAGTATAGTCGAACACGCTGGGTGGGCGGCGCACGATCTCCAGCCGGGGAAGCCCGCGCGGTCGGCGCGACAGCTGCTCGGCGATCAGATGCTCATGGTTGAGGTAGAGGTGCACGTCCCCGCCCATCCACACTAGCTCGCCCGGCTCCAGATCGGTCTGCTGCGCGATCATCCGGGTGAGCAACGCGGCAGACCACAGGTTGAAGGGCAGGCCCAGTGCCACATCGCAACTGCGCTGGTAGAGTATGCAATTGAGCCGACCCTTGACATTTTCGGCCCCCGCCACATGAAACTGATAGGTCTTGTGGCACGGCGGCAGCGCCATCTGCTCAACCTCTGCGACATTCCAGCCTTCGATTATGTGACGGCGGCTCCCGGGATTACTGCGCAGGCTCTCCACCACCTGCGCGACCTGGTTGATCCCCGGCCCTTTCTCGTAAAGTCCGTCCTTGCGGTAACGAAATGTCGGCCAATCGACCCATTGTTTGCCGTAAACCGGTCCCAGATCACCCCAGCGCGCGGCAAAGTGCTCGTCCGCGGCGATCCGCGCCACGAAATCGTCGAGCGCCAAGGCGTCGCCAGTCTCGCGCACATAGCGCGCGTGCGGCCATTCGTTCCATATCTTGACCCCTTGCAGCACCAGCGGGCGGATATTGGTTTCGCCCGAAAGGAACCACAGCATTTCGCGTGTGGCGGTTTTCCAATAGACCCGCTTGGTGGTGATGAGCGGCATTGCACCACCGGCCAGATCGAACCGCAGCGTGGCCCCGCACACCGAGCGCGTGCCTACACCAGTGCGATCGATCCGCTCGCTGCCATGCACCCATATATGCCGCATCAGGTGCAGATATTGCCATTCGGGGTGGTCTGCATGCGGCAGGGAATGGGGAATCGCGGCACTGGCCATGTCTGCCAGACTAGCCGCGCAATTGCCCGCTTGCCACCCCGCACATGCGCCCTTATAGGGCCGCCCTTGCCTCAGCCCACAGCTTTGTGGGCGCGACACGGTCGGGGAGTAGCTCAGCCTGGTAGAGCACTGTCTTCGGGAGGCAGGGGCCGGAGGTTCGAATCCTCTCTCCCCGACCAGTTCTCGCCAGACAAATCCGTCGGGGGGGACGGATTTGCGCGAATACTCCCAACCGCAAGGGCGGGAGGCTTGCTCGCCGCTAACCTCCCCTTAGCAGTTGCACCCCCCAATCGCGTTCGAACAGATAGAGCAGCAACCTTGCGGCCTCGCCGCGCGGGCTGGCCAGCCCCCCTCCCTCTTTGGCGTCGCGCTCCATCAGCAGGCGCGCATCGGCATGCGCTGCGGGGAGCAGGCGCTGGATCTGTTCGAGTGTGGCGGTGCGGAACGGCGTATCGCCCGATTGCCGCGTGCCCAGCAGTTCACCGCCGCCGCGCAGTTCAAGATCCTCCTCGGCGATGCGAAAACCGTCCTGCGTTTCGCGCATCAGTGCCAGCCGCTTGCGCCCCGTCTCGCTGAGCGGTGTCCCGCGCAGCAGCAGGCAGACCGATTTCTCTGCTCCGCGCCCCACCCGCCCGCGCAATTGGTGGAGCTGCGCCAGACCAAAACGTTCGGCCTGTTCGATCACCATCAGCGTCGCCGCAGGCACATCGACCCCGACCTCGATCACCGTGGTCGCCACCAGCAGCTTTGCAGCGCCGCTGGCAAAACGCTCCATCGCCGCGTCCTTGGCTTCAGGCCTGAGCTGGCCGTGGACCAGCACCACAGCAGTGCCGAACCGTTCCTTGAGCACCGCATAGCGTGCCTCAGCCGCGGCAATGTCTTCCATTTCGTTCTCGCGCACCATCGGGCACACCCAATAGGCCTGCTGACCCGCTGCAACGTGCCGCCCCACCGCCGCAATCACATCCTCGGCCCGGTCCTGCGCGATCACTCGCGTGTCGATCGGCTGACGGCCCGGCGGCATCTCGTCGAGCCGACTGACGTCCATCTCGCCATAGTGCGCCAGCGTCAGCGTGCGCGGTATCGGGGTTGCGGTCATCGCCAGCGTGTGCGGCGCGCTGCGCCCCTTGGCGGCAAGCCGCAACCGCTGCTCGACGCCGAAGCGGTGCTGCTCGTCGATCACCACCAGCGCCAGATCCTTGTAGTTCACCGCATCCTGGAACAGCGCATGCGTGCCCACGACAATGTCGATTGAGCCATCGAGCAGCCCCATCAGGATGCTTTCACGCGCGCGGCCCTTGTCCCTGCCGGTGAGCAGCGCCACCTCCACGCCGATGGGAGCGGCAAGTGTGCGCAAAGTCTCGTAATGCTGGCGCGCGAGGATTTCGGTCGGGGCGAGCATCGCCGCCTGCTTGCCCGCTTCATTGGCGATCAGCATCGCTTCAAGCGCGACCACCGTCTTGCCCGCGCCGACATCGCCTTGCAGCAGCCGCAGCATCGGCGATTGCTGCGCCAGATCGCCTTCGATCTCACCAATCGAGCGGCGCTGCGCCGCAGTAAGCGGGAAAGGCAGGCTCAGCCTGGACCGCAGGCTTCCTTCACCCTTGAGCGACTGGCCAACGCGGCGGCGATTGTCCGCCCGCACCAGCATCAGCGCCAGCGAATTGGCGAGCAGCTCGTCATAGGCGAGCCGGTCACGCGCGGGCGGATGCTGCGTCTTGTGGGCAAGGTGCAGCGCGTCGCGCCACGTGGGCCAGCCCTCGCCCGCAAGCTGGCTCGGCTCGATCCATTCGGGCAATTCGGGCAGCCGGGCCAGCGCCTGATCGACCAGGGCAGCCACGCGCGGCTGGGTCAGCCCTTCGGACAGGGCATAGACCGGCTCGTTAAGCTGGGCGAGGCCGGCGCTGCTATCCGCGGCGATGTGATCGGGATGCACGATCTGGAGCATGTCGCCATAACGCTCCAGCTTGCCCGCCACCCAGCGCTTCTCGCCTACGGGCAATTGCTTCTTCGCGGTGAACGAGGCGCGGCCAAAGAAAGTGAGCGAACAGACATTGCCGATCGAATCCTGGGCAAACACGCGGTAGGGCCCGCGATTGTTGCGCGAAGTGCGATGTTCGGTGGGGGTGAGCGCGATGATGATCTGCTCGCCTTCAACCGCATCGTCGAGCGACCCTACCGCGCGCCGCGAAACGAAGCGTTCGGGCAGGTGATAGGCTATGTCCTTGACCCGCGTCAGGCCCAGTTTTTCGAGTGGACGGCGCAGCCTGGGACCGACGCCGTCCAAAGCGTCTGTCTCGACAAAGAGCGGATTTAGAGCCTCGGGCCGCATGTGCACGCTCTAACCGTATTCGCGCCATCTGCGAAGCCGGACTAATGCCTTGCCAGCAATAGTGCTTTC
>PNJY01000024.1 GCA_013822125.1 Erythrobacter sp. | reverse complement strand
CCTTCAAGACCGACAATGCCGACAACCAGGGGGATTATTTCACCGGCCTGGCCAGCGTGTTTCCCAACACCTGCCGCGCCGATGACAATATTTTCATCCAGCTGGGCGAACCGAGCGAGGCTTCGATCGCGACTGCGCTCGACTTTCTGGCCGGACGCAGCTGCACGGCGATTTCGGGCACATTGCGCACCACGCAGGCCGTGAGCGGCAGACAGCTGCTCCAGCCTGATCGGCCCAACACCATCCAGCGCGAAAATCCGGGCGTCTTCTAAACCCCATTTACCTGATACCGAGCGTCGCCGCCTCCGCGCGAAGCCTGGCAGCCGCACCCGGATTGGCCCTGACGGCGACGTCGAGCGCGGCTTTCGCCTGCTCGGGTTCGCCCAGGGTCATCCGGCTGCGCATCAGCATGATCCAGCCATCGAGGTTGGACGGATCATCGCGCAGACGCTGTTCGAGCCGCGCGACCATGCCCTCAGCCATCTTGCGCTGCTCGCCCGGCGGGATCGATCCTGCCGCCGCAAGCTGCTCCTGCGTCGGCCCGGGCAGGCCCGGCGCACCGATTTGCGGCGCTGCCATCCGCCCGCCCATCGCCGATGCGATCCGGGTTTCGATCTCGATCCCGTTGATCTTGCCAACCTGCTCGATGGTCCGCACCAGGTCGCGTTCCCAGGGTGCGCCCGGCGGCGTATCGGCAAGCAGCGCAACCCAGCTCGCGATGGCGCCTTCGTGGTCCTGTTCGAGATCCTTCTGGACGCCCAGGAAATAGCGCGCCCGGGGATCGCGCGGATCCAGCTCACTCGCCTTGCGGAACGCCTCGAGCGCGGCTGGCGGCATCGGGTCGCGCTCGCTGGCCATGACCCGCGCCTCCCCCAGTGCCGACCATAGCGCGGCCTCACCACCATCGATCGAAACCGCCCGCTCATAGGCCTTGGCCGCCTCGGCAAATTCGCCGCGTTCGAAATGGGCGAACCCAAGCTGCTGCCAGGCGCGCGCATTGTCTGGCGATGCTTCGGCCAGCGCACGCAACTGCTCGATCGACGCGGGCGCCGCGGCTGCCGCCGGATCGCCGGCGGTCGGGTCCCGGCTGCCGAGCACGTTGTAGCCGATCGCACTTGCCGCGCTGATCGCCGCCACCACGAAAAAAATCGAACTTCCCCTCGAAACCCCGGCCTTGTCCAAGGCATCCTCTCCCCCGATAGCCACCGGCCTGTGGTAGCATCGCCACCAACCAGCGGCAATTCGCTGTGGCGCAGCAGCCTTTTTATCCTATGATGCCGCGGCAGGAGGTCTATCAGCGGGAAGGGGGGATAGATTGCCGCAAGCGTTCCAGGTCGCGATCATCGGCTCCGGCCCCGCCGGATTAAGCGCTGCCGCGCGCGCCGCGGCGCTGGGCATGAGCCATGTGCTGATCGAGAAGGCCGATCACCTCTCGGACACGATCTTCAAGTACCAGAAGGGCAAGCATGTGATGGCGACGCCATCCAATCTGGTCTTGCGTAGCGATTTCGCTTTCGATGCGGGCAAGCGCGAGGCGGTCCTTGGCATGTGGGACCGCCAGCTTGCCGAACAGAAGATCAACGCGCTTTTGAACACTGAAGTGACCGCGATCGAGGGCGAAGCCGGAAACTTCACGATCGGCCTGAAAGACGGCGGCACGATCGCGGCAAAGGCGGTGGTGCTGGCAATCGGCACGCAGGGCAATCCCAACCGGCTGCGCATCCCGGGAGCGGACCTGCCGCATATCCAGTACCAGCTCGACGATCCAGGCGAATACTTCGACGAGCACATCACCGTCATCGGTTCGGGCGATGCGGGAATAGAGAATGCCCTTGGCCTCGCCGCCGACGAGGCACAGCGCAATGTCGTGACGATACTCAACCGCAGCGCCGATTTCGCCCGCGCCAAGGGCGCCAACGTCAAGCTGCTCGAGGAAGCAGAGCGCGAGGGCAGGTTGATCGTGCGCCGCGAGACCGGCCCGGCGGAAGTGCGCCCCGGTGAGCTTGTGCTCGATACCAGGGACGGGCAGGAGACGATCCGCTGCGACAGGATCATCGCGCGCACCGGATCGCAGCCGCCCCGCGATTTTATCGAAGCCATCGGGATCGAAGTCACCAGCGCGGAACGCAGCGCGTTTCCCCGCCTGACGCCCAGCTTCGAGACGACCCGCAAGGGCATTCACGTCATCGGCGCGCTGGCGGGATATCCGCTGATCAAGCATTGCATGAACCAGGGGTATGACGTGATCGAGTTCCTGGGTGGGAACCGCGATCTCAAACCGGCGGACGAGCCGATTCTGGCGGAAAAGTTCGCGCGCCTTCCCGGCAATCGCAGCGTCGATGACTGGCTGGCGATCTTCGGCAGGAACATCCTGATCCTGCAGGACATCTCGCCGCTGCAACTGCGCGAACTGATGCTCGACAGCAAGGTTCACGCCTATGCTCCTGGCGAGCTCATCTTTGCCCGAAACGATACCGGTTCCTCGATGTTCGCAATTGCGCAGGGCTCGGTCACAGTCGAGGTCAATCCCGACGATTCCTCGATCACCGTTCCGATCGGCGAGGGTTCGATCTTCGGCGAGGTCGGCCTGATCTCGGGCCGGCGCCGGGGCGCGACGATCCGCGCCGCCGAGCCGGTGGTCGCGGTCGAGCTTTCGCGCACCGCTGCGCTCAGGCTGCTCGCCACATCCCCCGGTGCCAATCGCGCGGTGACGCGCATCTCGATCGAGCGGCAACTGCTGCAAATGTTCGGATCAGGGCTCACGGCGCAGGACGTCGCTGCGCTGGTTGAAAGCGCCGAGGTCAAGACGGTGCGCGCGGGCGAAGTGGTGATCGCCGAGGGCGCCGAGGACACGGACGTATATATCGTCAGGCGCGGTTCGATGATCGTCGAGAAGCAGATCGGCGGGCGGGCGGTTTTCCTCTCCTACCTTCCGGCGGGCTCCTATTTCGGAGAAATGTCGGTGATCGACGACGTGCCCCGCTCGGCCAGCGTCAAGGCCGCGATCAAGTCCGAAGTCATCCGCCTGCCCGGCGACGGCTTCATGGCCCTGCTCAAGAGCAATCCGAAACTGCGCGAACGCGCGCTGAGCGACATGGCCAGTCGGCGCGCAATCAATGCCTTTGTCGAAAGCCGCAAGGGCAGCTTCGGCGGCGCGGTCGACATGTATTCGGAAACCGCGCAGTTCCTGGTCGACAACGGCATCGGCGAAGCGACCGATGTGCTGCTGATCGACGAGAAACTCTGCGTCGGCTGCGACAATTGCGAGAAGGCCTGCGCCGACAGCCATGACGGCCTCTCGCGGCTCGACCGCGAGGCGGGGCGGACCTACGCCCACCTCCATGTGCCGACGTCGTGCCGCCACTGCGAGCACCCGCACTGCATGGCGGATTGTCCGCCCGATGCGATCCGGCGCGGGCCCGACGGCGAGGTGTTCATCGACGAGACCTGCATCGGCTGCGGCAACTGCCAGCGCAACTGCCCCTACGGTGTGATCCGCATGGACGCGAAGCCACCGCCCAAGCCTTCGCTGATCCAGTGGCTGCTGTTTGGCAGGGGCCCGGGGCCGGGCGAAGCGCCCTATGCCTGGCGCAAGCACGCGGCCGAGGCCGAAGGCGCCGAGCGGCCCAAGGTCGCGATCAAATGCGACATGTGCACAGGGATCGAGGGCGGTCCGGCCTGCGTGCGCGCCTGCCCGACCGGCGCCGCGATCCGCGTCGCGCCCGAGAAATTCCTTTCGGTTGCGCGGCTGGAGGGCGCCGACTGATGGCCAGCCTTCCCGAAGACAATGTCGATATGCATGCCGCGCGGCGCGCTTCGGACCACGAAAGCTTCCTGGTTCATCGCCGGATGCGCTGGGCCAGGATCGCAGGCGCGCTGTGCCTGGCGGCATTCCTCGGCTATTTCCTGATCGACCAGCAGCCGCGCCCGGGCGGCGGCAGCTGGTATGGCTATACGTTGGGCACGATCGGGCTTGGCCTGATCGTCTGGTTGTCGCTGCTCGGCGTGCGCAAGCGCAATATGAGCGAGGGCCGCTGGAGCCTGAAGGCGTGGACCAGCGCGCATGTCTATCTGGGTCTTTCGCTGATCGTCATCGCCACGCTCCACACCGGCTTCCAGCTCGGCTGGAATGTCCACACGCTGGCATGGGGCCTGATGATGCTGGTGATCGTTTCGGGGCTGTACGGGGTCATGGTCTATGTGATCCTGCCGAGCCAGATGAGCGCCAACCGCAAGGAAACCACGCGGGCGCAGATGATTGAAGCGCTCGCCGCAATCGACCGCCAGTTGAAGCAGGCGGCGCAGCCGCTGGGCCGCGAGCAATCGGACCTTGTCATCGCGGCTCTCGAACAGGACGTGTTCGGCGGCGGTGCCTGGGCGCGGCTAACCGGGCACTATCCCCGCTGCGCCACGCGCCGCGCGCTGGACGGCCTGCCCGACGATTTCACGACCATGGCCGACAATACCGGACCCGAGGAGCGCGTGCGCGTGCTGCTGCGCCGCCGCGATGCGCAGCTGGGCCAGATCCGCCGCCACCTGCGGCTCAAGGCGCTGCTCGAAGTCTGGCTGTTCGTGCATATCCCGGCGACCATTGCGCTGCTCGCGGCGCTCATCGCACACGTAACAAGCGTGTTCTACTACTGGTGAGGCGGGCGCGATGACATTCCTGATCCGCACGATCGACCATACCGCCAGCGGGCGCGAGATCGTGCGCGAACGCATGATCGAACAGGACAGCCTCATCATCGGGCGCGCGGCGGAGAACGACATCCACCTGCCCGATCTTGCGGTTGAACAGCAGCATGTGCGGATCGGCACTGCGCCGGGCGGAATGCTCAGGATCGAGGCGGTTGGCACGCTCGGCTTCAGCCTTGACGGGCGCAGCGCCGATGCCGCGACCATTGATCCGCGCGAGGGCGGCGAACTCGCGCTCGGCTCGGCGATCCTGGCCATCGCGCAGGAAAATGGCGGCCCGGTCGCGATCACCATCCGCCAGGTAGAAGCAAGCGAAGGCAAGGCCGATGTGCTGCGCAGCTTCGCGCTGGCCAGCACCCTGCCCGGCAAGCGGGCGCTGTCATGGGCCTTTGTCGGCCTGATCCTGATCGCATTCCTCGCAGTCCCGGTCTTCACGCATCTCACCCGCGATCGGATCGCTCCCGATGCCGCGCGCGAGGGGCAGGTCGCGTTCGATGGCAGTTGGAGCACCGGCAGGCTCAGCCTCGCGCATCATGGGCTGGAGGACAATTGCGAGGCCTGCCACGTCGATGCCTTCGTCTCGGTGCGCGATTCGACCTGCCAGACCTGCCATCAGGACCTGGGCGAGCATGCGCCCTCCCCGCGGCTTGCCCACGGGCGGGCACCCGCAGGTATGGGCGATGCGATATTGTGGTCGGTCGCAGCCACGTTCGGCAAGGAAGGCCCCGGTGCCTGCACCACCTGCCACACCGAACACGAAGGGCCGACGCGGATGGAACCGGCGAGCCAGAAGTTCTGCGCCGATTGCCACGCTTCGCTCGACACCCGGCTGACCGATACCGCGCTCGGCAATGCCAGCGATTTCGGCAAGGCGCATCCGCAGTTCAAGCCCGCGATCTTCACCCGGTTGCAGCAGACAGCGCCCGTCCGCATTTCGCTGGGCGACAAGCCGCGCGAAGCGAACGGGCTCAAGTTCCCGCATGACATTCACCTCGATCCTCAGGGCGGGGCCGCGCGCATGGCCATCCGGCTTGGCCATGTTGGGGGAAGCAGCGGAGGATACGGCTCCCCGCTCGCCTGCAAGGACTGCCATGCGCCGAACGCGGGCGGAATCGGCTTCGCGCCGATCGACATGGAAGCGGACTGCGAGAGCTGCCACAGCCTCGTCTATGACAAGGTCGGCAGCACCTTCCGAACCTTGCGGCACGGCGATGTCCGGCAGGCACAGGCTGACCTTGCCGCGATGGACCGCGCGCCGCGCCGCCCGGTGGTCACGGGCCGCTCGCGTCCGGGGCAATTCGCGCGCGGCGGGCTCTATCATTCGAACTTCGGACCGCCGGTTCCCACGCTCGTCGGCGTCAACCGCGCGCTGGCATCGGGCGGCGTATGCCGCGAGTGCCATCTGCCCGCGACGAGGAACGGCATGGCCGATGTCATGCCCGTCAATCTGACTGACCGGTACTTCTTGCACGGCGGCTTCAGCCATGCCGCGCATGCCCAAGAAAAATGCTCAAGCTGCCACAAGGCCGAGACATCCAAAGCCTCAGCAGATCTGCTGCTTCCCGATCTCAAGAGCTGCCGTGAATGCCATTTGGGCGAGGATGCGGTGAAGGCCGAAGTGCCATCGGGCTGCGCGATGTGCCATTCGTACCATGTGCCGGGCGGGCCGATGCCGCAGGATCACCCGGCGCGGGCACGCGAGAACGTGGCGATCGTCAACCGGATGGGGCGTTAGAATGGGGGGCGGGGCGAAGCCGGTGCTGATCGCGCAATTGACCGATATCCATATCGGCTTCGAGCAGAATGCCGGGGGCGAGGAGCTCAACGATCTGCGCCTGCGCATCACGATCGAACGCCTGCTCGATCAACCCAACGTCCCTGACATGCTCATGCTGACCGGCGACCTGACCGACCGCGGCGATGCCGCCAGCTTTGCCCGGATCACCGGCACGCTCGGCGCGTGTCCATTCCCGGTCTATCCGCTGGTGGGCAATCATGACAGCCGCGAGGCGTTGTTGCGCGCCTTCCCCGATTGCCCGAACGAGGACGGCTTCGTTCACTATGCCATCGAGATTGCGGGCCTGCGCATATTGTGCCTCGACACGTTCGAGCCGGGGCGGCACGGCGGTGCCTTTTGCGCCCGGCGCGCGGCGTGGCTGGCGGGCCAGCTCAGCGCACACAGGCACACGCCGACGCTGATCTTCATGCATCACCCGCCAGTCGTTTCGGGCATCGACTGGATGGACCCGCGCGCTGACGAGGACTGGATCGTCAATTTCGGGGAAGCGATTGCTGGGCACAGCCAGATCAAGGCCATCCATTGCGGGCACTTGCACCGCCCGCTCCAGACGAGCTTTCGCGGCATTGCGCTGGGTGTGAGCCCCTCGGTCGCGCCCGCTGTCTCGCTCGACCTGCGCCCGGTCGATGCCGCCGTGCCCGATGGCCGCGCGCTGATCACCACCGAGCCGCCCGGCTATGCCCTGCACCGCTGGCACGGCGGAACGCTGGCGACGCATTATGAAACCGTGGGCGATTGGCAGACGCTGGCCCGATACGGCCCGCAGTTGCAGCCGATGATGCGCGACATGTTCGCCGAGCGGGAGTAGATATTGCGGGGGAGTTATGTGACGTTCACAGAACTCAAAGGTGACGTTTCTATAATTTCAATTACGCGAGCCGCCCTCGAGATTATCCCAATTTCCCATTGTTTTCCCAATGATCTCGATATCGTTTGACGTTGGAAATCTAATCAATTCTTCAAAATCTACTTTCCAAAATGCGACTTCTACATGTTCTTTAGCGTCATTGCAAAAAAGCGTAATGAATACGTCGATGCCATCATCATCGACATACTTAGCCTCTCGGAATGGCCAAACTCTTTCTCTAGGCTTTGCATCCCCTTGAACCACCAAGTAGCTGCCCATCCCGCCATCGTCCATGGCCGCGAATCCAACTGACTCATCAAGCACATGGCCCAATAGAAACTCTGCGAGAGCCTTTCGTTTCTGGTTAAGGTACTGTAATTCGTCCAATGTTAATCATTCCTAGGCCTCGGCGACAGCGTACTTAGCTCCTCTCGCCATACCAGTCACGGGCCTCTCAAGTGGCCACAAGGACCCAAAGGCATAATTCGACGATACGGCAGGAAGCTCTTCGTGTCTTCGTGTGAAACCCCTCTCCCAACCCTCTCCCGCAAGTGGAGAGGGCTCTGTGCCGCCGTGCCTCTGTGAGCGCAAAATTTCCATTTACCGCGATGGTGCACACCCACCCCCTCGGACTGACGGGAAGGATCTATCGAGCTCTTGCGGGCCCCGCGCCCGGCACCCAAGCGCTCATGTCCACCTCGTCGCGCACCTTCCACGGCACGCCCGAACGGGTGAGGAACAGCTTCTCCATCTCGGCCCGGGTGAAGGGCCGCGAGCCCAGCCGCCCGAACACCGCCATCTGCCCGCCCGTCTCGTCAACCGCGCGGTCTCGGTCGAGCCCCTTGCTGAGCGCGATCGCGGGCGATGGCGTCTTCGCCCAGGCGATCAGTTCGGGCACCGGCGCCGGGCTGAACCCATAGAAATTGCGCTGGCTGTCGGGGCTGGTCAGTTGCAGCACCTTCATGCCATTGCGGCCATCGGCAACATAGGCGAACAGCGAAGCGTTGGTCGATGCGACCACGACGTCCTGGGCATCGTTCAGCCGGCCATCCAGCGTCACCTTCAGGAACACGCGCGGCTGCGCGGGGTTCTTGACGTCGAGGATCACCAGCCCCTCGTGACCGGCCGCGACATAGGCATAAGTGCGCGCGATGTAGAGCCGCCGCGCGTCGGCCAGCGGCACGCTCGCCCCCGGCACGGCAACCGGATTGCGCAGGTTGGTGACGTCGAACAGCTTCACCCCTTCGGCATCGGTGACCCACAGATATCGGAACTGGACCGCGCTGGCGCGGGCGTCGCTGAGCTCGCGCACCGCGGTGACTTGCGGGGCCAGGGGGTTGGCGAGGTCAACCACCACCAGCCCGCGATTGGCGGTCACATAGGCGATCTCGCCCGCCAGCTGGATATGGCGCGCACCGTCGAGCACGCCGCCGGGGTTCCACGCCTTCGACCCGTCGGCCAGCACGGCGCGCCTCAGCTTGTTGTTGCGGAATTCGCCATCGGCCATGGTGTTGATATCGACCAGGATCAGGCCTTCGACCGCATCGGTGATCGCGGCGTAAGAGTAGACGGCCAAGAACGGCTGCTCCTGGTTCATCGCGCGCATTTCGGGCGTGTTGCGCAGCGGGTTGATCGGCTGGTTGGTCGCCAACGCCATGCAGGTGGCATTCCTCGTCTTGACATGGGTGTTGTGGCCCAGCTTCGAAAACGGCGCGGTCACGATCCGTTCGGAAAAGCCCTTGTTGGCGATCGCGGCAACGTCATAGACGCGGAAACCACCCTTGCCCTCGGCGACGAACATGTACTCGCCGCGCAGTTGCAGGCAGCCGGCGCGGCCCCGCGTTTTCTCGTGCACATTGGCGAATTCCTCGAAGCTGCTGGTTTCGCCGCTGAGGCTGCCGTCGAAGGTCTTGCCGCGCACCCAGTTTTTGAGCTCGCGGCCGTTGCCCTCGACATGGCGGCGCCAGTAATCGGGGTAGGCATAGCGATGCAGGAACGAACCGAGCACTGCCTGCGGCTCTTCCCATTCGGTCACCCGGATCGCCGAAAATCCGCCCTCTTGCCCCGTCCAGGCGTTGAGCCCGACGAAATTGACGTAATTGGTGCCGAGCAGCAGCAGCTGCGCCATGATCGCATTGTTGTCGTCATTGGCGGAAAGGTGGCAGTCGGTGCAGGTCTTGGTCTCTGTCTTGCGCACGGTGTGCGGGAAATGCGGCGCGAAGGCCTGGCTCGAGAAGCCGATTGCGGAGATCGGCGGCTGCTGGACATAGATCCGCTCGCGGTTGATGTTGGTCGAAGACAGCACCAACGCGCTTGAGGAGCGCACCGGCGCGGTCTGGTTGCCCTTGGTCGTCTGGTGCTTGCCCAGCTGGAACATCTCGTCGCGCGCGACCTGCGGGTTGTAGGTCGCGAAATTGCGCGTGGTTTCGCCTTCGTACTTGTGAACCTCGCTCTTCCAGTTGGCCTCGACCGGGAGGTGGCAGCCGCCGCACGACGTGGTCCATGACAGGTGACAGGTGAAGCACGCCATTTCCGGGTCGCGGTGCGCACGGTCCTGTTCCGGGATGCCGATCCCGAACTCGAACTTGCCGGTTTCCGCACCCATGCGGCTCATCAGCTTTGCACGCGCGGCCTTGGCATTGAACAACGGACTGCCCGGATCGACCGAGTCCCTGACGAGGCTGATTTCCCATTCGAGCTTGGGATCGACGATCGAACGCTGGATCAGCCGCCGCCTGCCATCTGCGCCATCGATCCATTCGAAGCGGCGCTGGCCATCGGGGTTGCGCAGCAAAGCCAGGTTGTTGCCCTTGGGCGGCGCGGCCGGCCCGCTGGTCAGCAGCGTGGGATAGGCATTGGCGCTGCCGTGGCAATCCTTGCACCCGATTTCGATCGCATTGGCGACCTCGCCATAGATCAGGCCGTTGCCGTGGCTGTCCTGCGCAAAGTGGCAATCGGCGCATTGCATCCCCTTTTCGGCATGGATGCTCATCATGTGCACCGCCTTGCCCGGATTCACGCCAGGCTCGACGAACTTGCCTTCACCTTCCTTGCGCCATTTCTCCGGATCGTCAGGATCGACCACGTTGCCAGCCTCGTCGAGCAGGTTGCCCTCGCGGTCGCGCTTGAAGATCGCGCGGAAGTTCCATCCGTGGCCGTGGTAGTCGGCGAACTGCGTGTCCTTCAGCTTCGGGTTGAGGTCATAGACGTTGCGCAGGAAATCGAGATCGGCCCACTTGCCGCGCGGCGCCGCCCCTTCGGGATTGCGGTCGAGCACGCTGCGCACTTCGGCGGCGGTCGGGTACTTCTGCTGCTGCGGCCACATCGATGGCGCGTCGCTCTCGTAATCCCACATGGTGTAGCCGAGGAAGGAATTGAGGAAGATGTTGGGCTGGTGCATGTGGCAATTCATGCACTGCGCGGTGGGGATCGCGCGGGTGAAGACATGCCGCAGTGGATGGCCGCTTTCTTTTGCCGGCCCCTCGTCCTGATGATCTCCCGGCTGCCTGAGAGCGCCATGGCCATCATCATGCTCAAGCTTGCCCGCGATGGTCGGATCGGTGGTGACCGTCTGCCCGTCGCGCCCAAATTGAGCATAGCCCAGCGAGTGGCGCGGTTCGCGGTCGTTGGCATAGACGACATGGCATCCGGCGCAGCCCGAATGGCGGTAATCGCCCGGCTGGTCGTTGGTGCCCATGAACCACATGAACGGGTCGTTGAGGCGGGTCTTGTGGATGTTGAGCGCGGGAATCGCCACGCGCAGCCCCGTGGCCGGGCCGCGGTTCGACTGCTTGAGATCGGGTCGTCCCGGCTCTTCCAGCCGCTGGATCTGCCCGGTCGGATTGGGCAGGCCGATCTCTGGGAACTGCGAGTTGATCGTGCGCCCGCCGCGTTCGAACACGCGGAACACGTCACCCGGCGGGATCACCTGCCAGGTCGGCAAGGGGTAAAGTTCGGCCAGAGCGCCGCGCGCCTTCTGCCGTTCGGTCAGCTTGCCCGGCGGGTCGCCCGGGGTCACGATCTTTGCCGGTTCGCCCTCACGCGTGTAGGCCTCGCCCAGCAGGTAGTTCTTGAACGGCAGGATTCCGTTGTTGTAGGCGGCCCCGCCCCACAGCAAGGCACCGGTCGCCATCATCGAGCGTTCGCCCGCCTCGATCGTCTGGATGTGGCACGCGCCGCACGCCTCGCGCGCAATGCGATAGTCGCTCGGGTTGATGAACCTGACGAATTCGGACGCTTCGCGGTTGAGCAGGGTATAGGTGCGCTTCGGGTTCGCCGAAGAAGGCCAGTGCCAGCTTTCAGGGTATCTGGGCAGGACATGCGCCCGGTCGCGGGCGGCGACGTAATCGGGGTGATCGTGGGGCAGATCGGGATTGCCAATCACGCTGGTATCGCCGCCGTGGCAATCGGTGCAGCCCAGCCGCACGGCAGGCGTCGCATGCATGGTGGGCGCATCGGTGCGGACATGGCACGAGGTGCAGCCCTCCGACTTCGCCATCATCTCGGCCACAGTCTGCCGCGCGGGTGCAGGAGGCGCGATGACGCGGCTGTAATCGCGCGCAACCGGCTTTTCGCCCTCGCTGGCGTTGATCTGGCCGACCAGGATCGCCCCCGACAGGAGCAGGCAGGCAAGCATGAGGACAAGATGGCGGGCGGCGGGCATCAGTAGGTCAGAATCGCATTTGCAAGGATGGAATAATAGGTACTGCCTCCGCCCAGACTGTCGAACAGGTCCCTGAAGCCGTCACCTGAAACCAGCGCGGCAGCGGAGAGGCGAAAGACGATGTTCTGCGTCGCCTTGGGCCGCCAGATGGCCGCAGCCGAAAGGTCCCAGCCGATGTCCTTCGGTATCGATCCTTCGTTGCGCAGCGTCTCGAGCGTCGCCGTATTCTCGAACCACAGGTGATTGGCATTGGCCGAAACGCGCAGCTGCGGCGTCAGGTCAAAATCGGCCCCCGCCCCTGTCAGTATCAGCCCCGGATTGTTGAAGTTCGACTGCCCCTGCTCCTTCGAGGAACGCAACGAATTGAGGATGCCGTTGCGGCCATTGACCGAAACCGCGCGCCCGCCGCCCGCGAACGGGATGGTCTGCCTGATCCAGTACGATGTATCGGCCCCGGCGAAGACCGGGTTTTCGAACACCGCGTCATAGCCGCCCTCCTTGCCGTCAAACGGATCGCCATCGCCGCTGGCATAGGCCCCCGACAGGCGGAACCGCATCCAGTCCTTGTCATAGCTCAGTTCGGCCGCGCCGAAATAAGCACGGATATCGGCCTTCTCGCCGGTGAAGAAGCTGCCACGATCCTCGCCCAATGCGGCGTAGGCGCTTGCCGTCAGGTTGATCCTGCCGATCCGCCCATCGGCATTATATCCCAGATAGACGACGTCGTAATCGCGGCCCCTCAGGTTGCCGAGCAGCGCCGGGCGAACGGGAAAGCCGTTGTCGTCCAAATGGATCTCGTCGCCTTCGCGGTTGCGGTTGTATGCGATCGTCACCTGGCTGGTCAGCGCGGGAATCAGGAAATCCTGGCGATACAGATTGGCCACGAACAGCCAGTCGTCGCGAGGTCGCTGCGTGACCGCATTGAGACCGCTGTTGGTATCCTTCTCGAGCCGCCAGAACGCCGCGAGGTTATACTGGAAGCGGTTGTTGTCGCGCGTGCCGAAGAAGCGCAGGCCAAGCTGCTGATCGTTGAACAGGAAGCCGCGAAAATCCGACTGGAACGGCTGGATGCCGATCCGCACCGAGTCAAAATCATAGCGGGTCGAGACATTGCGGAAGTGGTAATCGAAGAACGCTTCCTGCACGCCCACGAAATGGTCCAACCGATGGCTCGGCTTCGACGGCTCGACGAACAGCACGCGGCGTTCGGGCACATCGACGTAGTTGACGTTAAGCGCCAGCGTGACGCGATATTCGACATCGGGCGGCTTGAACGCGGTGCTGCCCTTCAGCAACGCCGCACCCACCACCACGGTCTGCGACAGTACGGTCGAAAAATCATTGCCGAACACGTCGGTCCGGCCCGGGTCTTCGGTCGTCTGGACGCCCACCGGAATCGGGAAACTGCGCGGCTCGAACACCGTATCGCTGACAATGTTGGCGACGAAGAACCAGTCATGCCCCTTGATCGGCAGCCAGGGCACCTTGTCCGGGTTTATCGGCCGATCACCCTTGTAGGTGTTCTGGTTATACGGGTCCCACCAGCGTTCCTTGACCAGGCCGAGGCTTTCGATCAGCCGCCAGCGATCGGGGACAGGGATTTCGTCCACCGGAAAGGCCGTGGGCGGCGGGGCACGAACCGCGCCGGGATTGTCCTGTGTGACCGGATCGGGCAGCGGACCCGTATAGTCTGGGCGGCGGCGTCCCTCAATCATTTCGGGATCGACCGGGGGGGTATCGACCTCCCACGGTGGATCGGGCTCGGGCTCCTGCGGCTCGGGCGGAGGAGGCGCGGCCTGCACCTGCAAGACCAGCGGCAGGAGCATCGCCGCCGCGCTCACAGCCCCTCGCAGACATTGTTCTGCGCGCTGCCGAGAAACGGCGCGAAGGGACAATTGACATAGCGCAGCCGGACCTGCCGTCCGCCGACGTTCACCACGATCCGGTCGGCACGAATCTCGCCGGGCGCATTGCCGATCCCGCCGCTGCGCTGGCCGCCGTTATGCAGGCCGAGGAAGCTGATCATGTCGTCCTGATCGATGCCGTCGCCCGAAACGCCGATCCCGCCAACCAATGCGCCGCCGCGATAGACCGGAACCGATCCGGGAAAGATCTGGATGCCGTTGGCGATCCGCGTGTGGCCGGGCGTCACCTGCGGCAGCGAAGTGCAGTGACGCGGCGTGTCGGTGGCCGAAGCGCCGGTGACGAAACCGAGGTGCTCGGCAAGATTGCCGACGATCAGCGCGGATTGGAGCCCAGTCGAGAACGGATTGAACTGCTCGATCGGCCTCGACAGCGGCCCGTTGGGCTGGCCCACTTCGCCATCGGGGAAATAGGGCCGCGACAGGTTGCCGCCCGACCGGTCGGCAAAGGCGAACTGCCCGGTCAGGGCATTGGGATCGTTCAGGAACGACCGCAGCCGCGCGACAAATTGCGGAACCTCGCCTGCGGCTGCCTGAAGCTGCGCGGCGGCGAAGGGACCGGAGATGAAATTGGCCGTCCGCGCCTTCTGCAGGCTCACATCGATGCCGAAGATCGGCGCATCGGGCGACCGGACGATCCCCAACACCTCGCCCCTTGTGTCCACCAGCGAGATCGAAACCTGCGCGCGGCTGTCGAGCGGTTGGCGGATCTGCGCCCGCGCGCGGCTCATGACGGCGAAGGCTTCCTCCAGAATGGCTCGCGCCTCGGCCAGGGTGATCGGCCCGGCAATATCCGCCCCGTCGGTCCCGGCGCGCACCGGATAGCGGTTCGCGCCCGCGCCGCTCGTCAGGATGAAGGCATCGCCGTTCGCAAATTCGGCGGCACTCGCCGCACGCACGCCCGATGCTTCGGTGCCATAGGCGGTGCCCGCGACCAGCCCCCCGCCACCGAAATAACCGGTGACCGCGACCAGCGCACCGGGAGTCGCGACATAGCTTGCGCCGATGACGTCCGCCAACGAGGAATAGGCCACGTCGGAATATCGCAGTGAGGTGCCGTCAACGAAGATGCGATTGGCCCGGATCGTTTCGGGCGCCTCGAAGCCGACCGTCCCGGCCAGGGCGATGCGTTCATCGGCATCGCTGTCGGTATCGAGTACGTTCGGATCGAACCCGTAAACCCCGTTGGCGATCACCCCGATACCGCCGACCAGTACGCCGTTCTTGTAGAGTGGAAAACCGCCCGGATCGGCCGCAAGGCCAAGCGGCGAGCGCTTGGGTCCGATCATGCCGTCGCTTGCCCGGGCCGAGAGGTCGGAGCACGGCAACTGGCTGAACTGGACGCCGAACAGCGGCCCGCTTTCGAGGCCCGCAGTGCTCGGCGCGGGCGGGAAATGCTGCTGCACGATCATGCTCGCCGTGCGGGTGGAGAAGGCATTGCCCCCGCTCGACAGGTAAGCCCCGGTGATTGCCTTCGCGATGGCGGCGGCGGCGGAAGGGATCGTCAGCCCCTGCGCATCGATATTGTCGCCGTTGGGCGCATCGGAGATTTGCGCGCTCGTCGCCGCCCCCGGCATGGCGAAAACGCCAAGCACATTGCCGACCCGGTCGACCACTGCAATCGTCGCGGCACTACCTTGTGCGCTCGCCTGCGCGGCAGCGCGCGCGATCACCGTCCCGACTTCCGCCGCGCTGAGCGTTTCCTGCGCGGGCACGGCATAGAGCGCACCTGCGGGCGGGGGCGTTGGCGTCGGCGTCGGGGTTGGAGTGGGCGTCCCGCTCCCGCCGCAGGAGCTGAGTACCAATGCGCTTGCCGCAATGGGCCCGGTCCATCCGGCGCGCCCGGTCATCGCAGCACCCCGATCGCGCCCGCAGCCGCCTTCAGAGCATTGCGGAATTGTGCGGGGCGGTAACTGTTGGGCTCATCCACCGCGGCGTAGGCCCGGTTGATGTCGGCGCGGATGCCCGCCGCCGCCCCGACCGTTACCCGGCCATCGCGCACCAGCGCATTGAGCAGCGTATCGATCGCCATCACCGCCTGAACCGATCCGGCATAGTCGGTGAACCGGTCGGCAGTGGCGGTCCCGGCAATGATGGAAATGACCTGGAACGCGTCTGCCCTGGCATGGGGCATCGATGCCAGGGCATCGGACAGGGTCGCCGCGTGTGCGCCAAGGGCAAGCGCCGCCTGCCGCGCACTGGCACCGTCGCTGCCCATGGCGCGGTGGAAATCGCGGCTCGCCGCAAGAAAGCTCTCGGCCTGGCCCGGTGCGAGCGCGCCGGCCACAGCCGAGAGCATGATGATGTTCTCGTCATTGAAGGGGGGATTGCCGAACGGGATCGGCCGCCCCGGGTTGGTTTCGAAGGTCAGCTTGCGTTCCGGCCCGTCGGTGATGCTGCGGTGGCAGCTGTGGCAATCGTAGAAATAGAATTCGGGGAACATGCCGCGCATGCTGAGTTCCGGCCGGGAGAACAGCCCGGTAGCGCGCCGGACCGCTTCCGCCTGCCCCACCGCCCACAGCCGCACGCTGTCAAGCCCGCCCTTGCGCGAAATGTAATCGGAATCGACATCGTGGTGCTGCTGCAAGGCGCTGAACAGGTCGAGCTCGAACGATATGCGCGGATGGCCCGCCGCCATCATCGAATGGGTCACGAACTGGCCTGTTCCGGGGGAGCCGTAATGGCAATCGAGGCAGACCCGCGCGCGGACCTGCGGATTCTCGAGCTGGACCAGCCCGGCGGCGAAGTTCGAGGCATGCGTCGCCGGACGGGCGTAATGCGAGGCCAGCCAGCCTTGCGCCGCGCCATGGCAACTTTCGCAGCCGACCCCGTCGGAGAGCAGGAAACGGTCACCGCGTTGCGCTTCGGGTGCGAATGTCGTGTGGCAGCCAAGGCAGGCCGGTGCCGATGTCGCCGCGCCCAGCCCCAGGGTGGCAGCGATCTGCTGCCCCCGTCGCCCGGCCAGCGCGGCATAGGCACGGCTGTGCGCGCCGCTTGGTGCGGACGGTTCCTGCCAGGTGGCGATCTCGTCCTGACGAACCACCGCGCCGTTGCCTTCGGCACGGCCATGGCAGGTCGAACCGGCGCAGGTGGCAACGCCTTCATAGCGCGCATTGCCGCTGGCCTGCGAAGCAGGAAAGAACGCCGTCACGATGAGCGCGGCGAGGAACCGCGAGAGATTGGCTCGTCCGAATGCCGACTTTTCCGTCATCGCTCCCCTTCCCCGAGATGCAATCACTTCTCACTGGCGACGAAAACGCCATCCCAATCGTCTGGCGGCGGCGTCTGGCGCAGCGCCGCGATACGCTCGCGATAGATCGCATGGAGCGCGCCAAGGCCGAATGTTTCCGCTTGCCGTTGCAGTTCGTCAAGCAGCCGCTCCGCAGTTTTCCAGTCCCGCGCCCGGTAGGCAACAAGCATGGCCTCGTGCCCCTGCGCGAAATCCGCGAAGTCCGCCGATGCGGCCAGGGTTTCATCACCAAGAAGCGCGAAGATCGCTTCGGGCCGGTCGCGCCCGACAACGCGCACGAGGTCAAGCTCGACCGCAGCGAAACCGGGCAGTTCGCGCCGCAGCGCGCTGCCCATGGCGATGCGGACCTTGTAATACTTGGTCAATCCTTCGATCCGCGACGCGAGGTTCACCGTGTCCCCGATCAGCGAGTACGAAAGGCGCTGCGCCGAACCCATGTTGCCGACGCAGCAGGGGCCGCAATTGAGCCCGATTCCGATTCCCACCTCGCCGGGCCAGACCTGATCGGAGCGGCCCGGCATTTCGGCGTTGAGCTGCCCCAGCCGGTCGAGCATGGCGAGCGCCGCGCGGGCCGCATTGGCATGTTGGTCCGGATCGTCGAGCGGCGCGTTCCAGAAGGCAAGGATGGCATCGCCGATGAACTTGTCGATCGTGGCCTTGCGGGCGAGCAGGATGTCGCACATCGGCGTGAGGAAGCTGATCAGGAAAGCGATGATCGACCGTGGATCGAGCTGCTCCGAAATCCGCGAGAAATTGCGCACGTCGCAGAACAGCACCGTCATGTCGCGTTCCTCGCCGCCCAGGTCGAGCTGGCTCGGATCGGCGGCGATGCGTTTGACCAGCTCAGGTGAAAGATAGCGGTCGAACGCCTTGTGGATATAGCTGCGCGCCTGTTCCTCGCGGTAGTAATCGAGCACGGTTATGGTCAGATAGACCCCGGCGATGGCAAGAACCGGATATGTCGGATCGAGCAGGAAACCGCGTTCGCTGAAGGCGAACCAGCTTCCCGCCAACACTCCGGCGATCATCGCCAGGCCCAGGATGGCGCCCCCGCTCGCGCCAAATCGCGGGAGCAGGATCAGCAGCATCGCCCCGGCGAGCAGCACCAGCGCGCGTTCCAGCCCGATGGCCCAGTCGGGCCGGACCAGGAACTCGCCCAGGATCATCTGCTCGATCGCCTGCGCGTGTACCATCACCCCCAGCTCGCGTTCGCGCACGGGTGTCGCCACAAGGTCGCGCAGCCCGATGGCGCCGGCTCCGACCAGCACGATGTGCCCGGCGAAAAGCTCGGTCATCTCGGCATCGCTTGTGCCCGGATCGAGCACCTTCCACGCCGGGACCACCCGTTCGGGGCGAGGCAGCGTATAGTGCATCCACAGCTCGCCCGCACGCGTTGTCGGAACCTCGAACTCGCCGATCTTGAGCGAGACGATGCCGGGCGCGCTGCCCGCCGCGATATTGCCGCTGCCGTCGCTCGCCTTGACCAGAACCGCGCCCGCGCCCTGCGCAACCCGCAGGGCCTCGACAGAAAGCGATGGCAGGATCTGCTCGCCCTGCCGCGCCAGCAAGGGTGCGCGGCGGACGATCCCGTCGGCATCGCCCTGAAGGGTCAGGAACCCGCCGCCCAGCGCCGCCTCGTCAAGACGCAGCAGAGGCAGCACCGCGTTGGTATAGACAGGCATCGTTGAAACGCTTGCGGAACCCGAGACGGCAATTCCCGCCTTGGGTACGGCCTGCGACCGCAGCGGATCGTGGGTCAGGAAAAATCCGTTGACCGTCGGCATTGCGGCAAGCGAGCGGGCGAACTGCTCGTCATTGTCGGGCAGGCTCCGCAGCGCGTCGACGGTCGCCGCTGTTGCGCCCTGCCGCTCGAGGCTGTCGGCAAGCCTGCCGGGCGAGGTCCGGTCCGCTTCGGAGAACACGATGTCGAGCGCGATGGTCGCGGCCCCGGCATCGGCCAACCGCTGCAACAGGCGCGCCACATCCGGGCGCGGCCAGGGCCACTGCCCCTCGCGTCTGAGCGAATCCTCGTCGATATCGACGATCCTGACCGGGGCCGGTTTGTACTCGCGCGGCTGTGCGCGGGCGTAGATGTCGAAAACCAGGTTGCCCATCGCGGCGAGCGTTTGGGGCTGGGCCAATTGCAGCAGGAAGATCGTCAGCAGGACCAGCAGGCCGGTAAAGCCCGTTCCCTTGAAAAAGGCCCTGACCCTGTTCAGCACGCCCCGCAACTCCCCTGATCGAAGCGATAGCAGAGCCAGGGCCCGGGGGTAAGGCCATTATCCCTGTTTTTCAAAGGTGGCGAAGGTAATGGTCATGTGCTAGGAAGCCACAAGGGAGTCCAGGGGATGGGCCAAAGGATGGGGATGAACCGCATGATTGGCCGATCGGTCATTGGCCTTGCCGTTTTGACGGCAGGGTTCGGTGTACAGCCTGCGTTTGCGCAGGAAGGCGCTGGCAATGCCGCGCTCGATGCACTCAGCGAAGCCGCCGAAACGCCGCAAGCCGCACTGGCGATGGCAGCCACGCAGGAGGCAGATGGCGACCTTCTGGGCGCTGCCTCGACGCTGGAGCGCGCCTTGCTCGACAACCCGCAGGCCGACGATGTCAGGCTCGCCTACGCCACCCTGCTGTGCCAGCTCGACGACCGCGAGTCTGCGCGGGTCGAAATTGCAGCGCTGCGGTCGCGCCCCGTCTCGGGCAACGAATGGAAGCGGATGCTGGGCGCCTGCGGCGAGGATTTCGATCAAATCTCGCGCCAGGTCGGCCAGATCAACGGCTATGTCAGCGTCGGCATCGCCTATGACAGGGATGCGTTCGGCGAATTGAACACGCTGTTCTTCTTCCTGCCGCAATCGCGAGACGGGCTGGCGTTCGTCGCCAGCAGCCAGATCAATGCCCGGTTGCCGATGGGGGAGGGAAATACCTTCGCCTATGGCAGTCTCTACGCGCAGACGCACAACGACGTTTCCGGCCCCGATTCTGACTATCAGTTCGGCGATGCGGTGATCGGGATCGGCACGGGGCGCGGCGCCAGCGAATTCACCATGGGCGGTCTGGTACGCCATGGGCGCATTGCCGGGAGCGAACTGTTCACCGCCTATGGCGGCGAGTTCGGGGCGAGTTTCCTGACCGGTTCGAGCGGACGGGTTTCGTTGCGCGTGGAAGCCGTTGACGAGGATTACGTCTCCGACCTTCAGGACGGCTGGCACTACACCTTCGTCGCCAGCTACGAGCGGCATCATCTGCGCGGCAGTTCGATCTATTTCGCGGCTGCCTACGAAACCAAGGACGCCCAGTTCAACGTCTTCGGCTACGACGCGTTCAGCCTGGCCGGCGCGCTCGAGCTGCCGTTGAGCAGCAACGGCGTGTATGGCAGGCTGTCCTCGACCGTGCGGCGGGTGGATTTCCACAACGAGGAATTCTTCGACGACAGGCGCGATCTCCGCTTCTTTACCCGTGCCGCGCTGGGCGTGCCGCTGATCGGGCGCAGCCTGTTCCTGGAAGGTGCAGCCAGTTACCGCCTGCGCGGGCACAATCTGCCCTTTCTGCAGGATTACAACAGCCTGGGCGGCGATCTCAGGCTGGTGTGGAGGTTTTGAAGGGAATGTCCGCCATGTTTACCCCTGTCCGCAAACTTGCGATCCTGGCAGTCCTGACGACCGCGCTGGTGCCTTCGGGAACGATGGGCCAGGAAGTCGGCATCACCGCTGTAGTCCGCAACAACGTACAGGTCACCACTCCCGCCAACCCGGTCCTGCACAAGGCCAAGGTGCGTGAGAGGATCGCGATCGGCAACGATGTCGTGACCGGCGCCGCCAGCATGACCCAGCTGCTGCTGCTCGACAAGACCAGCTTCACGGTCGGTTCGAACGCCCGGGTCAGGATCGACCGCTTCGTTTACGATCCCGCGCGTAGCGCCAGCTCGATCAGCGCGTCGGTGGCGAAGGGCGCATTCCGTTTCATGTCGGGCCGCTCGCTCAAGAACGGTACCGAAGGATCGTCGATCAGGACGCCGGTTGCCTCGATCGGCATACGCGGGACGATTGTCGAAGGCGTCGTTGGCGAGCAGGCAATCGACATTGCCAGGCATGAACCGGGCATAACGCAGGACTTCGAGGCGGATCCCGAAACCGCCAGTCTGATCGTGCTGCGCGGGCCCGGACGCAATGCCCAGGGCGTGCAGCGCGGCGCGATCGACGTGACCGTCGGCGATGCCGTAATCCCGCTCGAGGATGCAGGTCTTGCCCTGTTCGTTCCGGGGCCGGGACAGCCGCCGATCGGCCCCTTCGTACTGTCACAGCGCGGGGTCCAGTCGCTTCGCTCCATGCTCGGGCTGCGGCCGATCCCCGGCCAGGACCGCAATCTGGTGCGCGATCCCACGACCGATCAGACCTTCGGCTGCGATGGCGGCGGACAGGACGGGCCGGGAACCTGCTCACGCTCGCAATAGAGCGATTGCGCGCGAGCAGCGGAACCACCGCGCGGCCCGGAAATCACGGTATTGACTAAAACGCTGCGTTCCAGCTGATCGCCGCGCCCACGTCTGCCGGGCTGGCGGCATAATGGCCGGGCTGATGGCGATAGAACACGCTCATCCCGCCCTGCCCCCACAGCAGAGGCCCGCTCCACGCCAGTTCTCCCAGCAGTTCGCGGCCGTCGGGCGCAAGCGTCAGCCGCCTGATGCCGTATTCTGGCGTTTCGGTGGCGTAATCGAACCCGGTGGGCAGGTTGAGCCGCAGGCCCCCGCTGGTGACGCGCAGCGGCTGGCTGATCCGCAGCCCGATGCTGTCGCTGGCGACAACATTGCCCTGCCGCGAAATGTCGAGCGACCAGGCATTGCTCCACAGCCTCGATCCGCCGGTAATCAGCAGCGAAGTGCGCGCAATGGTCAATCCCTGGCGATAGCTGCCGCCCAGTTGCCAGCGTTCGCCAAGGGGCGTTCGCAGCGAGAGATCGGCGAAGGCGCTGTCGGCCCCGTGTGCGCCCAGTGATTCGTGGAACCATGCGCCGAGCACGGTCTGCTCTTCGGCCATCCAGCTCAGCGCCAGGCTCGATTCCACACCGCCAAAGCGCCGGTCGACCGCCAGGCCCATGCTGCGCACCGGCCGATGTTCGCGCGGGGCGCCGATCACGCTGTCAAGCCGGCGCTGCGCCGCAAGGTAGGCATCGCCCTGTTCGCCGAACATCGTCAGCCCCCAGGGGCCAGCCTGATGGCGTAGCGCGAAGGCGATCTCGCTGGTCCCTTCAAAGCCGCTTTCGCCGCGCGCTTCAGAGGCAAGACGGAACGCCGGGCGAGCCGCGCTGCCACGCGAACCCTGCAATTGCGCGACCAGCCCGTCCGCACCCTGCGCATAGGCGAGGCCGATCTCGGTCCCCGGCGCGATCCGGGCGGCAATCCGAGCGGCCAGCACCTGCGCCCTGTCGGCGTCATCCTCGCTCAACCGCAGTTCGCTGCTCCAGCCGAGGCCCGCCGCGCGCGGCCCATCGCCAACGGTAAAGGCCAGCGCCATCCCGTCGGTGCTGCCACCGGTCGTGTGCCCGCGCCGCTCGACCGCGCCGTGCAACCGCAGCGGTGCAGCGGCACTGCGCAGGCGGCCCGAAACATCGAAGTTGAAGGCGCGCCGGAACCGGTCGAGCACGATCGCCTGCACGCTCTGCCCGCCCAGCGCATCGCCCATCGCCGCCGATCCGATCGCGAAGTTGTCGGCCAGCGCCAGGGTATGGCCCGTCCCTGCCAGAGTGGTCGCCCCGATCGGCGCGAAGGCGCGGGCAATGTCGAGAATCCCGCGCCCGAACACCGCATCGGTCCCCGCCGTCCCGGCATCGCGCGCGCTGGTGAGCAGGATCTCGACGATCTGCTGCCCGGTCAGGTTGGGAAATGCCTGCGCCAGCAGCGCCACCGCGCCGGTCACTTGCGGCGCGGAAAAGCTGGTGCCCGAAAACAACGTGACGAATTGCTGGCCATTGATCGTTTCGACGAATAGCTGCCCATCCTTGTAAACGCAGCAAATCGCCTCGCCCCGGGCGGCAAGGAACGACATCGCCTTGCTGCCAGCACGGTTGGAAAAGCTCGAAAATGCGCCGTTCTCGTCAACCGAACCGACGATGATGACATTGCCGTTGCCCGCCGCGAGCAGGCTGGAGGCAAAGGGATCGGGCTGGTTGGGGTCGATACCCGGTTCCGAACCGTCGCCGCCGTTGCCCGCCGAAACCACGATCACCACACCCGCCGCGGCTGCGCGCGCCACAGCGGCGAGCAGTACCGCACTCGCCGAGCCGCCGCCCAGGCTGATGTTGATCACATCGGCGCCATTGTTGACGGCAAGGTCGATTCCGGCGGCAATATGGACATCGTCGAACTCACAGCCGTCCGCGCCGCTGGTACAGCTTCCGATGCTGTCGGCGCGCGCCACCAGCAATTGCGCGTTCCAGGCAATGCCCAGAATCCCGGTACCGTCGCGCGCGGCGGCGGCCACCATCGCGACATTGGTGCCATGATCGTCAACGGCGTTGATCCCGCGATTGCCTGCAACATCGGCCGATGCCGAATGGATGCGTCCGGCGAATTCCGGACTGTCCTGATCGAGCCCGGTGTCGATGATGGCGATGATCGATCCGGTGCCGGTCGCGCCCGCCTGCCAGGCGGTGACCGCGCCGTGGAACTCCGGCCCGTCCGATCGGCGGAATTCGGCGGTGTCGAAATTGGTCGGCGGCGGTGGAGGTGGCGGGGGTGGCGGAGGTGGCGGCGGCGGGGGCGGCGCTGGGGTGCTGATCGGCGGCCCGCTGGTGCTGCCCCCGCAAGCGCCCAAGACTGCGCAGGCGGTCGCCATCGCGACAATTCTGATCGATATAGGGCAAACACGATTTTGAAGCATCATGCGAACACCTTCGCGCAGATCACTATACTCCTTGGCTTAATTTATCCAAACGAGAACAAGGTTAATCGGCAGGCAAGAGATATACTTACCGGGCCAGCCCTGCTTCGGCGCATTTCCTATGGCGATCCGATCGGGTGCGGCCACGCCGCAGGCACAGCAACTTCGTGTCCTGGTGTCTTTGTGCGATCTGGATTTCCCACTTGCCGGAATGGCAGGACGCCCACCCCCAACCCCTCCCTCAAGGGAGGGGGATTTTGGGTCCATCCCCTCCCTCAAATGAGCGGAGGCAAGGCGCCACGCGGTACGAACGGCGCATCAAACCAAATGCGTGCAATCAGCCTCGATCCGGATACATTTCGTTCATGATCTGCCAGCTGATCGCAATCAGCCGTTCAAGAACTTCCAGATCAACCTGATCGAGGCGCTTTATATACAGACAGCTCTTGCCGAGGCTGTGCGGACCAAGCCGCGCGAACAGCGCGTCGGCCTCGTCCTGCCGATCGCAGTAATTGCCCATCAGATAGATGGTCATTGCTGCCTTGCGCGGGCTGAACCCGCCGCGGCACATGGTGCCCTCATGCCCGCTGCCGTACCTGTAGTCGTAGCTTCCATAGCCTATGATCGAGGGACCCCACATCTTCGGCTCGCAGCCGGTGACACGGCGGTGGATCGCATCGACCACAGCCGCATCTTCGCGCAGCCGTGCATCGGGCACCGAGGCGATGAATTCGGCGACGCTTGCGTCATTCGCCTTGGTCTTGAGTTCCGCCTTGGCCATCGGATTGTCCTCTCACGCTGCTTGCCATCGTGGCGCGCGTGGCTTTTCTACCCCAGATTCTTCGCAGAGTGCAGCCCGAATGCGGGCAGGAATTCCGGCTTACCGCGAGGGCAGCGGCGCCCACCCCCGGCATTTCCTACCGGGCGGAGGAACGCTATTGCAGCCCGTATGAACAAAGCCCCATGGACACCGGCCCGCAACCTCGCCACGCTTCCATTCGCGCGCGCGCCAGCGCATGATCCGAAAGGCCGGTCTTTTGTTTCAGGACTGTGTTCCAGGTGTTCCATATTGTCCGGTTGCGCGCGGGGTTTCGCCCGGCCCTGCGGCCCCTTTTCGCAATTGCACAACGCGCCTGTGCCTGTTACCCGCGCCCGCGATTGAAGGAGTTCCCAGCCTATGTCCGACGTGAAGAGAGTGGTGCTCGCCTATTCGGGCGGCCTCGATACCTCGGTGATCGCCAAGTGGCTGACGGTGGAGCGCGGGCTTGAGGTGGTGACCTTCACCGCCGATCTTGGCCAGGGCGAGGAAATTGAACCCGCGCGGGCCAAGGCGCGCGCGATGGGCATCCCCGATAATCACATCTTCATCGAGGATCTGCGCGAAGAATTCGTGCGCGATTTCGTGTTCCCGATGATGCGCGCCAATGCCCGCTATGAAGGCGATTACCTGCTCGGCACTTCGATTGCGCGTCCGCTCATCTCCAAGCGGCTGGTCGAAATCGCGCATCAGACCGGTGCCGATGCCATCGCCCACGGCGCAACCGGCAAGGGCAACGATCAGGTGCGGTTCGAGCTTTCCGCCTATGCGCTCGATCCGGATATCAAGGTGATCGCCCCGTGGCGCGAATGGGATCTGACCAGCCGAACTGCATTGATCGCATGGGCCGAGGCGCATCAGATCATGGTGCCCAAGGACAAGCGCGGCGACAGCCCGTTTTCGACCGATGCCAACCTGCTGCACACCTCGTCCGAAGGCAAAGTGCTTGAAGACCCGTGGGAGGAAACGCCCGATTACGTCTATTCGCGCACCGTCAACCCGGAAAATGCACCCGATGCGCCCGAATACATCACGGTGGAGTTCGAACGCGGCGACGGCGTGGCGCTCAACGGCACGGCGATGAGCCCTGCCACGCTACTGGCCGCGCTCAACGATCTTGGCCGCAGGCATGGCATCGGGCGGCTCGATCTGGTCGAAAACCGGTTCGTCGGGATGAAGAGCCGGGGGATGTATGAGACGCCGGGCGGTGAGATCTATGCCCGCGCGCATCGCGGGATCGAACAGATCACGCTCGATCGCGGGGCGGCGCATCTCAAGGATGAGCTGATGCCGAAATATGCCGAGCTGATCTACAACGGCTTCTGGTTCAGCCCCGAGCGCGAGATGTTGCAGGCGGCGATCGATCACAGCCAGGCAAAGGTTTCGGGCGAGGTGCGGCTGAAGCTCTACAAGGGGCAGGCGAGCGTTGTTGGCCGCCGGAGCGCGAATTCGCTCTATTCCGAGGCGCATGTGACCTTCGAGGACGATGCCGGCGCCTATGACCAGAAGGATGCGGGCGGCTTCATCAAGCTCAATGCCCTTCGGCTGCGCCTATTGGCCCAAAGGGACAAGGCGCGCGACCGCGCCTGATAGCATTGCGGCGCTGTCAAGGATTTCGCGAAATCTTGCGGTGAGGCGTTGAGTTATCCACTCCCGTCCACAGGTGAATCGCTGGAAAGTGGAAAAATCGGGTTCGTCAGGCTTGAACGACTCACCCGTCAAGCGCAGTCTCAAGACATCGGAAGGGGAAGAACTCCTCGCCGAAATCCGGCTCTAACGAGCTGATTTCGAAAGGGTTTTCCGAACCTGCCGGGACGGTGGTGATTGTCCACGCGGTCTTTGAGATTTCACATGTCGAAGGTTCACACCGGAAGCAAGTGGGGTTGCCTGAGGAGAACGCGATCGCAGATCCATCGGAAAGGCCGGGCATCCGGCAACCGATCGATGGATGAATGGAAATGGCTTCGGTCAGGACTGTTCGCCGGAGAGAGGGGGCCACCAAGGGTGTCAGGTCTCGGAACTGCCGGAAGGCAGGCGCCGTTGGCTTGGATTTCGGTTCAGGTG
>PNJY01000023.1 GCA_013822125.1 Erythrobacter sp. | reverse complement strand
TTCGAACACCAGCTATGATCCCGATCGCCTGGCATTCGACCAGCAGAAGCTGCGGCAGTTCTACCTGACCGAAGGCTATGCCGATTTCCGCGTGGTTTCGGCCGTGGCCGAGCTCACGCCTGACAAGCGCGACTTCATCATCACCTATGTGGTGGAGGAAGGCGAGCGCTACAAGTTCGGCAAGGTCGAAGTCGAAAGCCAGCTGCGCGATTTCGACAGCGAGCTGATGTCAGGCCGCCTGCCGATGAAGACCGGCGAGTGGTACGATGCCAAGCTGGTCGAGGATACGGTTGAGCAGTTGTCCGAACTGGCCGGCACATTCGGCTATGCCTTTGCCGATGTGCAGCCTGACTTTACGCGCAACCGCGAAGAACTGACGATGAGCGTGAATTTCGTGCTGCGCCAGGCACCGCGCGTCTATGTCGAGCGGGTCGATGTCAACGGCAACACGCTGACGCAGGACAAGGTCGTGCGGCGCGAATTCCGCATCAACGAAGGCGATGCGTTCAACTCGCTCCAGGTCAAGCGGACCACGGCCCGCATCAACTCGCTGGGTTATTTCCAGGAGAATTTCGAGGTCAACCAGGTCCAAGGCAGCCAGGGTGACCGGATCGTGCTCGAAGCCAATGTCGAGGAGCAGCCGACCGGCGAGCTTCAGCTTTCGGCAGGCTTTTCCTCGCTCGAAAGCTTCATCCTCTCCGCTTCGATCCGGCAGCGCAATTTCCGCGGCCGCGGGCAGACGATAGGGACCAGCGTCAACTATTCGCGCTTCTCCCGTTCGTTCCAGGTAAGTTTCACAGAGCCCTACGTCTTCGATCGCAATATCTCGGCGGGCGTGGACATCTTCCGGCGCGATCTCAACAGTTTCAACACCTTCAACCGTGATCGAAACACCACGTTCGAACAGGCGACGACCGGTTTTTCGGTTCGCGCCGGCGTGCCGCTGACCGAATTCATGTCACTGATCGGCAGCTACACCTTCAACTTCGACGATGTGACGCTCGATCCCACCACATTCTTCTCGGACCCCGATGGTGACGGTATCAGGACTTGCGACCCGCTGCTGGCCGGACGATTCCTGTGCGATGCGATCGGCAAGCGCACAAGCTCGATCGTCGGGCTGACGCTGGCCTATAATTCGCTCGACAGCCGTCTGCGCCCGACCAGGGGCCGCAATATCTCGCTGACGACCGAGTTCGCCGGGTTGGGCGGTTCGGTGCAGTACGCCCGCGTCCGCGGCAAGGCCGCGCAGTACTGGCCGGTGTTTGGCGGGTTCATCTTTTCGGCGTCGGCCGAGGGCGGGCTGATCCACGCGCTGGAAAACCGCAATATTCCCGGCAGCGACGACGTTCGCCTGACCGATCGGTTCTTCCTTGGCGAACCGCAGATTCGCGGCTTCGACATTCGCGGCGTGGGGCCGCGCGTGCTGCGTCAGCCCTATGTCGATGACGAGGACGGCAACCCGGTCGTCATCACCGATCGTGACCAGAATGCCGACGATTCGCTGGGCGGGCGGGCCTATTACCTCGGCAGGCTGGAACTTGAGATTCCGCTTGGATCGGGCGCGCGCGAACTGGGGCTGAGGCCGTCGCTGTTCCTTGATGCGGGTGCATTGTTCGACGTGACCCGGCCGCTGCTTCAGGACAATCCCAACGGCGTCCAGCAGGTCAATACCGATGGCCAGCCGCTGTTCATAGAAATTGTTACAAATTCTAACGGCACGCAGACGGCTACGCTAACGCCCAACCCGATTGCGGCAGACGGTACCACCGCCAACCAGCCGTCGATCCTGGCCAACAGCCGGTTCCGCGAAATCTTCGTGGGCGACAGCCCCAGTCCGCGTGTTTCGGTGGGCATCGGAGTCAACTGGAATTCGCCCTTCGGGCCCTTCCGCATCGATCTCGCACGCATCCTCCGCAAGGTAGAAGGCGACGACATCAAGAAATTCTCATTCAACGTAGGAACACAATTCTGATGAACATTCTCAAGTCCGCGCTCGTCGCTTCGAGCATTGCCATGGCGGCTGCCGTGTCGGTTCCCGCCGTTGCGCAGGTCCAGGGCAAGATCGCCACGATCAACATGCCCGCGGTGATTATCGGCACCACTGCCTTCGGCACCGCCTATCAGCAAATCGGCACGACCTACAAGTTGCAGATCGACACGCTCCAGCAGCGCAACCAGGAACGCCAGACGCTGCTCAAGCAGCTCGACAAGAACAACGACGGCCAGCTTGACGAAGCGGAGCAGACAGCTGCGCAAAATACGCCGCAGGCGAAGCGTATCGGCCAGATCGAACAGGAGATGGAGCAACTGACCAACCAGGTCGACGGCGCGCGCGTTTATGCGGTCGAGCAGATCATGGCGCAATATGGCGCCAGCGTTGAGCAGGTCGTGCAGCAATTGCAGATCCAGCTCGTGCTGACGCCCGACGTGGTGGTCTATGCCCCGCCGGCGGCCAACATCACGCAGCAGGTTACCGCGGCGCTCAATTCCAAGGTCGCTTCGGTGAACATCGTCCCGCCGCAGGGTTGGCAGCCCACCCGCAATGCGGTTGGCGTCTATCAGCAGATCAACCAGTTGCTGCAGATCGTAGCGGCCCAACAGGCTCAACAGGCCCAGCAGACCCAGCCGCAGCAGACGAACCCGCAGGCGCCTACAGGCCGCTGATCGGGCGTCGGAAAGCAGCGGGGGCAGGGCATGAGCCAGGACAGCAGCGCACCGGCGTATGACATCCAGCGGATTCTCAAGGCCCTGCCGCACCGCTATCCATTGCTGCTGGTCGATCGGGTCAAGTCGCTTGAGCTTGGCGACCGCATCCACGCGGTGAAGGCCGTGACGATGAACGAGCAGTTCTTCCAGGGGCATTTCCCCGGCACCCCGATCATGCCTGGCGTCCTCCAGATCGAGGCGATGGCGCAAGCCGCGGCGATCCTTGGGATCGAAACGCTCGAGCTGGCGGGTACGGGCAAGCTGGTGTTCTTCATGGGAATTGAGAACGCCAAGTTCCGGGCACCGGTTACGCCGGGGTGCCTGCTCGATCTCGAGGTCGAATTCCTCCAGAAACGCAGCCGCGTTTACAAGTTCAAGGGGCGCGCCAGCGTCGAGGGCAAGACCACGAGCGAGGCCGAATTCACCGCGATGATTGCCGATCCGGCCGCCTGATTTCCGCAAACCCATCCCGGTGTGCGATTTCCTCGGCCTATCCGGGCCTGCGGGCGGCCGTTCGGCCTTGCGGCCAGTCAAGCTGGCCGTGCCTGTTTGATTTCCGCACACCCATCCGGGTGTGCGATTTCCTCGGCCCATCCGGGCCTGCGGGCGGCCGTTCGGCCTTGCGGCCAGACAAGCTGGCCGGGAACGCCCGCATAACGGAACTTGCAATTTGGAACGAACGCCGCTAACCGCGCGCCTTTCCGAACACAGCGCACCCGGTCGGAACCGGGCACAAGCTACCAAGGACGATGACCATGAAGGCCGATACGCATCCCGACTACCACATGATCACGGTCAAGATGACCGATGGCACCGAATTCCAGACCCGTTCGACCTGGGGCAAGGAAGGCGATACGCTGGCGCTCGATATCGATCCGCTCAGCCACCCGGCCTGGACCGGCGGCCGCCAGCAGATCCAGGAAGGTGGCCGCGTTGCCGCCTTCAACAAGCGTTTCGGCGGGCTCAGCCTCAAGAAGTAAGGGTCTGATCGACCTCGCGGCTTGCTGCGTGGAAAGAAGGCGGTCCGGTGGGGCCGCCTTTTTTCATGCCTCGCCCGATCCGGTCAGGCGCACTTTATGCAGCGAGTGGCGATGGGGAGGGCTTGCAGCCGGGCAAGCCCGATCGGCTCGCCGCAAACCGCGCAGGTTCCATACGTCCCGTTTTCGATCCGCAACAAGGCGAGCCGGACCTGCTGGATTTCTGCGCGCAGCACATCGTCCACGCCCGCCAGCGCCTCGTCATCGGCCAGATCGACCGCCTGCTCACTCCAGTCGGCGTCGAGCGGGTGCCTGAGGTCGTCTTCGATGACTTCAGCCCGCTCTAGAAGGTTGGCGAGCCGCAGCCGCAGTTGTTCCGCAATTCCGGCATATTCGTTCATTACCAGGCCCATTCCTTTTCGCGATACCATTTGGTTATCACATATTTCACGCCCTTGCGCACTTTCATTCCGTGATGCAGCGTGTTGGGATTGACGCTGCCGTCGGGGCGACAGTTGTTCCAGCACAGCAATTTGCCCGCTTCCGGCTGAAACGTCTTGCCGATGATCTTGAAGCGCGTGCCCCCGCCCGCATCGACGTGATTGAGATACATCATGAAGGTCCAGGTCCGCTGCCCCGCGACCGAGCAGAACTTTGCGTAATCAGCGCCGCTAGGCGAAAAATAGTCGGTGTGCGGCTTGAATTCCTGGGCCACCGCATAGCGCTGCCCTTGCAAGGGCTCGCCGTGCGCGGGGTCGATGCCAGAGATTTGGGTCAGCATTGCCTCAAGCCTGGCGACGGCGGGCAGGGCGGAGTCCAGATCGCAGGTTTCGCTGGTGCGGAAATAGCGGTCGCCGTTGTCATCGGCGATTGTCGATGGACGGCGGTTCGCCTCGATCAGTGCGATCAATTCCGCGCACAGCCCGTTATCGACGAAATTCCGCTTCTGGAACAGCTCGAGCCTGTCGCTGGGCACGCGCTGCATGCCGCCCACAGTAACCAGAAGCCGGGCCGAAGATTCGCCTGCTTGATTCATGCAAAAATGATAGGGCCTGAAGCATGATCGGCAAGCGCGAAATATTGTTACGCAAACCGTGCGCGGGCGCAGTTTTCGCTTCCAAAAACCCCGGCTTTGTGCAACAGGCTCGCGCCCGCTGCGGCAGGCCTTGACGGGTCGGCCAAGGCGCGTAACAGGCCCGCTTGCGCGGCACGCAGGGCAGGCGGGTCAAGACATATGGCGATCGTAGCTCAGTTGGTTAGAGCGCCGGTTTGTGGTACCGGAGGTCGCGGGTTCGAACCCCGTCGATCGCCCCAGTCGCTTCCCCCGCCTGTCGCGCAAATTCTGCGACCGCAACCGGGGATGAAATGATGGCTGCTTTCTGGAACGAAGCCGATTTTGACGAACACGAGCTGGTCCAGCTCGTGACCGATCGCGAAAGCGGCCTCACCGCGATCATTGCCGTGCATTCAACCCACCTTGGCCCGGCAGCGGGCGGCACGCGCTTCTGGCATTATGCGAACCCTGGCGATGCAATGCGCGACGCGCTGCGCCTGTCGCGCGGGATGAGTTACAAGAACGCCATGGCCAGCCTGCCCGCAGGCGGCGGAAAGGCGGTGATCCTGGCCGACCAGGCGCGGACCAAAACCCCCGAATTGCTGGCAGCTTTCGCCCGTGCGGTCGATCAGCTCGCGGGCCGCTATATCACCGCGCAGGACGTGGGGATGAGTGAGCAGGACATGGTCGCCCTTTCGGCGGTGACCCCCCATGTTGCGGGCCTGCCGGGGAGGCAGGGCGGCGATCCCGGGCCGTTCACCGCCCGCGGCGTCTATCTTGGCGTGGTTGCAGCAGCGATGCGCGCGTTGGGCACGGCGGACATGGCGGGCGTTCGCGTCGCGATCCAGGGTGTGGGCAGCGTCGGCGGCGGTCTGGCCCGACATCTGGCCGCAGCCGGGGCGAGCCTGGTGCTGGCCGATGTCGATAGTGCCCGGGCAAAGGCGCTGGCCGACGAACTTGGAGCCATCGCGGTCCCTACCGATGAAGTGTTGGCCGCCGATGTGGATATCGTTGCCCCATGCGCACTGGGCGCGATCCTGACCGAACAATCGGTCGCAGCGATCCGGGCCAGAGCCGTCGCCGGCGGCGCCAACAACCAGCTTGCAACCGGCGCCGAAGGCCGGATGCTGCTCGACCGCGGCATTCTCTATGCGCCAGACTATGTGATCAACGCCGGCGGGATCGTCAGCGTCCTGCGCCACATCGATGGCGCGGATGATGACGCAATCAACGCCCGGATCGATCTCATCCCCGGCCGTCTCGAAGCGATCTGGGAGGAGAGCGCGAGGACCGGCGAACCGGCCAATGCGGTAGCAGACCGCATGGCACAGCAGCTTATCGGGCGCTGAATTCCCGGTTGGCCGCATTTGCGGCCTTGTCGGGCGATCTTGGCGCTGTATTACCGGCGACGACATGCACGGCTTTGCTAATCCCCGACGCTTTCTTTCATTGGCAAGCTGGCTCACTCCCGCATTGTTGGTGAGCGGGCTGGTGCTGACCGCAGGGGCGCTGGCCTGGGGCCTGCTTGCCGTTCCGCCTGACCGGCTGATGGGCGAAACCGTGCGTATCCTTTTCATCCATGTGCCCAGCGCGTGGCTGGGCATGGGCGGGTGGACGGCGATTGCCGTGTCCAGCATTGCCTTTCTCGTCTGGAAGCATCCGCTGGCTGCCACCGCAGCGCGCGCTGCGGCGGTGCCAGGCATGGCCTTTACCGCGATCTGCCTGTTGACAGGATCGATCTGGGGACGCCCGGCCTGGGGCACCTGGTGGGTGTGGGATGGCAGGTTGACCAGCATGCTGGTGCTGCTGTTTCTTTACGCGGGCTATGTTGCGCTGGCGCAGGCGGTCGAGCGCGATGGCGGGTCGCCGCGGATTCCGGCGATCTTCGGGCTGGTCGGCGCGGTCAACATCCCGATCATCAACCGTTCGGTGGTGTGGTGGAACTCGCTTCACCAACCGCCCAGTATCACCATTGGCAAGAGCGCGATCGATCCGGAGTTTCTGATTCCGTTGCTGGTCGCCGTGCTGGGTTTCTCGCTGCTGTTCGGCGGAGTGGTGCTGGCACGGATGCGGGCGCTGATCGCCGAAATGCAGCACGAGGCACGGCTGCGGCGCAAGGCGTGGGAGGCGATCGATGCATGAGGGGCTCGACCAGTGGGGTTTCGTGATCGCCGCCTATGCCCTCGGGATCGCCGGAACGCTGCTGCTGACCGGCTGGAGCTGGATTTCGATGCGCCGGGCCGAGCGGCGGCGTGACGAGGTGAAGCGCAGATGAGCACGCTCAAGCCCAAGCATCAGCGGTTGGTTCTCGTGTTGATTGCACTTGCCGCGCTGATCGGGGCGGTACTGCTGGCGGCGTGGTCGCTGCGCACGCAGGCCGATTATTTCTATCTGCCCGACGAACTGGTCGCCAATCCGCCGCCTCCGGGGCAGGCGGTGCGGCTGGGCGGTATGGTCGAGCGCGGATCGGTCGAAACGATGGCCGACGGCGTGACCATATCCTTTGTCGTGACCGATCAGGCCGCCGCGCGGGTGCCCGTGCGTTACAGCGGGATACTGCCCGACCTGTTCGTTGAGGGTTCGGGCGTCGTGGCCGAAGGCAGCGTGGCAGCAGATGGAACCTTCATCGCCTCCAATCTGCTGGCCAAGCACGACGAGAACTATGTCCCGCGCGAAATGCAGGACATGCACAAGGCCATGGACAGCACCGGCCCCGAAGCAACCACGATCGGGATGGAATGATACCCGAACTCGGCCTTGCCGCCTTGTGGCTCGCCGCCGCACTCGCGGCGCTGCAACTCGCGGGCGGCGTGCTGGCACAGCGCGATCACGCGGCCGATCTTGCCGCGACGGTGCGCCCGGCGGCGATCATGCAAGGGCTGCTGGCGTTGTTCGCATTCTTGATGCTGTTGCGTAGCTTTGTGGTTACCGATCTTTCGGTGAAGCTGGTGGCGGACAATTCGCATTCGATGAAGCCGCTGATCTTCAAGCTGGCAGGCGCGTGGGGCAATCACGAAGGCTCGATGCTGCTGTGGGTCACGGTGATGTCGCTGGCGGGCGGGCTGATCGCGCTGATCGAACGTCGCCTGCCCGAACGCACGATGCAGGCGACGCTGGCGGCGCAGGGTTTCGTCGCGCTGGGGTTCTACGCCTTCCTGCTGCTCAGTTCGAACCCGTTTGAGCGGCTGCCGGTGCCCGCCGTCGAGGGGCTGGGGCTCAATCCGTTACTCCAGGATATCGGCCTCGCGTTCCATCCGCCCACGCTCTATTTCGGTTATGTCGGGCTTTCGGTAGCCTTCAGCTTCGCGGTCGGCGCGCTGCTGACGCGGCAGGTCACGCCCGAATTCGCGCGCGTGATGCGCCCCTGGGTGCTGGGCGCATGGGTGTTCCTGACGCTGGGCATCACCGCGGGCAGTTATTGGGCCTATTACGAGCTGGGCTGGGGCGGATGGTGGTTCTGGGATCCGGTCGAGAACGCCTCGCTGATGCCATGGCTGGCGGCGACTGCGCTGCTCCATTCGGCCAGCGTTCTGGCCGCGCGCGATGCGCTGCGCAGTTGGACGATCATGCTGGGCGTGGTGGCATTCTCGATGAGCATGGTCGGAACCTTCCTGGTGCGCTCGGGCATCCTCACCAGCGTTCATGCCTTTGCCGTTGATCCTGAACGCGGCAGCTTCATTCTGGCGCTACTGGCGCTTTACATCGGCGGCGCGCTGCTGCTGTTTGCCCTGCGCGCGGGCACGATCAGCGAAGGGCAGCGCTTTGCCATGGTGAGCCGCGAGGGCGCGCTGGTGTTCAATAACGTCATGCTTAGCGCCACATTGGGCATCGTGTTGCTCGGCACGCTGTACCCGTTGCTGGCCGAAGCCTTTGGCGCGCGCGTTTCGGTGGGGCCGCCCTACTTCAACCCTGTGTCCGCGATCTTCGTCGTGCCCATGCTCATTGTGATGACGTTGGGCCCGCTGCTGCGTTGGCGGCACGACAATATCGACAGGATACGGCTTCCGCTGGCGATACTTGTTGCGGTTGCGGTCAGCCTGGCGCTGCTGGTGGGGCTGCTGGCGAGTATTGGATTGCTGCCGATGCTGGGGCTGGTGCTGTCCCTCCCGCTTGCCATAGCCGCATTCCTGCCTTTGGTCGGGCGGCGGCTGACGCGCGTACCGCTTGCGAGCTGGGGTATGGTGATCGCGCATTTCGGCGTCGCCGTGGCGCTGTTCGGCATGGCCAGCGAAAGCGCGTTCACCCGTGAGCGGCTGGCAGCGGTCGCCATCGGCGGGACCGAGCGGGTGGCAGGCTGGCAGGTGACGCTCGAAGGCATCGATGCGGTTGCCGGGCCGAACTGGACCGCGCTCGAGGCGCGTATCCTTGCGCAGCGCGGTGCGGGCGAACCGGTGCGGATAACGCCGCAGGCGCGCAATTTCTGGACGCCGCCGCAACAGACCACCGAAAGCGCGCAGATCACCCGCTGGGACGGTCAGCTCTATGCGGTGATCGGCGATCAGACCAGCGATGGTCGCTGGCAATTGCGCCTGTGGTGGAAGCCCTTCGTCACATTCATCTGGTATGGCGGAGTGCTGATCGCGCTGGGCGGCGTGCTCGCGATTGTCGGGCGGGTATCGGGCGATCTTAAGCGCCGCAGGGCCACACGGCGCGGTGCGACGCGGCGCAAGGAACGGGTCGGCCTGCGCGGCGAGCCGTCCGCTGCGGGAGATACGGCATGAAGCGCTGGACGCTGTGGCTGCCGTTGGGGCTGTTCGCCTTCTTCCTGGGACTGGCGGCATATCAGTTGACCCAGCCCAAGGACGAATTCGTCCCGTCAACGATGATCGGCAAGCCCCTGCCACGGTTCGACCTGCGCGCTGCGGCCGATGGTCTGCCAGGAGTCAAAACCGCCGATTTCACTGACGGCAAACCGCGCCTGCTCAACATCTGGGCGAGTTGGTGCCTGCCCTGCATTGCCGAGGCACCGCACCTCGCCAGTCTGCGCGAACAGGGTGTCGAGATTGTCGGAATCGCCATTCGTGACCGACCCGAGGACGTGGCGCGCTTCCTGGCGACGCACGGCAATCCCTACATGCGCATTGGCGCTGACGACCTGTCGGAAGTGCAACTGGCAATCGGCTCTTCGGGAGTGCCCGAGACGTTCGTGATCGACGGCGAGGGCAGAATTCTGCACCAGCACATTGGCGATGTTCGTGCGGCGGACGTGCCCGAACTGATCGGAAAACTTCAGGAGGCGGGGCAATGAAGGCACTGATCGCGCTGTTCCTTGCCGTCGCTGCAGTGCCGCTCGCGGCGCAGGATTCGATGCCGCCCGCGCCCTACGCCTATCGCCAGCTTGACGATCCGGCGCAGGAAGCTGCGGCGCAGGCGCTGATGGAAACGTTGCGCTGCCTCAAGTGCCAGAGCCAGTCGATTGCCGACAGCGATGCTCCGATGGCGGGCGACATGCGCCATCAGGTGCGCACGCGGATCGCCGCCGGTGAGGAGCCCGAGGCGATCCGGGCCTGGTTGGTCGAACGGTATGGCGATTATGTCAGCTATGCACCGCAGATCAGCCCGGTCACATGGCCGCTGTTTGCGGTACCACTGCTGATCCTGATCGTGGCAGCCTTGATTCTGCGGCGACGGATTGGCGGGAAGGGCGGCGAATGACGGGCTGGATTCCGGTCATCCTGCTGGTTCTGGCGGCCTTCCTGGTCGCCGCGTTCGTTCTGAAGCTGGAGCGGCGCAGCTGGACCACGCTTGGCGCAGTGCTGGCCTTCGGACTTGCCGGATACGCGCTGCAGGGTTCGCCCGATCTGCCCACTGCAGCCAAGGAGGCCGTGGCCGAAACGGCCCAGTCCGGAGAGGCCATGGTCGCCGCTCGCCGCTCGCTGTTCAGCCCTTCACAGCCGGTGCCATCCTGGCTCATGGTATCGGACGCGTTCGCGCGGCAAGGTCGCTACATGGAGGCGGCGCAGCTGCTGCGATCCGGCCTCGGCGCAAATCCGGGGCACGGTGAAGGCTGGCTTGCGCTGGCCAATGCGCTGGTCGAACATGCGGGAGGGCGGGTCACACCCGCTTCGCTCATGGCCTATGGCATGGCCGAGGAAACCATGCCTGGGAACCCTGGCCCGGCCTATTTCCTCGGCGTGGCGTTGCTGCGGTCGGGAATGCCGCTGGAAGCGCGGCGGGTTTGGACCGATCTGCTCGATGCTTCGCCCCCTGATGCCCCCTGGCGCGAGGATCTGGCAGCTCGTATCGGCCAACTCGATGCGATGCTGGCGCAGATGCCCGCAGCGGGCCAGTGAAAGCATCGGTTGCAGGCTTGTGCAGGCGATGCTAAGCGCCGCGGCCTTGTGTCGCGAGGATGCATTCCGCGCATGGGCAGTACCGTCAAGGACCGGGAAATCCGAAGCCAATGAGCCAATCTGAAAATTCGGCGACAAACTCCGCTTCCGCAGGGGGCGCGGATGGTCATAACGCGACAAAGACCGCGCTGGCCGTGGGGGCTATCGGCATTGTCTTTGGCGATATCGGGACCAGCCCGCTCTATGCCTTCCGCGAAACCTTTCTGGGCGAACATTCGCTGGCGATCGACAAGCTGCACGTCTTTGGCGTGGTCAGCCTGATCTTCTGGTCGATGACGCTTATCGTGTCGCTGCAATATGTCACGATCCTGATGCGCGCCGACAACAAGGGCCAGGGTGGCACGCTGGCGCTGGTGGCCATGCTCACGCACCATCTTGGCGGCTCGCGTTATGCCTGGCTCACGCTGATCCTGGGCGTGTTCGCCACCGCGCTGTTCTATGGCGACAGCATGATCACTCCCGCGATTTCGGTTCTGTCTGCGGTCGAGGGCCTGACCGTTGTCAACGCCCAGCTGGAACCGCTGGTCATACCTATCGCGCTGACTCTGCTTATCTTCCTGTTCGTGATCCAGCGCCGCGGCACGGCCAAGGTCGGGGCGCTGTTCGCTCCGGTAATGATCGTTTATTTCGTCACGATCGCGGTGCTTGGGGTGATCCATATCGTGGCCAACCCGCTTATCCTGCAGGCGCTGAACCCATGGTATGCAGTGCAGTTCTTTCTTACAGACGGGTACATCGCATTTCTTGCGCTGGGTTCGGTGGTGTTGGCTGTGACCGGGTCCGAAGCGCTCTATTCGGACATGGGGCATTTCGGGCGCGGACCGATGCGGCTTTCGTGGTTCGGCTTCGTCATGCCGTGCCTGCTGCTCAACTATTTCGGCCAGGGGGCGATGATCGCTTCGCTTGACCCGTCACAAACGGCTGCGGCAATGCAAAGCCCGTTCTTCACCATGGCACCCGAACAGCTGCGCCTGCCACTGGTCCTGCTGGCGACGGCGGCAACTTTCATTGCCAGCCAGGCCGTGATTTCGGGCGCGTTCTCGGTCACGCATCAGGCGATCCAGCTTGGCCTGGTGCCGAGGCTTTCGACCGAGCATACCAGCGCCGCTTCACGCGGCCAGATATATATCCCGTTCGTCAACAATGCCCTGATGGTCTCGGTCATCCTACTGGTGCTGATGTTCGAGAATTCGTCCAATCTGGCGAGCGCATATGGCATAGCCGTCACCGGTGCGATGTTCATCGATACTTGCCTGATGGGTGTGCTCATCCTGGCGGTGTGGAAGTGGAAATGGTGGCTGGGCATCCCTGTCACCCTGCTTTTTGTCTTTGTGGATGGCGCCTATTTCGCCGCCAACCTGCCAAAGGTACCCTATGGCGGATGGTTCCCGCTGGTGGTTGGCGTGATCGCGTTCACCCTGCTCACCACCTGGGCGCGCGGACGCAAGCTGATGCGCGAGCGGATGAGCGAAGTAGCGTTGCCGATGGAGATCTTCGCCAAGTCGGCCAAGAACTCTGCCACGCGGGTGCCTGGAACGGCGATCTTCATGGCGTCGGCCAATGCAGGGGTTCCGGCGGCGCTGCTCCACAACATCAAGCACAACAAGGTGCTGCACGAACGCGTCGTGATCCTGACCGTGCAGATCGCCGAGGTGCCCTACGTCGATCCTGCCGAACGCTGCGAATATCACGATCTGGGCGACGGGTTCTACCGCGCGATGCTTCACTATGGCTTCATGGAGGAAACCGACGTGCCGACGGGCCTCAAATGCCTCAAGCGCTGCGGCGGCGAATTCGACATGATGCAGACCAGTTTCTTCCTCTCGCGCCAGACGTTGCTACCGTCGAAGCGGCCGGGAATGCCGATCTGGCGGGAAAAGCTGTTCGCATGGATGCTGCGAAATTCGGCCACCGCGATGGATTTTTTCAAGTTGCCAACCAACCGCGTGGTCGAACTGGGCAGCCAGGTCGAGATCTGACCGGCGCAAAAAAACAAGGGGCGCCGCCTTGGACCGGCAGCGCCCCGCTTGTTTCAATAAGGCCCGATCGATCAGCCCAGATTGGCGCTGACCATCGCATACATCATCGGCAGCGACAGCAGCACGTTGAGGCGGCTGGCAATCAGTGCGCGCGGACCAGCCGCAGCCTTTTCCTCTGCGCTCGCCTCGACAATGCCCAGGATCTTCTTCTGCGCGGGCCAGATTATGAACCACACGTTGAAGGCCATGATCAGCGCCAGCCACATGCCGGTTCCGATCAGGTTGATCCCGTCAGCGCCGGTGCCGCCGAAGCTGAGCGCCTGCGCACCGTAACCGTTATGGAAGGCGATGCTAAGGCCCGTCAGCACGGTGAGCGCGGCGCCCCAACGGAAGAAGAACAGCACCTTGGGCGCGATATACCCGGTGATGGCACCTTTCTGCTCGGCCGGGATCGCTGGCATGGTCGGCACCTGGACGAAATTCAGGTAATAAAGCAGGCCGATCCACAGCACGCCGAAGAACAGGTGGAGCCAGCGTAGCACGTCATCGGCGATGGATTTGCCGTCCGCCCCGGTCCAGCCGGTGAAGGACGATATCACGATCAGCGCGGCAACAATGCCGAGCAGCAGCACGAGGTGCAGGTTTCCGAAAAGTTTTGCCATGATTTCCCCCTGGATCCGATTGGTGGGACCAGCCGCATCCGGCGCGCTGGTATCGGCTGGGATTGTGATCGGATTGCGCCGTCATTTCAACCCCCGGCTGCCGGGCGCCGGTGGAGGAATTCAACTTTCCGCCGGGCTTTCCGGCTCAGCTTCGACCTTAAGGCCGTGCCGCATCAGCATGGGAATCTGGCTGAACGTGAACAGGAAAGTCAGCGGCAGGAATACCCAGATCTTGGCCCACAGCCAGTCCTCGAAGCCCAGATAGCGGCGCAGAACCTCGTTGAGGACGGCCAGAAGCATGAAGAACACGCCCCAGTTGCGCGAGAGTTTGAGCCATCCCTCTTCGGACAGCCCCTCGAACGCGGCTTCGAGCAGGACCTGCAGCAGAGCCCGCTTCTTCCATGCGCCGATCAGCAGCGCACCGCCCAGCGTCACGTAGATGATCGTCGGCTTGATCTGCACGAAGGTCGGATCGCCAAAAAAAATTGTAAGCGTGCCGAAGCCCACGATCAGCGCGGTCGAAAACCACAACATCGGCGATACCTTGCCCAGTCGCCATTTCGACACCAGCAGCGCGATGACAGCCGCGACCATGAAGGCGCCGGTGCCCCTGACGATGGCAAAGAGTTCGCCAGCGGCGCTGCTTTCCTCGGGCGAGAACCAGCGATAGGTGCCCAGGAAGACCAGCAGCGGGCCGTAATCGACCGCGACATTGAGCCAGCCCGTGCCCTGCTTCTTCTTTTTCGCCACGTCGCTCATCAAGCTATCCCCGCAATCACGCGCGCGACCAGATCGGGGTCGAAACTGCGCAGGTCGTCGATCTTCTCACCCACTCCGATCGCATGGATGGGCAGGCCATACTGCTCGGCCGCGGCGACCAGCACGCCGCCGCGCGCAGTGCCGTCAAGCTTGGTCATGATCAGCCCGGTCACCCCGGCGACTTCCTTGAAAACGTCGATCTGGGCGAGCGCATTCTGCCCGTTGGTGGCATCGAGCACCAGCACCACATCATGCGGAGCCTCCGGGTTGAGGCGTCCCAGCACGCGGCGGATCTTGGCCAGTTCGTCCATCAGTTCGCGCTTGTTTTGCAAACGCCCGGCAGTATCGACGATCAGCGCGTCGATACCCTGGTCGGTCGCGGCCTTGACCGCATCGAACACAACGGCTGAAGGATCGCCGCCTTCCGGTCCGCGAATGATCGGCGCGCCGATCCGCTGCGCCCAGGTGGCCAGCTGGCCGATGGCCGCCGCGCGGAAGGTATCGCCCGCCGCCAGCATTACGCCGTAGTCGTCCTCTTGCAGCAGGTGCGCCAGCTTGGCGATGGTGGTGGTCTTGCCGCTGCCGTTGACGCCGATCACCAGGATCACCTGCGGGCGTGGGAAGGCGGTGATTTCCAGCGGTTTTGCCACGGGACGCAGGATTTCGGCGATTTCTTCAGCCACCGCCTCCTTCAATTCGCGCTCGCTGATTTCGAGCCCGAACCGTTTGGCGGAGAGCCGCTGGCGAATGCGCGCGGCAGCCGACGGGCCCAGATCTGAAGTGATCAGCGCATCCTCGACGATATCGAGCGTTTCGTCGTCGAGCCTCGCCCGGCTCACCGCCTGCGTCAGATTCTCGCTGAGCCGTTCGGAGGTCTTGCGAAAGCCGCCGAACAGCCTTTCTGTCCACGAACGCCTGGGGATATCCGCTTCGCTCACGCCAGCAGTCCTTCATCGATATGTGTGGGGCACAGCGCGAGCACGTCGCCCGGAACGGCGGAGGTTGGCAGGCGCACCCGCGCGAAATTCTCCGCGTGCCCAGTGCCGTCGCGTTCGGCCAGCACCTGCATTTCGGTACCCACCAGTCCGGCGAGCCAGCTCCGCCGCATTTCCGCCACGGCCTCCCTCAGCTGCGCCGCACGCCGTGCGATCACGCGCTTGTCAACCTGCGGCATCAGCGCAGCGGGTGTGTCGGGGCGCGGCGAATAGGGAAAAATATGGCCGTGCACGATCTCGAGTTTGTGAATGATGGAGAGATTGGCTCGATGGTGTTCATCAGTTTCGGTCGGAAAACCGGCAATCAGATCGGCACCCACGGCAATTTCGGGGCGGCGTGCCTTGATCCGTGCGACAAGTTCCACCGCATCGCGTCGTAGATGGCGGCGCTTCATCCGTTTGAGGATCAGATCGTGCCCATGCTGTAGCGACAGATGCAGATGCGGCATGATCCGCGGTTCACCCGCGATGAGGTCAAGCAGCAACGGGTCTATCTCGATCCCGTCGAGCGATGACAGACGCAGGCGCGAAAGGCGCGCGAAGGTGTCGAGTATCGCCTGCACCAGCATGCCCAGCTTGGGCGAGCCGGGAAGTTCGTGCCCCCAGCTGGTGAGATCGACCCCGGTCAGCACAACTTCGCGCGCGCCGCAATCCAGATGCCGTTCGATCTCTTGCAGGACCTTCGCCACTGGCAGAGAGCGGCTCGGGCCGCGGCCCTGCGGAATGACGCAGAAGGTGCAGGAATGGTCGCAGCCGTTCTGCACCGCAATGAAGGCGCGGGTGAGCTGGCTCCCGGCTGTCTGCCGCGTCGTCGTCGGCACGTTCCAGGCGCGCGGATCGAGCTTGTCCGAATTGGCGATCAAGCCGTCAACTTCGGGCATTGCCGACAGCTGCTCGCGCTCGATTTCGGCCGCGCAGCCCGTAACCAGCAGCCGCGCATCGGGCCGCCCCCTGCGTGCCTTGCGGATGGCCTGGCGCGTCTGGCGAACAGCCTGTGAAGTCACCGCGCAGCTGTTTACCACCACCAGATTGCGCTCGCCCGCCAACATCGTGCGCAGCCTCTCGCTTTCGGCAATGTTGAGCCGGCAGCCAAGCGTAATCACTTCGGCACCGCTCACGCGAAATCATCCCATTCGAACGATCCGCGAAAACTCTCGCTTGCCGGGCCGCTCATCCAGATATCGCCCGATCCGTTCCATGCGATTTCGAGCGCGCCGCCCGGGAGGTGCACGGTTACTGGCGATTGCGCCAATCCGCTCCGGATCGCCGCGACGGCAGTGGCGCAAGCTCCAGTGCCGCAGGCGCGTGTTAGCCCTGCGCCGCGTTCCCACACGCGAAGATGCACCGCGCCATCGGCGACATGCGCCACGTTGACGTTGACCCGTTCGGGAAACAACGGGTCGTTCTCGATCTCGGGGCCGAGCCGGTCGAGCGGCACCGCGTTGCTGTCATCGACGAAGAATATCACATGCGGATTGCCGACATTGACCGCGGCGGGATTTTCCAATCCGTCCCAGCTCACCGGCATGGCTGCGGTATCCATGGCATAGGCGATCGGGATCCGTTCCCAGTCGAAGCGCGGCGTGCCCATGTTCACTCGTGCGCCGCCTGCACAGGGATCAAGTTCGATCGTTCCGCCAAGCGTTGCCACGCGCGCAGGCTTACCCAGCAATATGGCTACTGCCCGTGCTGCGTTGCCGCATGATTCGACCTCGCCCCCGTCGGAATTGAATATCCGCATTCGCAGGTCTGCCACGGCGTCCGGTTCGAGCAGAATCAGCTGGTCGCAGCCGATTCCCGTCCTGCGATCGGCGATCGCCATCGCAAATCGGCGCGACATATCGGGAAGGGGGGCATCACGCGCATCGAGCACGACGAAATCGTTGCCCAGCCCATGCATCTTGATGAAGGAAACGCGCATTGCTGCTGCGCTCTATTCGGGCGGGGCGTTCCAGTCCAGCATTTCGAAGGTCGGACGGCCGTCTCAGGCCCCTCCAGACGCCGTCAACGACTGTACCTCATCGATATGGTCTTGCACGGGCACGATAACAGGTCCGATCGTAGCCAGCCGGCCAGACCTTGTCAGCCGTTCGTGAACCTGAGCGGCGGTTTCAGGGTGGCCGTAATAGTATCCTTGCCCCTTCAGATTGCCCATCGACTTGAGACGCTCGAGGATATGTTCGTCCTCGATTCCTTCGGCGGTCATCGGCAGCTTCAGGCCATTGCCGAGCGAAACGATCGCATCGACGATCTTGGTCGATGAATGCGGGCTGCGCACTTCGGCGATGAAGCTGCGATCGATCTTGAGCCGGTCGAACGGGAGGGCGCGAAGCTGCTCAAGCGTCGAATATCCAGCGCCGAAATCGTCAAGACTGATCTTGATTCCTTGCGTGCGCAGATTCTCGATCATCGACCGGACCATGGCAACGTTTTCGAGCATGCAGCTCTCGGTTATCTCGATTTCGAGCCGCTGCGGCGGGAAATTGTGCATTACCAGAAGCTTGAGCAGCTTCTCGGCAAACCACGGGTCGCGCAGCTGAACCGGCGAGATATTGACCGACAGTGTCAGCGCGGGATCCCATTGCCGGGCATCGGAAAAGGCCTGGATCATCAAACCTTCCGAAAGATCGCCGATCACGCCCATTTCCTCGGCGATCGGGATGAACACTTCGGGCAAGGTCAGACCCAGCTTGGGCGATTCCCATCGCGCAAGCATCTCGAAGCCGACCAGTTCGCCAGTCTCGAGATCGATCTGTTGTTCGTAATAGGGGACAAACTCCCCGGCGGCGATGCCATAACGGACGCTCGCTTCCAGTTCGTGGCGCAGGCGCAATTCGCTGACCATTGAGGGCTCGAACCACGAATAGCGGTCCTTGCCCTGCTTCTTCGAGTGATACATCGCAATGTCGGCATGGTGCATCAATGTCTGGACATTGATCTGGCTATCCTGCGGCAGCGCGCCGTTTTCAATCGCAGCGACCCCGATCGACAGCGTCGCGCCGATCGCGGACCCGCTCGATGCGCCCAAGGTGCAGGTCGCGTCATAGATTCGCGAGATCAAGTCGTCGATCTGCTCGCGATGTGCCGGATCGAACACTGTGACGATGGCGAACTCGTCGCCGCCCAACCGCGCCAGCAGTGCGTTTTCAGGAAGGCATTGTTGCAGGCGCCTGGCGATTTGCAACAGCATCTCGTCCCCTGCCGCGTGCCCGTTCATATCGTTGATGCGCTTGAAGTCGTCCAGATCGATCATGGCATAGGCCACTGCCCGGTTGCTTGCGGCAGCCTTGTCGCAGAGTTCGGCAGTTCGCTCGGCCATGCTGCGCCGGTTGAGGCATCCTGTGAGAGGATCGATTTCGGCCAGACGCCGGGCGCGCTCTTCAGCCTTGCGCCTCTCGGCAATCTCGTCGGTCAATTCGCGGTAGCGCCGCCAGCCGAATACGAGGAGCACGATATTGAGCAGCATCGCATTGGCCAGCAACTTGTCCGGTCCGACGCCCTTACCCATGATCGACAGGACCGCATCGGGCACCACCTGCCCGCCTGTTGCCGCAAAAAGGATTATTGACGCCGTGGCTATGCCCAGCGCAACGATGTCGCGGTCGGCCTTACCCAGATCTTTTGCCTTTTCGCTGCCTGCCATGACACCTGCTTGCCTGGGCAATTGCCCGGTTCCCCTTGCACTTGGTTCAAATGGGGAAATCGCAAATCAGGATAAAAATCTGGTTAATCGACCGCTTGTCGGGCATCTGTTGGGCATAGTCCGCCATCTTTCGCCCCAGTCGGCGAGCAGAAACAGAGGAGATGCAAGGGTGCCGCGTTATTGGCTGTTGAAGTCCGAACCGTTCAAATACGGCTGGGACAATCTTGTGGCTGAGGGGGAAGGCACCTGGGACGGGGTGCGCAACTACCGCGCGCGCAACAACCTTGCGGCGATGGAGGTCGGCGACCAGGCTTTTTTCTACCATTCGCGCGAGGGGTTGGAGATTGTCGGAATCTGCCAGGTGAGCCATGCGGGAATCACCGATCCGACCGATCCTACGGGAAAATGGGCGGCGGTGAAGGTGAAGCCGCTGAAGCGCCTGCCCCGGTCCGTCACCCTGGCGCAGATCAAGGCCGAACCGCGCCTTGCCGAATGCGAACTGATTCGCCTGGGCCGTCTTTCGGTAGCGGAATTGACCCCTGACGAATGGGCGGTCATCTGCCAAATGGCGGGACTGTAGCTTGCCTGTTGGTGAATCAAGACGCTTAACGTCCCGCCTTGCGACAGATCAGAATTACCGCGCGCACGATGGTTAGAATGGGGTTAATGCCCATCGCATGCGCAGGTCACTGGTCCTTACCGACGAAGCCGCGAGGCACCCCTTTCTCGCCTCGCTCCCCCCGCATGTGCGAATGAACTTGCTCGATAGCGAGGAACGGAGCGTCTGGAGCCTGTCACGCGACGACGTGCGCGGTGTGGTGACCACCTATTTCGCGGTGTTCGCCGCGGCGCTGGTGTTCATCGCCTAGCGGCCGTTCGCCGCGGCCAATTCGGCCCGGTGGAGCCGTTTGCCCAGCCAGGCGGAAACCAGGCACATCGCGGCGCTCAGCAGCAACTGATCGACAATCGCGATGCCGACAACGCTCAACCCTATCGCGATCAGTGAACCGCCCACCATCGCACCCGAATTGACGATATTGTTGGCGGCAATCGTCCGCGCGGCCTGATCTGGTGCGCTGCGCGTGGTTAGAAAGGCATAGAGCGGCACCACGAACATGCCGCCCGCGATGGCAATCCCCAGCAGGCACAGCAGGATGAGCGCGGCGAGCGGCCATGCAACGAACTCCGCCACTCCCATGTGGCTGGGCGGGAGGTCGGTCTGCCACACGCGGCAGACGAGATAGAACGCGACCACGAACAGCCCCATGGCAATCACCGAAGCGGGGGCATATCGCGCCGATACCGTGCCCTTGAGCAGCGCGTTGATCGAAACCGAGCCGATCGCCACACCCACCGAAAACACCACCAGGAACAGGCTTGCCACCTCCTTGCTGGCCATCAGCGTGTTCTTGGCCAGCGGGGGAAACTGGATGAACAGCACTGCGCCGATGGTCCAGAAGAAGCTGATCGCCAGAATCGCATAGAATATCTCGCGATCGTGCATCGTGTTCCTGATCAGGGCGATCGAGGCGCGCAGGATGTGCCAGTCGAGCTTTTCGACCTTGCCTGACGGCGGTGCGGGGGGAACCTGTCGGCTGGTCAGATAACCGGCAACGGCAACGAACAGGATCGTGATCGCCGCCCATTCGACCGGGAGCCATCCGGCCAGGATCGTTCCGGCAAGGATCGCGACATAAGTTCCTGCCTCGACCAACCCTGTGCCCGCCAGCACCTCCTCGCGTTTCAGGTGCTGCGGCAGGATGGCGTACTTGATCGGCCCGAAGAAGGTCGAATGTACGCCCATCGCGAGCAGGGCGGCGAGCATCAGCGGGATGGCGATGGCCTGCGTCCCGATCCCCTTCCATGCCAGCGCCAGGCCCAGGCCGCCAACCAGCATGATCCCGATTTCCGCCAGCTTGACCCAGCGGATTATCGCCGCCTTGTCGCGCATGTCGGCCAGTTGCCCCGCCATGGCGGAAAGGAGGAAGAAGGGCAGGATGAACAGGCCGGAAGCCAGCGCGCTGAACGACGCTTCGGCCCGTTCGTCGCTATAGACGCTATAGACCACGAACAGCACCATCGCGGTCTTGTAGAGATTGTCGTTGAAGGCGTTGAAAAGCTGGGTGACGAACAAGGGCAAAAATCGCCGCTGGCGCACAAGATGCGTGGAAGTCGTCATTCATATGCCCCCGAACGGCCCTCGAAGCGCCCTTACCTATAGCATGCCTGACGGTGAACAAGGCTGCATGCGATCTTTTTCCCTGGCCGATCCGCGTATAGAGTGCCGGCCCATGCTGACCTTGCCCAATGCCCTCACCCTGTCGCGAATCCTGGCGCTGCCGTTCCTGGTCTTCCTGCTGTGGTGGCCGAATTGGGAGCTGGGCTACCTCCTCGCATTTGCGCTCTACACGCTGATGGGGATAACCGACTATTTCGACGGTTATCTTGCCCGTTCGAGCGGGGCAGTCTCGAAGCTGGGCATCTTCCTCGATCCTATCGCCGACAAGATCATGGTCGCCTCGGTCCTTCTTGTGCTGACCGCGCAGGGTGTGCTGCGTGGCCCCTATGTGGGTGACATGCATGTGATCGCCGGGCTAATCATCCTGGTGCGAGAGATCGCGGTTTCCGGCCTCAGGGAATTTCTCGGAGGTTTGCAGGTTTCGGTCCCGGTGACGCAGTTGGCCAAGTGGAAGACGACCTTCCAGTTGATCGCGCTGGGCGCGCTTATCCTTGGGCGCGGCCTGCCTGACTGGAATGTCGCGTTGGGCGCGATCGATGCCAATGTGCCGCACACCGTGGGTCTGACCACACTGTGGGGCGCGGCTATCCTGACTCTGGTGACGGGGTGGGATTATCTGCGCGTCGGGCTCAAACACATGGATTGAGGGTCAGGGCGCGCACTTCATCGCAAAATAATTTCCAGACAGTGAAACCGGATCGGGTGCGCGCGCGAACCAGGGTTAACGAGCCCAAAAGGTCGCACCATGTCTGCTGTTCCCCCATCTGCCGCGCCTCGCCGCGCGCGCGTCAACCTTTTCGCAAGCTTCAGGGTCTAAACCGGCCTCATGAGCGCAACGTTGACGACATTTCTGGGCATGTTCATGAAGCTTGGCGTGGTGGCGCTGGTCTTCAACGAGGTGCGCGGCGCGGTGCTGGCCTTGCCCGTGCTCTATGCCATGTTTCAATCGGGCGGATCGCTGATGGCGATCTGGCTCGGCGTATGTTCGCTCGCTGGCATCGCTCTCTCGGTCGTGGTGCCGATCTTCGCGGCGAAGAAGCTTGAGCGATTTGCGCAAGCCCGGCTTGCTCTTGCGGGCTAGACTGAGTCCACTTCCAAGGGTCGTTCAGCGCGTTGTCTGACGATGGCGAGAACATTTTCCTGAACATCACCCAGTAGTTTTTCTCCCCACCAACCAATGTACCAGCCAAGGCGGCTGCGCATGTGATAACTGGTAGTGAGGCGAAGCCGGGTCATATTCGGCCCAACCCTCTCCAACTCGTAGCCGCCACGGTCGATCTTGAGGATGGGACCATCTGGGGCGATATGTTGGTCCGTATATCGTTGGATAGAATCGTCTGGAAAGGCGAATTGCCAAGATATTCTCGCGTTTTTCTCGATGTTGGTGATGAGCTCCTCAAAGCGAATGTCCTCTCCCCACCGCGCCAAACGAATTAGTTTCCCATCGCGTTCGGTTAGCCGCGCTGCGCGCGGGCGGGCGACGCCCAGAAAATCCTGGGTCATGTTGGGCAAACCTTCATTAGCGCCGATATCGGGAATGCTGACGAGTAGTGGCCAGATGGATTCAGGCGCGGCCTCTATGAGTATATCCCGCTCGACATTGCGTGTTTCCCATTGGGGAGGGGACATCTCCTCGGCAAATACAAGCGCAAAAGGCAAGATGAGCCATGCACTTGCCCGAAGGCGGGCATCTCCCGAGTCATGCCTGTCGTTCACCTGTTGTTGGCGCCGTATCAGATAAGCGGCCAATGCACCGCCCAACCCGGCCGCGATCCAGATGGGCAGAACCATCAAAATGCAGACTAACCCCTCTGCCAACCCGAAATAAACAAACGGGAAAATCACGGCAAAAAGCGCGATCGGGGCTAGCAGACAACCAGCCAATCTGTAATCGAGCAAACCAACCTGCGAGACCAGCGCGCCCAGCGCGAAAGGAATGGCAAATAGCGCACCATAGCCTGCATAAATATAATCGAAGCTGGCTCCATAGAATAAGTATGCTGTCGAGCCGATTGCGAGCAGAAGCATGGCGATGAAAAAACGCCGATCGATCGGTGGGCTTTCAGATTCGTCGATATTGGCCATATAAATCTCTCTGATCCTGCTTTCGTTATGGTTCTCGCTAACCCACCTTCAATTCCTCCGCCAGCAGCCTGAATTCGTCCGCACGGGGCGAATTCCTGCGCCAGATCAGCGCGATTTCGCGCTTGGCATTATCCGACTTGAGCGGCCGCGCGACGATGTGAGTCCGCTCAAGGATCCCGGCGTCGAGCGCCATTTCAGGCAACATGGTCAACCCCAGGTCGTTGTCCACCATCTGCACCAAAGTATGCAGCGACGTGCCGATCATCGCCGCGCTGGCGCGCAGTTCGGGCCGGTTACAGGCCGCCAGCGCATGTTCCTTGAGGCAGTGCCCATCCTCGAGCAACAGCAGCCGCCCCCCTTGCGCCATGGCCTCGATCATCGCCGGATCGACAATCGCTGGGGGATCGCGCGGATCGTCCTTGGGGAATGCGACGAACAGCCGGTCATCGGCGATATGCGCGAAATCGACGTCGCCGGTCGCAAACGGCAGCGCCAGCAACACGCAATCGGCCCGGCCATGCTGGAGCGATTCGACCGCCTGTGCGCTCGTCTCCTCGCGCAGCATCAGCTTCAAGTCGGGGCGTTCGCGCCGCAGCCGCGGCAGGATGCGCGGCAGCATGAAGGGCGCGATGGTCGGGATTACGCTCAGCCGCAGCGTGCCCGACAGCGGCTTTCCCGCGGCCTGAACCAGATCGGCCAGTTCCTCCGCCTCGCGCAGCAGCCGGTGCGCCTTGGCCGCCACCTGCTCGCCCAGCGCGGTGAAACGCACCACGCGGCGGCTGCGTTCGACCAGCGTGACGCCCAGCAGTGATTCGAGCTCGCGGATGCCTGACGAGAGCGTCGATTGCGAAACGAAGCTGGCCTCGGCCGCTTTGCCGAAATGGCCGTGCTCGTGCAGCGCCACCAGGTACTGCAACTGCTTGATGGTGGGGAGGTAGGTGGACATGCTGCTCACGCTCTTACTTCGTCATCGCAGGGGCGCAAAGTCCTACAACCTGGAACACCTGGAACACGGTTATGGGAAAAGAATTCCGCCGGGGGCAAGGCGGCGATTTGCGCGCGTGAACCGGGGAGTGCGATGAGTTCGGCCATGCAGCACGGATAGGGCCGCGCGGCGATGTAGGAAAACCGGAGGGGACTCGCCAATCCTTCCCGGCACGCGGGCACAAAGCCCTCTCACCTTCAGGGGAGAGGGTTGGGAGAGGGGTTTTCACACAAAGCCTGTCCTGAGCTGGCCGAAGGGACACGAAGATGCCCCGCCTGCCACAAGGCCGCACCCGAAGGACGAACGTGCGACGAAAGTTTAGTGCACAGGCAAAGTAATTTTTCTTCAGGTCGAGTGGGGACAGGCTCACTCGACCCTTCGCTTTTTCACTGTTCACAGCTTGATTCCCTCACAGCAACACTGTAGACAGCGGCATTCTTAGAGAATGAGGAATCGCCATGGCTATTTCAGATGACATTGTAGCGCGGGCAAGTGCTGATCTACAACAGGCGCTCAACAAGGCCGGACGCGCACGGGCACAGCTTGAAGATGCTGAGCGCGATGTCGCAGATTTGCAGGCTTTTTTGCGCACTCTGGAGCGTTACCGCAATCCTGCTGCTGATCGTAAAAGCGCCGAACACGGCGTGAACAGCGCCTCGTCTCCTGCAAAGCCGGGAACGAGAGCGCGCGAACTTGTGGATACTTGCATTGCAGCAATCCAGCGGGCTAGGCACCCGCTCAAAATCGGCGATTTACTCGACGTTGTGTTGGGAGCGGGGCTGGTCTTGGGTGGATCGGACCAGAAATCGAACTTGGCGGGCTATCTGAGCCGCGATCCTCGTGTTGAATCACGTGGGCGGAGCATTGGCTGGGATGTGGTTGAAAACGAAGAGGCGGCAACTGTACCCGCAAGCGAGGAAGCCGCCTCTTCCATACACGAAGGAGGAACCGATGACCGATCCACCCTAACTGTTCCGCTCCAATACGACCTTTAGGTGCCGTTTGGATACCAACCGGCGACGGAAGTTACTTCCGTCACCATCCATGCCCCGTGCCGAAATTGGTAGACGGGCCAGCTTAGGAGGCTGGTGAGCCGATAGGTCCGTCCGGGTTCGAAACCCGGCGGGGCACATTTAGGTAGCATAATGCTGCTGGAATTAACAGAGGTTTGTGATGCGCTGGGGTAGTAGGAAAATCCAAGGGACTACATATTCCTTGTCGCATCTCGACTCCTTCTCATTGCCCGTTTTGTGCGGAAACATGGGCTATAGGCTGCAGGTTTCCTTTGGTGCTCACGCCTTCACGCGGGCGTTTGAGCCGGGCGACACGCCCGATCTCACTTTTATGGATGGCAAGACCGCGCGTACGTTTTGCGTAGATCGCTACGCTCATTCTCTTCATTTGCCCGCTGCCATCGCGCAAGCTGTGCACGGGGACGTTTGTCTAAGTCGGAGCACGATGGTTCTGAATACAGCGCTGCCAGGTCTCGCTGGACCATACCTCGTCGTTTTCAATTTGAGGGCGGTGAGCGGCAAGCGATTCGACGCAAGGCTAGATGTGCGTTCCGCGCACCATCGCCCGAATCTTGATCCTGGATTGCCTTGCGCAAAGTTCACAACGGTTGTTTCATGCGTGATTAATGGCAGAGGCATCCGCTGGACAAAAAAATAGCTCCCGTGGGAGCTATTTTCCGGGGCCGAACCCCTCGCGAAAGCTACTTTCCTCTGCTATCGCAGAACCCTTGCGGGCAAGCGCGCTGTTTCTCATCGCCTCCAACGCATCGTCTAGATAGCCGCGTAACCGTCAAATTTCTCCTAAAATCGTCCAAAAATCGCCCAACGAAATATGCAAGCGAATTTCATCGCATGTTTTTACCGCCGAAAATTGTCGGAATTTGCGCAGAGTTCACGAAACCGCCGCTGCATATGTGAGCCGCTTTCCAATCGCAGTTTCAATCACGCTAAAAAAATCACGGTGTCAGTGTACTGAATTGATCGTCATGCACTTGGACATCGTGCATCGATTGCAGATTAAGTGCGGCCTTACGGCAGGCGGTGCATCTTCGTGGCTTCGTGTGATAAAATATCTGGACCCCGGCCTGCGCCGTGGTGACGGGTGTTGTGCGGGTTGCGAGACCCCTCCACCATCCTGCGGATGGTCCCTCCTTCGGCCAGCTCAGGGCAGGCTTCGTGTGAGAAACTCTATCCTTCGAGACGGCATCTCGCCCTTCGGCACTCAGGGCTCGAAGCCTCCTCAGGATGAGCGGGAGGACACCCACCCCCAGCCCCTCCCCGTGCCGGGGAGGAATTCCGACCCCACCCCCAGCCCCTCCCTCGAGGGAGGGGAGGATTCAGTCCCAGCCTGCTTAAATCCCACACGCCACCCCCGCGCGGGCAGCCCTCACTCCGCCGCTTGCGCCACGTCCATCCCGGCGTCCACCTCGTCAAGGTGGGTCATGAGCAGCTTGCCGTTGGCGACCGCAAAGGCCATCCGGCCCTCGACCAGTTCGAGCGCATCGCGCCCGAACACCTCGTAACGCCAGCCTTCGAGCACCGGCAGGTCGCGCACGCCGGCGGCGAGCGCCTCCATCTCCTCGGCGCGGGTGAGCAGGCGCGCGGCGACGTCGATCTCGCGGCTGCGGATCTTGAGCAGCAGTTTGAGTAGGTCGGCAACCAGCGCGCCTTCCTTGCCCAGAGGGGCGCCGCGCCCGGCCTTTTCGGGCATTTCCGAGGCGTCAAGCGGTTCGGCCTTTTCCAACACCTTCATCAGCCGCTTGCCGATGTCGTTGTCGCACCAGGCGGCGGACAGGCCGCGCACCTTGGCCAGATCGGCCTGCTTCTTGGGCGGATGGCTGGCGATATCGGCCAGCGTCTCGTCGCGCATGATGCGCCCGCGCGGGATGTTCTTGTGCTGCGCTTCGCTTTCGCGCCACGCGGCCAGAACCTTGAGCCGCCCGAGCACCGCAGGATTGCGCCCCGATTGGCGGATGCGGTGCCAGACGGTTTCGGGATCGCTGAGGTAATTGCGCGGATCGGCGAGCTTTTCCATCTCGGCGTCGAGCCAGGCGCCGCGCCCGGTCTTGATCAGGCGCTTCAGGATCTTGGGAAAGATCGTCGAAAGGTGTGTGACATCCCCGATCGCGTATTCGATCTGCCGATCGGTCAGGGGGCGGCGGCTCCAGTCGGTAAAGCGCGCGCCCTTGTCGATGGTCAGGCCCAGCCAGCTTTCGACCAGATTGGCATAACCGATCTGTTCGGACTGGCTGATCGCCATCATCGCGATCTGCGTGTCGAAGATCGGGTGCGGGGTCTTGCCGGTGAGGTTGACGATGATCTCGACATCCTGCCCGCCGGCGTGGAAGATCTTGAGCACGTCTTCGTTCGCGGTCAGCAGGTCGAGCAGCGGGGCCAGGTCGATTCCCTCGGCCAGCGGATCGATCGCCGCGGCCTCGTGCTCGTTGGCGATCTGCACCAGGCACAGTTCGGGCCAATAGGTGTTTTCGCGCATGAATTCGGTGTCGACCGCAACGAATTCGGACTTGGCGAGCCGGTCGCACAGCTCCTGGAGCGCCCCGGTGGTGGTAATCAGATCGTGTATTTTCATTCTTTTCGTTTCTTCGGTGGGGCGGAGTACCACCCTCGGGATCAATCCCATCCGGCGTGCGTAGCTTGACAAAATCCCGTGCTTGCCCTGTTAGCGCGCCTGATCAGAGGCTGCGGCGCGTGCCGCATCTTCCGCACGCGCCCATAGCGTCATACTACCGAATTTGGAAAG
>PNJY01000022.1 GCA_013822125.1 Erythrobacter sp. | reverse complement strand
GGGGCTTTACGCGCCCGTAAACGTAAACCGGTGCGCTGCGTGGCACTTTCGCTGCTGCATTGCAACAGGATTGGGCCGCGGGCGCGATGCCGTAGGGTCAGCTCGCAGGCCTAAAGCCCTTCCAGCACCCCGATCAGGCCGGCGAGCGAATCGATCACCGCGTCCGCGCCCAGCTCGTGCGGCGGCTTGTCGCAATAGCCATAGCCTGCCGCGATCACTGGAACGCCCGCCGCGCGCGCGGCCAGGACGTCATAGCTCGAATCGCCGACAAAGGCGAGCCGGGGAAGGCCAGGCAGATTGGCGCCGCATCGCCTTTGCGCCTCGAAGATCGGATCGGGCGCGGGCTTGGCCCGGCCCTTGCCCAGCGTGTCGCCGCCAATCACCGTCACGAACGGATCGAGCAGATCGAGCTCGCCAAGTATCCGGCGCGCGAAACTTTCGAACTTGTTGGTCACCACCGCCATCGTCACGCCGCGCGCGGCCAGATCGGCAAGCACTTCACGCGCGTGCGGATAGGGCTGCGTGTGCACCGCGTTGTTTTCGCCATAGAAGGCGAGCATCCGTTTGTAGAGTAAATGGAACTCGTCAGGCGGCATTCCGCCCTGCTGCTCTACAGCGCGCGCCAGCATCACCTTCGCCCCGCCGCCGATCAGGTGGGTTGCGCTATCGAGCGGCACCGGATCGAACCCGCCCAGCGCCAGCGCATGGTTCACCGCTGTGCCCAGATCGCGCGAGGTATCGAGCAGCGTTCCGTCAAGATCGAAGCCCAATGCGGTAAAAGGAAAATCAGCCATGCCCGGCGCGTGGCGGATCGTGCTTCAATCCGCAAGCATTTGGTGCCATTAACCCCGGCATGAACGAATTTGCTGCCATCGTGCTTGCCGCAGGCAAGGGCACCCGCATGAAGAGCGATCTGCACAAGGTGCTGCATCCGATTGCCGGGCGGCCCATGCTCGATCACCTGCTCGCCTCGGTCGAGCAGCTGGGGCCGCACAGGACCGTTGTGGTTGCGGGCCATGGCCGCGAGCAGATCGAGGCGGCGCTGGGCACGCGCGCCACGGTTGCCGTGCAGGAGCCGCAATTGGGCACCGGGCACGCGGTGCAGCAAACCGAGGCCGCTCTGGCCGGGTTCAGCGGCGATGTGCTGGTGCTCTACGGCGATGTGCCCTTCGTCAGCCCTGCGACGATGCGTTCCATGCTGGGCCGCCTGCACGAAGGCGATGCTCCCGCAGTCGTGGTGCTGGCGTTCCGCGCGGCGGACCCTGGTGCCTATGGCCGGGTTATCACCAAGGACGGCCGCACCGTTGCCAAGATGGTCGAGGCCAAGGACGCGAGCGAGGCAGAACTCGCGGTCGATCTGTGCAATTCGGGCATGATGGCGGTGCGCGCAAGTGATCTGTTCGCGCTGCTCGGCAAAGTCGGCAATGACAATGCGGCGGGCGAATTCTATCTGCCCGATATCGTCATGATCGCCGCGAGGGAGGGGCGGGTCAGCGCGCTCGTCGAAACGAACGAGGCCGAAGTGCAGGGCATCAATTCTCGCGGTGAACTGGCGCAGGCGGAAGCGCGCTGGCAGGCTGCGCGGCGCGATCAGGCGATGGCGGAAGGCGCGACACTGATCGCGCCGGGAACAGTATTCTTTGCCTGGGATACGCAGCTGGGGCGCGATGTCACCGTTCACCCAAATGTCGTATTCGGACCCGGCGTGAGCGTGGCAGATGGCGCGGTGATCAACTCCTTCAGCCACCTTGAGGGCGCGAATGTGGGGCCTCAATGCTCGGTTGGCCCGTTCGCGCGGCTGCGGCCCGGCGCGGTGATGGAAACGGCGAGCAAAGTCGGCAATTTCGTCGAGATGAAGGCCACGGTGCTGGGCAAGGGGGCGAAGGCCAATCATCTGACCTATCTGGGCGACGCCAGCGTGGGCGAGGGGGCAAATATCGGCGCGGGCACGATCACCTGCAATTACGATGGCTATTTCAAGTACCGCACCGAAATCGGCCCGCGCGCGTTCATCGGATCGAACAGCGCGCTGGTCGCCCCGGTAAGGATCGGCGCGGACGCGATCGTTGGCGCGGGCAGTACGGTGACGCACGATGTCGATGATGGCGAGTTGCGGCTGGTACGCGCCGAACAATCGGTCAAGCCCGGCTGGGCCGACCGTTTCCACGATGCGATGAAGAAGAAGAAGGCAGCTGAGAGGAAAGACTGAGTCACCGCTTGCCAGCCGCCGCCTGCCCGCCGTCATCAGGCGCAGCGCGCGGCGAGCTTGAGGAACTCGGTTCGCGCATTGCGCAGCCGCCGCGCTCGCCCGCGTGGGGACAGGATATCGAGCCCGTGTTCGAGATCGCGTGCCAGCAATCCAAGCTCGGGTGCGCCGAAGTAACCCGCAGTACCGGCGAGTTGATTCAGCCGTTGTTTGAGCGCCAGCCAGGCAGCGCCATCCAGCGCTTCCTGCTCCGCCGCCATCTCGACGGCCAGGCACGCATCGTGCTTGCAGCGCAGAAAGGCGGCGTGAATGCTGTCGCGACCCGGCGTCGCACCCGGCTCGTCCGGAACCCCGCCGCAGTCACCATTGCCGCACTCGTCTTCAACAGAGTCAATTCGTTCCACCTGCCCGCTCCTATCGCCGATCGGGAGCGAACATGCGCGCAGGCAACTAAATTCGTCTGGCGCGGTGTTTAGGTATTCGCGCGGGTAGGTATTCGTGCGGGTCGAGTTATTCGCCCGCGCGATCGTCCATCAGGCGCTGCATCAGATAGACATACTGCAACGCCTGCAATTGCGCGCGCTGATCGTTGTCGACCCCTCCCGAATGCCCGCCGGTGGTTTCCTCGTAGTAGAAATAGGGCTGCCCCAGCGCCTTGAGTCTGGCCGCACCCTTGCGCGCATGCGCGGGGTGGGTGCGGTCATCGGCGGTCGAGGCCCACAGGAAGGGCGAGGGGTAATCGACGCCGGCGACTATCTTCTGATAGGGCGAATAGCCTTCGATCCAGGCGCGTTGTTCGGGGATGCGCGGATCGCCATATTCACCGATCCACGACGCGCCGCGCCCGATTTCATGATAGCGCAGCATGTCGAACAGCGGAATCTGCACGATCGCCGCACCGAACAGCTCGGGCCGCTGGGTAAAGGCGGTGCCGACCAGCAATCCGCCCTGGCTCCCGCCCATGATGCCGAGGTGCTGCGGCGAGGTGATGCCGCGCGTCACCAGATCCTGAGCCACCGCCAGAAAATCATCCCAGGTGCGCTGCTTATTCTCGCGGATCGCGCTCTGGTGCCATTTAGGGCCGAATTCGCCCCCGCCGCGCATGTTGGCCAGCACATAGGCGCCGCCGTTCTCGACCCACAGCTTGCCGGTGGTGCCAAGGTAGGCGGGCAGGCGCGGTACCTGGAAGCCTCCATAGCCGGTCAGCAGTGTGGCGGTGCTGCCATCGGTCTTCATGCCCCTGGGCTTGACCAGGAAATAGGGAATTTTGGTCCCGTCCTTGCTCACCGCCTCGTGCTGCTCGACCGTCATTCCCGCAGCATCGAACCAGGCTGGCGAGCGCTTGAGCACTTCGGGAGTGCCGCCGTCGGCGTAATAGAGCGTTGTCGGGTTCAGGAAATCGCTGACGGTGAACATGATCTGGTCGGTTTCATCCGACGCGGCAGCGATCCCCAGCGTCGCATTGTCCGGCAATTCGACCGGCGTACGCACCCACGCGCCGTCAGCAAAGTCGAACCGCACGATCCTGCCCACCACATTGTCGAGCAGAGAGACGAACAGCGAATTGCCCGTGATCGCGCCGCCTTGCCGCGTCTGGCGTTCGCCTGGAGCCCAGACCAGCGACTTCTTCGCGCCGTTGGGGTTGGCTTTCCACTCTTGCAGATCGACAGCAATCAGCGAATCGGCGGCGAAGCTCTGGCCATCCACTTCCCAATCTACATCGGTCGAATAAAGCAGGTGGCCATCGACGATCCCGAAGATCGAAGCCTTCAACGGGATGTCGAGCCGAAGCCATGCGCCGTCCTTCCACACGAAGTTCTCGCTTTCGTGGAAGCTCAGCCCGCGAAACGCGGTGCGGGCGTGGATTGTGCCGGTATTGTCGCGCAGCAGGCCGGCGCCTGCCCACACATCCTTGGGGTCGCCGTGGAAAATCTCGGGTGCATCCTCGATCTTCGTGCCGCGCTTCCATTCGCGGGTGGTGAAGGGATATTCGCTTTCGGTGATCGTACCGCCGCCGAAATCGCGGCCGACCAGCAGCGTGTCGGTATCGATCCACTGCACGTTGCCCTGGCTTTCGGGAAGTTCGAACCCGCCCGCAACGAAGCTCTTCTTCGCCATGTCGAACTCGCGCAGCACGCTGGCGTCCTTGCCGCCATCGGACAGCGCGATCATGCACTTGTCGAGCGCGGGCGGCAGGCAGGTCGATCCCTGGTAGACCCATTCGCGCCCTTCGGCCTTGGCCAGGGCATCGACATCGAGCACGATCTCCCACTCGGGGCTTTCGCTGCGGTAGCTTTCCAGCGTGGTGCGGCGCAGCAGCCCGCGCGGATTGGCCTTGTCCTGCCAGAAATTGTAAAGCCCGTCGGGCCGGATCGAGACGAAAGGAATACGATCCTCACTGTCGAGGATCTCGAGAGCACCCTGCTTCAATGGGGCAAAGCGCGGATCGGCGGTGAACTGCGCCAGCGTGCGCGCGTTCTCCACCTCGACCCATTCGAGCGCCTTCGGGTCGCGCGCCTGTTCGAGCCAGATATAGGGATCGTCTGTTGCGGTTTGGGCGGCATCCTGCGCCATGAGCGGTGTGGTCATGCCAAGCGCCATGGCGGCGGCGAGCGCGGCTGTCGATATGCGTTTCATGTGCGGCCCCTCTTTCAATCGGGCCGCATGGTATCAGCGAGACGAGGAAATCAAAGGAATTTCCGACCAGCGGCAGTTCGCAGTGGACGAGGGTATCCGATTTTACCCTTCGACGTGTTCGGCCAATACGGTCAGGCCCTTTTCGCCGACTTCGGCAAAGCCGCCGCGCACCAGAATTTCCTCGGGCGCGGCGCCATCGGTCCGGTAAACCCTCACCGCGCCGTCGCGGATGGTCGACATGAAGGGCGCGTGGCCTTCGAGCACGCCGAATTCACCCTCGGTGCCGGGGACGACCACCATGTAAACGTCCTCGCTGCGGACGAGGCGGGCCGGGGTAACGAGTTCGAAGTGCAGTGCCATTGTCGTATTCCTCAAATCCCCTCCTCTTCAGAGGAGGGGCAGCGAGACTTAGCAGCGTGCTGCCTAGTCGCAGCGGGGTGGTGAGTGCGGCGCTCGCTACGCTCGCTACGACCCCCCAACCCCCTCCTCTGAAGAGGAGGGGGAGGATGTAATTACGCCTCTTCGGCCAGCTTCTTTGCCTTGGCCACCGCCTGGTCGATCCCGCCGACCATGTAGAAGGCGGCTTCGGGCAGGTGATCGTATTCGCCGTCAACCACCGCCTTGAAGCTCTTCACCGTGTCTTCCAACTGCACGAACACGCCGGGGATGTTGGTGAACACTTCGGCCACATGGAACGGCTGGCTGAGGAAGCGCTGGATCTTGCGCGCGCGCGCGACCGTCAGCTTGTCCTCTTCGCTCAGTTCATCCATGCCCAGAATGGCGATGATGTCCTGAAGGCTCTTGTACTTCTGCAGCGTTTCCTGGACGCGGCGGGCGGTCTCGTAATGCTCCTGCCCGACGACGCGCGGTTCGAGCACGCGGCTGGTCGAATCGAGCGGATCGACCGCCGGGTAGATGCCGAGTTCGGAGATTGCGCGGCTGAGCGTGGTGGTCGCGTCCAAGTGCGCGAACGAGGTTGCAGGCGCCGGGTCGGTAAGGTCGTCCGCAGGGACGTAGATCGCCTGAACCGAGGTGATCGAACCCTTGGTGGTCGAGGTGATGCGTTCCTGCAGATTGCCCATGTCGGTCGCGAGCGTCGGCTGATAGCCCACCGCCGAGGGAATGCGCCCGAGCAGCGCCGACACTTCCGAACCGGCCTGCGTGAAGCGGAAGATGTTGTCGACGAAGAACAGCACGTCCTGCCCTTCTTCATCGCGGAAATATTCCGCCATCGTCAGGCCTGACAGCGCAACGCGCGCGCGGGCGCCCGGCGGCTCGTTCATCTGGCCGAACACCAGCGCCACCTTCGATCCTTCGCTGGTGGCGTTGCCGTCCTTGTCCTTGGCGATAACGCCCGCGTCGAGGAATTCGTGGTACAGGTCGTTGCCCTCTCGGGTGCGCTCACCCACGCCCGCGAACACCGAAACGCCGCCGTGGCCCTTGGCGATGTTGTTGATCAGTTCCTGAATCAGCACGGTCTTGCCCACGCCCGCGCCGCCAAACAGGCCGATCTTGCCGCCGCGCGCATAGGGGGCGAGCAGGTCGATCACCTTGATGCCCGTCACCAGGATCGCCGCCTCTGTCGACTGGTCGACGAACAGCGGGGCCTCGGCATGGATCGGCGCGCGCTTGTCGGCGCCAACAGGGCCGCGTTCGTCGATCGGTTCGCCGATCACGTTCATGATGCGACCGAGCGTCTTGGGGCCGACCGGCACTGAAATCTGCGACCCGGTATTGACCACTTCCTGGCCGCGGGTGAGGCCTTCGGTGGCATCCATCGCGATGGTGCGCACGGTGTTTTCACCCAGGTGCTGGGCGACTTCGAGGACCAACTTGTTATCGCCGTTCATCGTTTCGAGCGCGGTCAGGATCGACGGCAATTCGCCGGGGAACTGCACGTCGACGACGGCGCCGATCACCTGGCTGATGATGCCGTTGGCGGTGCTGGCTGCGGCAGCCTTTGGCGCTGCTTTCTTGCGGGTCTTGGTTGCGGCTGCGGTGGCCATGTTTCGTTCCTTGTCTTCTATGTTCGTGAACCCCTGCGAAGGCAGGGGCCTCGTTCCTCCGGTGGACCCTTCGAGGCCGGGCCCGGTGGCCTGAGGTCCCAGCCTGCGCTGGGACTCACAACGTTTTGGCTCTCTAGAGTGCTTCGGCGCCTGCGATAATCTCGATAAGTTCGGTGGTGATCGCGGCCTGGCGGCTGCGGTTGTACTGGATGGTCAGTTTGTTGATCAGTTCGCCCGCGTTGCGCGTGGCGTTGTCCATCGCGGTCATCGATGCGCCCTGTTCGCTCGCCTCGCGCTCGATCAGCGCGCCGAACAGCTGCGTCTTGATAAAGCGCGGCAGCAGTTCGGCGAGGATCGCTTCCTCGTCGGGCTCATATTCGATCACCGCGCCGCCGCTGGCGGAATTGGCGGGTGCGGGGACGGGGATCAACTGGGTGTTGACCGGTTCCTGCGTCAGCGAATTCTTGAAAACCGGATATATCAGGTGTGCGACATCGAACTGCCCGGCTTCGAACATCTCGATCAGGTCGCTGGCGGCGGCTTCGGCTTCCTCGAAGCCGGGCGTGCGCACGGTGGACGTATCGAATTCGCGCGCGATCATGCTGCCGAAATCGCGCTTGATCGGGGCACGGCCCTTGCGGCCGATGAGGTAGAAGCTGACGTCCTTCCCTTCATCGATCAGCGCGCGCGCCCTGAGCTTGGCTTCCTTGACCAAATTGGCGTTGAGCCCGCCGCACAGGCCCTTGTCGGTATTGACCACTACCAGCAGGTGGCGCTTGTTCGATCCGTTGCCGGCCAGCAGCCTGGGCGCACTGTCCCCGCTGACCTTCCCGGCGAGCGAGGCCATGACGGCTGAAAACCTCGTCGCATAAGGGCGCGCGGCCTCGGCTGCTGCCTGCGCACGGCGCAGCTTGGCCGCCGCGACCATCTGCTTGGCCTTGGTGATCTTCTGGGTCGATTTGACCGAGTTGATCCGGCCCTTGAGTTCTTTCAGGCTAGCCATGTTCCTATCGCCCAGTCCCGACGACACCCTGAATCGTGCGTTCAAATCGCATCAGGAGCTGAAGGGCTTCGTGGACTACTGCCCACTCGGCGTTCTCCGAAGCGACCGCGACGATCATGGTGTCGACGTTGTTGGATTTGTCCTCTTCTAGTCTTTGTTCAAGCGTCTCAATTGTCATCTCCTCACCCTCAAGCGAGAGCGAACCGTGGTTCGCAATCCGAAGGGTGAGGCGATCATTCATTACGCGAACTGCTTGGCGAATGCGTCGAGCGCGGCAGCGGTGCGTTTCTTCACATCGTCGTCGAAATTACTGCTTTCGCGAATGTCCTTGAGAATGTCGGCGTGCTCGCTGCGCATATGGCTCAGCATCGCGGCCTCGTATTCGGTCACGCGATTGGTGGGGATCGCATCGAGATAGCCGTTGGTGCCTGCAAAAATCGACAGCGTCTGCTCTTCGAACGGCAGCGGGCTGAACTGCGCCTGCTTAAGTAGTTCGGTCAGCCGCGCGCCGCGGTTCAGGAGCTTCTGAGTCGCCGCATCGAGGTCCGATCCGAATTGCGCGAAGGCTGCCATTTCGCGGTACTGCGCCAGTTCGAGCTTGATCGATCCGGCGACCTTCTTCATCGCCTTGGTCTGCGCAGCGCCGCCGACGCGGCTGACCGACAGGCCGACGTTGATCGCCGGGCGGATGCCCTGGTAGAACAGGCCGGTTTCGAGGAAGATCTGCCCGTCGGTGATCGAGATCACGTTGGTCGGGATATAGGCCGACACATCGCCCGCCTGCGTTTCGATGATCGGCAGCGCGGTCAGCGAACCGCCGCCGTTGGCGTCGCTCATCTTGGCCGCGCGTTCGAGCAGGCGGCTGTGGAGGTAGAACACGTCGCCGGGATAGGCCTCGCGGCCCGGCGGGCGGCGCAGCAGCAGCGACATCTGGCGATAGGCTACCGCCTGCTTGGAAAGGTCGTCATAGACGATCACGGCGTGCATGCCGTTGTCGCGGAAGAATTCGCCCATCGCGCAGCCGGTATAGGGCGCGAGATATTGCAGCGGCGCGGGTTCCGAAGCGGTCGCGGCGACCACGATCGAGTATTCCATCGCGCCGTTTTCTTCGAGCTGGCGGACGATCTGCGCCACCGTCGAGCGCTTCTGGCCCACCGCAACATAGATGCAATAGAGCTTCTTTTTCTCGTCGCTGCCCTTGTTGATGTCCTTCTGGTTGATGAAGGTATCGATGGCGACGGCGGTCTTGCCGGTCTGGCGGTCCCCGATGATCAGCTCGCGCTGGCCGCGGCCGACGGGCACGAGGGCGTCGATCGCCTTGAGCCCTGTCTGCACCGGTTCGCTCACCGATTGGCGCGGGATGATGCCGGGAGCCTTGACTTCGACACGTTCGCGCTTGACATCGGTCAGCGGACCCTTGCCGTCGATCGGGTTGCCCAGCGCATCGACCACGCGGCCGAGCAGGCCCTTGCCCACGGGAACGTCCACGATGGTGCCGGTGCGCTTGACCACGTCACCTTCCTTGATCTCGGCGTCCGAACCGAAGATCACGACGCCGACATTGTCGGCTTCGAGGTTCAGCGCCATGCCCTGCACGCCATTGGCGAACTCGACCATTTCACCGGCCTGGACCTTGTCGAGGCCGTGGATACGGGCAATGCCGTCACCGACCGAGAGTACTGAGCCGACTTCGCTCACTTCGGCCTCGGTGCCGAAATTTGCGATCTGGTCCTTGATGACCTTGGAGATTTCTGCGGCGCGGATTTCCATCAATTTCAGCCTTTCATCGAGCTTACCGGCATAGGGGCTTTCAGCCCTTCATTGCCTGCGCGAGGGAATTCAATCGGGTGCGGATCGAACCGTCGATGCGTTGCGATCCGATGGTGACTACAAGGCCGCCCAGAAGATCGGGGTCGACGCTCGCGTTCAATTTGATGCTGCGGCCTTCGCGGGCTGTCAGCCGGTCCTTCAGCCGGGTGAGCTGCGCATCGCTGAGCGGATGCGCGCTGGCGACTTCGGCGCTTACTTCACCGCGTGAGGCGGCGGCAATCGCCTGGAAGGCGCAGATCATGCCCGCAAGCGAGCCGAGCCGACGATTGGCGGCGAGTACGCCGAGAAACTTCGCCGTGAGTTCGGACAGGCCAAGGTGGCTCGACACGGCAGCAACCGCCGCGCCTTGCGCCTTGCGCGACAATTGCGGGGTGGTGGTGACCGTTTGCAGGTCGCGCGATTCGCCCAGCGCAACCGCCAGCCGCTCGAAATCCGATTCGACCACACGCACCGCGTCAGTCTCGGAAGCGAGTTCGAACAGGGCCGAGGCATAACGTCCTGCCAGGCTAGCCTTTATACCGGCGGAAATTTCCACGCGCTTATGGTCCTCTTGGGTCCGGAAGAAAATCGATACTGGTGCCTTGAGCCGCCAGAGGACGCCAGGGGCGCCCCGGCCAAGGCTGGCGCGCGACTAGCAAAGGGTCCGGCATTACGCAAGGAGGCTTTCGAGCCTTTTGCGGCACCTGCGGGAGATTGTGCTACCGGTCGGCAGCCAAGCACGATCCGCGCTTGTGCGCCCCGGTCGTCCGGCTCACGCCAGGGACGATCGCATCCCGACCAGCTTCTGCCCAAGCGTCAATGACTGTTGCAACGATCGCCGGAACGCTGCACACCTCGGCCGATTTCATCGTCCATACGCTGCAGGAAGTGAACGATGGGCTCGCCCATGGCCGTTATTTCCTCATTGATGTCGCAAGGGACGGGATCGTGTTTTACCAGGGCCGCGCTCCCCTTTCACCTGCCCAAGGGTCGAACGATTATGCACTTACGTGGCCATGACTCAGTGGGCTCAAGCTCATCTTGAGGCCGTTTGCGGGCGAATTGCTGCTGCAGCCACCTCAAAGGGAGAATGGCTCCTTTGTTCAGTAACTTCCTTGCATTTCATCCCGCAAACCAGCCGTCACGGCTCCAGCGATTAATGGTTCCTGAGCCTACACTTCGCGGCCGAACTTGTTTGCGAAGCCCGTTTCGTCACCGGCAGACAAAAGCCCCGCCTGTTCGACCCAGCTATCGCGGCGAATGCGCCCGGCGAAGCGGCCCAGCAACGCATCGACCCGCTCGATTTCGGCATCGTCCCACGCGGCGATCTGAGCAAAGGTGGTGACGCCCTGCGCATTGAGTGTGGCGGCAATTTTCGGTCCCAATCCCTTGATGCGCGTCAGGTCATCGCCGCCGTCCGCAGGTGTATCGGGCAAATCGGCTGCAGGCGGTTGGGCAGGATCGCGCCTGGCATCGATAAGCGCCTGATTGCGCGCCGCTCGCGCCGCTCCTTCGTCGAGCACGTCGCGCCGCTCAATAACCACCTTCGCCCGGCGGTTTGCCACCAGGACGAACCACGAAACGGCCAGGCCGATTGAAAAGGCGATCAGAAAATAAGGCCAATAGGCCATGACGAGTTCAGGCATCGGTTTTGTCTCGATCAATGTTCAACAGCTCGCGGCCCCATAGCAGCCAGCCAACGCCCAGCCCAGTGGTGTAAGCTGCCAGACACAGGACAACGACTTCAGCCCAGATCGGCATGGCTTTCGCGGTCCCTCCTACCTTGGCCCTGGCAGATCGACCGGCGTGGGCTCTACCGGGGCGGTCGCGATCACCACGAATTCGATGCGACGATTGGCGGGATCTTGCGGCTGGAGGCCTGCAATCGGGCTGCTTGAACCCACGCCCTGCGCGCGCAATCCGTCCGCCGGAATCCCGCGCCGGATCAGCGCGTTGCGCACCGCCTGTGCCCGCGCACGGGACAGTTCAAGGTTGCCCGGCTCAATTCCCGACGCATCGGTGTGGCCGGTGATCGCAATGATGCTGCCCAGGCACGGGCGCAATGCGGCGGCGACTTCGTCCAGCAGCCTGCCGCTCGCCGGATCGATCAAGCTCGAAGATTCCTTGAAGCGGATCGTGCGCACCCTCAGCAGCGCCTGGACGTCCTCCTGGCAATTGAGCGGTGTGATCGGGGCATTGTCCGCCTGGGTGCGAAACGTGCCGTCGGACCAGAAAACCCCGCCGACCCCGGGAATGGCGGCAATCGACCTGGCGACACGATCGCGCCGCGCTTCGTCATAGTTGCCGCCGCCGCTCAGCAGCGCATGGCGCGTCGGCCAGCCGAACCGGTCGCGGAAATTCGCATCGATCCGGGCTGCGCCATTGGCTGCGATTGCGCTTCGGGCCTGCGTTGCGAGTGCATGGACGAATTCCTCACCGGTGCCCGCAGCCGCACCCATTCCCAAGGTCGCGCTCGCGAGCGCCCCGGCAAGCACGGCGATCTGCGGACGAACTGGCATACCTGGGCCATAACCGGACCACCCGATGACGCAAAGCGCTAATTCATTTCCGGACGGGCCAGGTTGCGGCGAAACAAAACGCGGTCCTCGGGGCCGAATCCCTTGTGCCAGATCGCAAAACCGTAGGTGAGGAGAATGGCCGGAATGCCGAAGATCAGTTCAGCCCATTCGGGCAGCAGCGTGGCCAGAAAGCCCACCACGACAGCGGGCGCGCCCGCCCACACCAGCGCCCAGCGCCAGTTTCCTACCGGTGCCTTGAGTATCCGCGCGAGCAACCAGGCCTTGACCAGGCTGGCGGCGCCAAGCGACACCATTAACGCAATGGCCGCGCCGGCCGCCTTGTAGGCTTCGCCATAGCCGAGCCGCTCGAAAGTGGTGATGGCCACCACGGTCAGCACCGCCTGCAGGCCGATCGTGCCCAGCGAAATTGCCAGATTGCGCTTGCGAGCGACATAAACCAGCGCAGCTTCGGATACCACGGCAGTGGCAGCCACCACCTCGGCCAGCAGCAGGAAGGCAAGCGCGCCGTTGCCGCCGACGAAATTGGGCCCGACCAGCCCCATCACCGCTTCTCCCGGCATTCCCAGCGCCAATGCGATGCCCGCCTGGGCGGCAATGATCCAGAACCCCACCTGCCGCACCTGGCTGGCAATTGCGGCCATGTTCCCGTCCTTGAGATTACGGGTGATCACCGGGCCAAGGATCGGCTCGAAGCTGGTCTTGAGCTTCTGCGGCAGGCTCGCGACCTGCTGCGCGACATAGTAGATGCCCACTGCGGCAGGCGCGGCGAAGAAGCCGAGGATGAAGATATCGAGCCGCCGCGTGCCCCATTCGATCGCATCGGCGCTCGCCAGAGGAAACGCGCGCATGGTCATCCGCGCCATTTTGCCCGGATGCGGGCGCCAATTTTGCGGTAGGCCATAGCTGCGCAGAAACGGCACAAGCGCCGCGACCAGGCCCGCCACGACCGAAGCGAGATAGGCGAGCGCAAGGCCAGATTCGCTCCATTCGCTATAGAAGAACACACCTGCCATGATCGAGATCGTCCATGGCTCGATCACCGCACGGGCACGCACCGTGGTGGCAATATCATAGCGATAGGCCTGGGCCGCCAGCAGGATTTCGGTCAGCGCGTAGGCGGGTATGGCAAATACGAGCAACTTGTCGAGCGGGGCAAAAGTGCCGCTGGGAAACATCGGCGCGGGAAACAGCCACAGCACCATGGCCGCCGCGCCGGAAAACAGCAGCGCCAGCAGCATTCCGTCGAACACCAGGCTGGTCTGGTCGGTTTCGCCCTCGGTCAGACGCTGGGCCAACCCGCGCTTCTCGCCCATCGAGCAGACCAGAGCGATGAGCTCGACCACCACCAGCGCGGAGGCAAACCGGCCAAGCGCGTCAGCACCGTAAAGCCTGCCCGCGATGAACAGGAAAGGCAGGCGCGCCGCCAACCGCAGCAGGAAGCCGAAAAAATTGGTCCGTCCGCCTTTGGCTAGCGCAGCAATGTCGCCCTGGCTCTCGGCCTGGGGGGCAGCTGGCGCGCTCACGCAGTTTCGCCCTGTTCGGCGCGCAAGGGACGGCCGAGCAGCTGCACCACAACCGAGGCCGGCTGTGCACCGCCGAGAATGGCATTGACCGCGGCGACTATCGGCATCGCCACGCCCTTGGCCTCGGCCATGCGCATCAGCACCGGCGCGGTATGCGCGCCTTCGGCCACCGTCCGCCGGTCGGCCATGAGCTCGCTCGCGCTTTTACCTTCGCCAAGCGCCTTGCCGAGCGAGAAGTTGCGGCTCGAGGTGGACGAACAGGTAAGCACCAGATCGCCCAAGCCGCACAGGCCTGCCAGCGTTTCGCTGCGCGCGCCCATCGCTTCGCCAAAGCGCAGCATTTCCGCATAGCCGCGCGCAATCAGCGCAGCCCGGGCGTTCTGCCCCAACCCCAGCCCGTCGACCAGCCCGCAGCCGATTGCGAGCACGTTTTTGACCGAGCCGCCGATCTCGGCACCCGTCAAGTCGTCCGAATAATAGGGGCGGAAGAACGGCCGCGCGATCGCGGATGACAGCCGTTGCCATTGCGCCTGGCCGCCCCCGCAGGCCAATGTAACCGCCGTCGGCAGGCCCGCGGCCACCTCGTGCGCGAAGGTGGGACCCGAAAGCACGGCAATGTCGCTGCGCGGGCAGGCCGTTGCTGCCACCTCGTTCATCAGTTGCCCGGTTCCGGCATCGATCCCCTTGCTGCACAAAACCAGATCGCGCGGCTGCCGGGTCAATCCGGCGAGGACGCGCGCCAGATGCTGCGCCGGGGTGACCGCCAGCACGATGTCGATCGCGGAAAAATCGCCCAGATCTCCCGTCGCCCTGATGGCAGGGTTCAAAGAGGTCGATGGCAGGTAGAGGCTGTTGCGGTGATGGCGGTTGATCTCTTCGACCAGATCGGGCTCGAGCGCCCAGACCAGCACCTCGCGCCCGTCGCTGCCGAGCATCTGCGCGAGCGCGGTGCCCCAGGCACCGGCACCCAGCACGCCGATCCGCTGCCCCCGATCACCCTGAGCCTGTCGAAGGGTCATGCCTTGACCCCCGCGCCGCGCACCGGCAGCGCATCGGGATCAAGCGGCCAGCGCGGGCGCGCGGCGAAATCGAGGCTGTCCGATTGGCCAAGCGCCAGTCGCTCGCATCCCGCCCAGGCAATCATTGCAGCATTGTCGGTGCACAGTGCCATGGGTGGAGCGATAAACCCCATCGCATGCTCCTGCGCAAGTTTCTCCAGCGCTATGCGGATGGCATGATTGGCCGCTACCCCGCCGGCGACCACCAGATTCGGCCAGTCACCGTTTTGTTCGATTGCGCGGCGCAGGCGGTCGCACAGGCATTCGATCGCCGCCTGCTGGAAGCTCGCGGCAATGTCGGCGTCATGATATTGGCCGCTTTCCTTCGCGCGCAGGACCGCGCTCTTGAGCCCGGCGAATGAGAAATGCGGCTCGTGGGAGCCCTTCAACGGGCGGGGCAAAGGTACTGCGCGAGAATCGCCCGCCTGCGCCAGTCGTTCGACAGCTGGGCCGCCGGGATAGCGCAGACCCAGGATCTTGGCGGTCTTGTCGAACGCCTCGCCCAGCGCGTCGTCGATCGTGGTCGCGAGGCGGCGATATCGGCCTAGCCCCTCGATGCTGAGGATCTGGCAATGCCCGCCCGATACCAGCAGTAGCAGATAGGGATATTCGAGCGCAGGATCGGCCAGTCGCGGCGACAACGCATGGCCTTCAAGGTGGTTGATCGCCAGCAAAGGCTTGCCGCTTGCCATGGCCAGTGCCTTGGCGCTGACTAGCCCCACCATGACCCCGCCGATCAGGCCGGGACCGGCGGTGGCGGCCACGGCATCGCATTGGTCGAGACTTATCCCGGCATCGCGCAGAACCGCCTCGATCATCGGGGCCAGCCGTTCGGCATGGGCGCGCGCGGCGATTTCGGGCACCACCCCGCCATAGGGCGCGTGCTCGGCCTCCTGCGAGGCGATCCTCTGCGCGCGAATGACCCGATCGGTATCGACCAGAGCCACCGCAGTTTCATCGCAGCTCGATTCAATTCCCAGCACAAGCACCATGATGCTTCCACTTAGAGACTTGCGGAGTTAGGGCAAGCAAGCATGAGCCTGTCCGCGCCCCAACCCGTGATGCTTCGCCTTGGAACTAGGCAATCTCCGCTCGCCATGGCGCAGGCTTTGGAGGCGCGCACGCGGCTGTGCGCGGCGCATGGTTGGGCGGATGAGGCGGTCGAGCTGGTGCCGGTCCTCGCCAGCGGTGACAAGGTGCAGGATCGCCCGTTGGCGGAAATCGGCGGCAAGGCGCTGTGGACCAAGGAGCTTGACCAGTGGCTGATCGAGGGGCGGATCGACGCAGCGGTCCATTCGATGAAGGATGTCGAAACGCTGCGGCCCGCTGATTTTGCGATTGCAGCCGTTCTGCCGCGAGCAGACCGGCGCGATGTGCTGGTCGGCGCCAGTTCGATCGTGGCGATACCGCATGGCGCGCGCGTGGGCACCAGTGCGCCGCGCAGGGCGGCCCAGCTGCTCAGCCTGCGCCCCGATTGCAGCATTGTCGGGTTGCGCGGCAATGTCGCGACGCGGCTTTTGAAGCTTGAACGCGGCGAGGCCGACGTGACATTCCTGGCCGCTGCCGGGCTCGAGCGGCTGGGCGAAAGCGGCGTGGGCACCCCGCTCGAATCCGATCAATGGCTGCCGGCGGCGGCGCAGGGCGCAATCGGGATCGAATGTCTCGCAGGCAACGCCCGCGCGCTTGAATTGCTGGCGGAAATCAACGATCCCGCCAGCATGGCAGAGGTACGCGCCGATCGCGCGCTGCTGGCAGGTCTTGGTGGCTCCTGCCACAGCCCGGTCGCGGTCCATTCGCTGTGCGCAGATGGTCGGATCGCAATGAAGGCGGCATTGTTCAGCAGCGACGGGGCGGAACAGGTCACGGGCGAAGCCGGGTTTGTCTGCGGCGATGATGCGACTCCGCATTCGCTGTCCCGTGATCTTCTGGCTCGCGCGACCCCTGCAATTGCCCGCCATTTTCGGGCTCCTTCATGAGCCTGCCGGTTATCGCGATCCGGCCTGAACCGGGTCTTTCGGCCACAATCGCCGCGGGTGCAGCGATGGGCCTGGCGATTACTGGACATCCGCTTGCGCGCACCATCGCCTGCGGCTGGACCCTGCCCGAAATTGACGAGATCGACGCGCTGCTGATCGGCAGCGCCAATGCGATCCGCCACGCGGGTGAGCAACTGGCAGCGCTGCGCCACCTGCCCGTGTTGGCGGTGGGCGGGGCCACGGCGGAGGCCGCGAGAGAGGCCGGGCTGCGGGTCGAAAGGACCGGTGAGGGTGGGTTGCAGTCGCTCATCGACACGCTCGACCCGCTGGAGCGAAGGCATCTGTTGCGCCTTGCCGGGAGGGAGCGCCTGGAGCTCGATCTGCCCGCCCTTATCTCGGTGACTACGCGGATCGTCTATGCAGTCGAACATGAGGAAATGACGCGGGAATTGCACGACCTGTTGCAGCGCGAATGTGCGATCCTGCTGCATTCGGCGGGATCGGCAGCGCAATTTTCCCGTGAGTGTGAGCGGTTGGGGGTGGAGCGCAGCAAAATCAGGCTTTTGGCGATGGGTCCGCGCATTTCGGCCGCCGCTGGAGGGGGCTGGGGCGCGATCCATTTTGCCGAAAGGCCGGACGAGGCGGCGCTACTGGCGCTGGCACGCGACATATGCAAAGGTTAGGCATGGAATCGAAATTCGGCAGCCGGAGCAAGGGCGGCTCATCGCAGGCAGTTCTGGGCGTGGTGCTCAGTTCTCTGCTGCTTGGCGGCCTCCTGGTCGGCTATTTCTTCTATTGGCGCAGCGACGATGCCGCCGGGCCGGGCAATCCGCAAACGGTCGCGGCCCCGCAGAATGGCAGTGCCACCATTGCCTCGGGGGCGAGCGCGGGCGACCAGCCTGCCACGGTTGCCGAAGTCGCGGTGGCGACGCAGGAAGTCGAGCGGGTGACGGAGCAGCAGGGCGGGCTCGACCAGCGCCTCGCCGCTGCCGAACAGCGCCTCGCGCGGCTCGACTTGCAAGCGCAGGCCGCAGCGGGCAATGCAGCGCGCGCAGAAGGCCTGCTGATCGCCTTTGCATCGCGGCGGGCGATCGAGCGGGGGGTCGAGTTGGGCTATCTCGCGGACCAGCTGCGGCTGCGCTTTGGCGATGCCTGGCCCAATGCAGTACGCACGATCATCGCCTTCTCGCGCCAGCCGGTTACGCTCGACCAGTTGCTATCCCGGCTTGAGGCGCTTGGACCCCAACTCGAAACCGGCGACAAGAGCATTTCGTGGGACGGATTCAAGCGCGAGCTCGGCCAACTTTTCGTGATCCGGCGCGAGGACACGCCCTCGCCGCAGCCCGAGCGACGGCTCGAACGCGCGCGCATGTTCCTGGAGACAGGCCGGGTTGACGCGGCGATCGGCGAAGTGCGCAACCTGCCCGGCGCGACCAAGGCTGCGAGCTGGATCGCCGATGCCGAGCGTTACCGCGACGTCTTGGAAGCGCTTGACCGGGTCGAGACCGCGGCGGTGCTCGAACCGAGGAAGCTGCGCGACGGCGCGGGCAATCCTGTCGAACAGCCCAGCCCGGTGAATTGAAGGAGTCAGGCCTGTAACAGCGCGGGCAACTTGCCTGATACTCCGCGCGCCTCGTCCATGAACCAGCGCTTGAGCATGCCGCTGCGCTGGACCCCGGCCATGCCCAGGCGGCGGATTGCGGACGCACCACGTCCGGGGACTCCGAACAGCCGCGTCAGGCTGTCGGTTGCCGACATCACCATCAGCGAATCGAGCGCGCGCCAGTTCTCGTAACGCGCCAGCATCTGCGCATCGCCCGGATCGAGGCCCAGCCTGCGACCCTCCTCCAGCACCTCGACCAGAGCGCCGACGTCGCGCAGCCCGAGATTGAGGCCTTGCCCCGCAATCGGGTGCATGCCGTGCGCCGAATCCCCCACCAGTGCCAGCCTGTGGTCGATGATCTTCGCGGTATGCTGGAAGCTGAGCGGATAGGACGAACGCGGGCTGCCCAGAGAAATTTCGCCCAGCAGCCCGTTCATCCGCTTTTCCAGTTCGGCCACGAACGCACGGTCGGACAACTTGAGTACCCCCGCGGCGTCCTTTTCCGCCACGGTCCACACCAGTGCGCTGCGATGCTCGCCGTTTGGCCCGTCAAGCATCGGCAGCAGTGCGAAGGGCCCGGCGGGGTAGAAGATTTCCCACGCGACATTATCGTGTGGCTTGGTGTGATCGAGCCCGACGATGATTGCGCGGTGGCGATAATCCCACCGCGCGAGGTTGAGCCCGGCATCCTCGCGCGAGGGCGACCGGCGACCTTCCGCGCCCACCATCAGTGCGGCCTCTAGCACCGTTCCATCCGAAAGCGTGGCCGAAACGCCGGTTTCGCCGCGATAGCGCTCGGCAATGTCGGCGGGGGCGTGCCAGGTTATGAGCGGCTCGCAGCGTGCCGCCTCGAACAGCGCAAGGCGCAGCTGGCGGTTGGCGAACATGCGCCCCAGCGATCCTTCATGCGGTGCGGGCGTGAAATCGATCGTGCCGCGCTTCATCTGGTCGGTGACGGCGATCGAGGCGATCGGGCAGGCGAAGGGTTCCAGCACTTCACCGATGCCGATGTTGCAGAACAGATTCCAGCTTGCGGTGGAAATGGCTGAGGCGCGCCCGTCGAATCCCTCTGCCGTGAGCTCGGCCGGGTCGGCTTGATCGACGACATGGCTGGAAAAACCCTTGCGCGCGGCAGCGAGTGCCAGCGTCATGCCCACCAGCCCGCCACCGATGATCAGCAGATCTTTCCTGTCACCCATTGCCGCCTCGTTGCGAATAGCCATTCGCGGCACTAGAGGGTGATGCATGAGTGAAGCAAGCAGCTTGAACCGTTTCCACATTCTGTTGAGCATGTTTCTGGCATTGGGTGTGCTGTTTGCTGCGGGGCCGCTGCGCGCGCAGGGCACAAATCTTGACGCGACCCTGGTTGCCGGTGGTCCGGCGGTTGCAGGCGAAACCGTTACCGTGGCGATCCATTTCAGCCCACGCACCAAGGAATGGCACGGTTACTGGTCCAATCCGGGCGATGCCGGGCTGGGTCTGACGCTCGAGTGGGATTTGCCGGAGGGCTGGAGCGCGGGCAGGCCGGTCTATCCGGTGCCGCAGCGGCTCACCATCGGCGGGCTGATGAACCACGTTTACAAGGGCGATCACGCGGTGCTGGTGCCGATCAGCGTTCCGTCCGGGTTTTCCGCCAGCGGCAAAGTCCCGATATCGGTCAAGGCGCAGTGGCTGGCCTGCACCGATGCGATCTGCGTGCCCGAACAGGCCACGTTGTCCGCCTTCATCCCTAGTGATCCGCAAGCACGGATCGATTCGCGGTTTGGCACCTGGCGCGCTTCCATTGCCCCGCCGCTCGCCCGAACGGGGACATTCGAGCGCGCTTACGGCAAGCTGCGGCTCGCCATTCCGATGCCCGCTAGCATGGAGCTGGCCGACCCGCACCTGTTCGTCGAGAACGAACGGCTGGTCGATTATGCCGCCGCGCAGACATTCCACCGCCTGGGCGACACGCTGACCGTCGAGATTCCGCTCAAGGGCAATGCCGAACCCGATCGGGTGGAGGGCATTCTGGCTCTGGGTAGCGGCAACGGGGTAGTGATCGCGGCCGAGCCGGGCAAGGTGCCGCAAGGCGGCAAGTTGATCACCGGGCATGCTCGAAATGCTCCGCCGCTGCTGGTGCTGCTCCTCGGCGCACTTGCGGGCGGGCTGATCCTCAACGTGATGCCTTGTGTTTTCCCGATCCTCAGCCTCAAGGCGCTCAGCCTTGCGCGCGCGGGCGAGAGCACGGCGCAGGCGCGCGGCGAGGCGCTGGCCTATACCGCAGGCGTGGTGCTGGCCACAGTGTCGCTGGGCGGGCTGATGCTGGGCCTGAGGGCTGCGGGCGAACAGGTGGGCTGGGCCTTCCAGTTGCAGGAGCCCGGCGTGGTCGTGTTCCTGCTGGTGCTGGCGAGCGCGATCACTGCCAATCTCGCCGGGCTGTTCGAATTGCCCTCTCTATCGCTCACCCGCAGCGGCGAACCTGCCAGCGCCTTTGCCACGGGGCTGCTGGCGGCCTTTGTCGCGACTCCATGCACCGGGCCGTTCATGGCCGCGGCGCTGGGGGCCGCTCTGTTGTTGCCCGCGCCGCAGGCATTGGCACTGTTTGCCATGCTCGGTCTGGGGCTGGCGCTGCCCTTCCTGCTTGTCGGCCTGGTTCCCGCGCTGCGCGCCATGTTGCCCCGGCCCGGTCCGTGGATGGACCGTTTCCGCAAGGCGATGGCGGTCCCCATGGGGCTAACCGCGCTGGCGCTGGTGTGGCTGGTAAAGCAGTTGGGCGGCGAATGGTATGCCGTCGTCGCGCTGGTTGTGGTGCTGGGTCTGCTGCTGGCGCTGGCGGTGGCTGGCCGGTTGCAGCGGTTGGGCAGGGCGGCCTGGCCAGCCTTCGTGCTGATCCTCGCGCCGTTTGCGGCCTTCGCCGCGCTCGTGCTGCCGTCAAGCTATGCCGCGCAGGTGTCGGGAACTGCTGGGTCGATCCTGAAGCCGCAGGCATTCAGTGCCGAAGCCCTGGCCGGCGCGCGCGCCAGCGGGCGGCCCGTGTTCGTGTGGTTCACCGCCGACTGGTGCGTCACCTGCAAGGTCAACGAGCAAGTCGCGATAGAGCGCGAGGCGACCCGCGCCGCTTTCGAAAAGGCGGGGGTCATCGCCATGGTCGGTGACTGGACGCGGCGCGACGAAGCGATCACCGACTTCCTGACCGAGCATGGCGCGGCAGGGGTGCCGTTTTACCTATGGTACGAGCCGGGCAGGGAGGGCGAAGTGCTGCCGCAGGTGCTGACAGCCGACATGCTCAAACAGCTGGCAGAACGCCCGAATCCCGGCACCGGTGGATAAATTCTCTCGCCGCAAGGCCGGGATTGATCAGCACCTCGCCCGCGCCGGGAATGGTGGCGGTGACCTCGCGCCGTCCGGTAAGCACCTCGAGCGCGGGATCGAGTGCAGCGACTGCGCCTTCCCAGAGCCGCTGCTGACCATCCCGGACCGCATCGACCGCAATCCGGGCCCTGTGACCATTGCCGATAAGCGCCAGCATCGCGCCCGCGCCTTCGTCGGCGGGGGCAATGCGGCTGATGCGGACCAGCGCCTCCTTGCCGGTTCCTTCACATTCCAGCGCCAGGAGCGGCGTAGTGCCCGGTCGGCCATAGAGGATCCGCCCAGGCACCTTGCTGGCCGACCATACCGCCCCTTCGCTAGCGGGCGAAGCGAGCGGCGCGGATGGGCCGATCAGCGCGTGCGTGACCATCGTTCGGGCCATGGCTTCGTCGGCTGCGGGCGGCTTGCAAGCGGCGAGCGTGGCCAGCGCGAGACAGATGATTACCCGCTGCATGGAACTACCGCGCCCTGATGAACTGCCGGACATCGTCCGAAAGCTTGCGGCGGTCTTCGTCGCGAACATACATCATGTGCCCCGCATCGTAATAATGCCAGGAAATGCGATCTTGCGGCATGCCGGTGCGGCTCAGCGAGTACTCGGCGGCAAAGAACGGCGTTGCGAAATCGTACCAGCCCTGCGCCACGAACAGCCGAAGCTGTGAATTCTCGCGCAGCGCCTTGCCCAGATATGGTGCGACATTGAGATAGGCATTGGTGTCACGCCCGCCCTTCAATTTCCAGTCCCAGTCGTTGACCCCGCCGATGGTGACATAGTCGCGCTCGGTCTGGTATCCGATAGTGCCGCGCAGAAAGGCGTTGGCGGCGGCGGTATAGCCCCCGTCGATCCCGTAGAAGCTGGGATCGTTGTCAGGCCCTTCGCCCGCATTGTCGTAATCCTTGCCGGTATAGCGGCTGTCGAGCCGGCCAACGGTCAGCCCGCGGTCGCGCAGCAGTTCCTTGTAGAAGCGGTTGGGTGTGACGCGCAGATCGGCGTTCTCGAGATACTGCTCGGAAAGCCCGGTGAGGCGCGCCAGCTCTGCGCGGATCCGGGTGCGCTCCTCGGCGCTCGCCTTCTGCCCTTTCAACAGGAATGCGGCATAGGGGCCGATGGCGAATTGCCGCGCTTCCTCGGCAAATGCCGCGGCCGAAGCTGCGCCGGCCTTGCCATGATAGAGCGCGGTCGTCGCAAAGCTGGGCAGGTTGGTGATGTAGCTCAGTTCGTTGCCCTCGGTATCCGCCCCGGCGGCGAAATCGAGGATGGTCGAGATCAGGATCACCCCGTTCAGCGCGACATCGTTATACTGCCCCTCCAGTTCGTTCACCACCGCAGCCGAGCGGGTGGTGCCATAGCTTTCGCCGCCCAGATACTTGGGGCTGTTCCAGCGCTCGTTCTCGCTCAGCCACTTGCGGATCACCTTGGCGACCGAGGCGGCGTCCTGGCTAACACCCCAGTAATCCTTGGGATCGGTATCGCCGATCGTGTGCGACCAGCCTGTGCCGACCGGATCGATGAACACCAGATCGGTTACGTCGAGGATCGAATCGGGATTATCGAGGATGGGGTAGGGCGGCGCCCCGTCGTCGCGTGCATCCGAAGGGATCGCCACACGCTTGGGCCCGAATGCCCCCATCTGGAGCCACAGCGAGGCCGAACCCGGCCCGCCGTTGAACAGGAAGGTGACTGGGCGGGATGGATCGCGCGGTTCGGCGATGTAAGCCGTGGTGACGAGCGCCGCCTTGGCCACGCCCTTGTCATCCTTCAGGACCTGTTCTGCCACCGTGGCGGTGTAGCGTATGGCTCGCCCCCCGAATGTGCCGGTAAAGGTCTTGCTGGCGGAGTTCGGCTTGTATTCGGGGGCGGGGCTGGGCGCGGGTGCTGCGGGCTTTGCCTCGGGCTTGTCCTGCGCAGTGAGCGTGACGGGAATGGCGGCGATCGTGAGCGCGGCAAGTGCTGCGGCGAGGGTGCGGTTGATCATGCGCAGGGCTTATGCCAGCGGAAGGAATGCCGCGCAATCGGGGGCGGAGCTTATGCGGCGCGGGGATGGACAGTCAATTGCAGTCCAAGCGCATCCAGCACGCCAAGCAGGGTTTCCAGCGTGGGATTGCCGTCTTCAGAAAGCGCCCGATAGAGCGCCTGCCGCCCGAGGCCGGACTTCTTGGCGATCTCGCTCATCCCCTTGGAGCGCGCGACATCACCAAGCGCGCGGGCTATATGCTTGGGATCATTCCCTTCCATCGCTGCTTCGAGATAATAGAGGATATCCTCCTCGGTTTCGAGGTAGTTGGCGGGGTCAAATGGGCGAAGCTCCATTGGTGCGCTCGATCTCTTCCTTCAGCCGATTTGCATGAGCAATGTCGGCATCCTGCGTGCGCTTGTCGCCTCCGCAGAGCAGAATGACAAGCTCTTTGCCTCGCTGGAAGAGATACACCCGGTAGCCCGGCCCATAGTCGACACGAAGTTCGAAGACCCCGCCCTTGACGGGCTTGTGATCGCCGAAGTTCCCACCGGCCAAACGATCAAGGCGAGTCACAATTCTTGCGCGCGCTCGCCGGTCCCGCAAAGAGCCGAGCCATTCCGAAAAGACCGGTGTTTCCACCAACTCGAAGGCTTGTCCCTTATGGGAGACAAATTTGAAAGAGTCAAGGTTTTCCACAGGTGATCAAGCCTCGGTGGCAAGAGCCAGAATGACATTGGCAACGCGCTTCGCTTCGGCAGCTGTGAAATCAAATGGTATCGGCCCCACGCTGATCGTGAGATTCTCGCGAACTTGGATGGGGATCACGTTACTAGGAGAGACCCGCGTCGTTCCAGTCGCTTCCACTGTCGTTGTGGTCGCTGGGGGAGGGCGCTTTTTCGGTGACGTCTTTGGGGTTGAAGTCCTTTCCGCTTGCTCACCGGCTTGAGTGGCTGGACGAGTTCGGCCTGCAATCTTGAACCCAACAGGATTATCACAATACGCAGAGAAATCTGAAACTGATGTCTCAAAACGGCTCCGGTAAGTTCTCAAACTTTCGGGAGTGTAGCGTTTGCCGAATTTGTTCGTAAAGCGCCGCATCACTTGGTCGATATCGAGTGCGGTAACATCATGTAATTCAGACGGATCTAAAGCTTCGAGAACCTTGTTCGCCACGGCTTTTCTGGCTTGCGCCGTATTCAATGGGAGCAGGCCTTTGGAGCCCAGCCAGTCCAGAAACTCCAGAAACTCAACGCTTGAACGGCCAGACGTCATGATGATTCTCCCAAGGGTTGCTCGTCAGATAGTGTGATAATCACATTCTGTCAAATTGATATTTCACTCCTAAGCTTTCCCACCCATCCATTTCCGCTGCGTCTTGCCGTAGCGGGTCTTGCGCGTGCCGGGCCGCCCCTCGGTCGACTTGCCCCTGATCGGTGCGTGCTTTTCGCCATCGGGCAACCCCAGTTCTTCGTTCTCCAGCCGCCGGATTTCGTCGCGCAGCCGCCCGGCCTCCTCGAACTCGAGATCGGCGGCGGCGGCGCGCATCTTGCCTTCCAGCTCCTCGATATATGCGCGCAGGTTGTGTCCCACCAGGTTGTTGGCGCCGTCTGCATCGATCTCGACCAGCACACTGTCGCGGCTGGCGGTATGCGCGACGATGTCCTGGATGTTGCGCTTGATCGTGGTGGGGGTGATGCCGTGCGCCAGGTTGAACTGGTGCTGTTTTTCGCGCCGCCGCCCGGTCTCGGCCATGGCGCGTTCCATGCTGCCGGTGATCCGGTCGGCATAGAGGATCACCCGGCCATCGACATTGCGCGCGGCGCGCCCGATCGTCTGGATCAGCGAGGTTTCGCTGCGCAAAAACCCTTCCTTGTCCGCATCCAAAATCGCCACCAGTCCGCATTCGGGAATGTCCAGCCCCTCGCGGAGCAGGTTGATGCCCACCAGCACGTCATAGACGCCTAGCCTGAGGTCGCGGATCAGCTCGATGCGTTCGAGCGTCTCGACGTCCGAATGCATGTAGCGCACCTTAACGCCCGCTTCGTGCATGAATTCGGTGAGGTCCTCCGCCATGCGCTTGGTCAGCGTGGTGACGAGCGTACGGTATCCAAGGGCAGCCGTGGCACGGCACTGCTCGATGCAGTCCTGCACCTGATCCTCGACCGGGCGCACCTCGACCGGAGGGTCGATCAGCCCGGTGGGGCGGATCACCTGTTCGGCGAACACGCCACCCGATTGCTCCATCTCCCACCCGCCGGGCGTCGCCGAAACGGCGACGGTCTGCGGGCGCATCGCGTCCCATTCGTTGAAGCGCAGCGGGCGGTTGTCGATGCAGCTGGGCAGGCGGAAGCCGTATTCGGCCAGCGTTATCTTGCGGCGGTGGTCGCCCTTGGACATCGCCCCGATCTGCGGCACCGTCTGGTGGCTTTCATCGACGAACAGCAGCGCGTTTTCGGGCAGATATTCAAACAGCGTCGGCGGCGGTTCGCCGGGCAGGCGCCCGGTGAGGAAGCGGCTGTAATTCTCGATCCCCGCACAGCTTCCCGTGGCCGCGATCATTTCTAGGTCGAAATTGGTGCGCTGCTCAAGCCGCTGATGTTCGAGCAGCTTGCCCTCCGCCTCCAGCTCTTTCAGCCGCTCGGCAAGCTCGAACCTGATCGCCTCGGTCGCCTGCTTCATCGTCGGGCCGGGCGTGACATAGTGCGAATTGGCATAGACGCGCACCTTTTCCAGGCTCGCGCCCTTTTTGCCCGTCAGCGGATCGAATTCGGCAATGTCCTCGATCTCGTCACCGAAGAAGCTGATCCGCCAGGCCATGTCCTCGTAATGGCTGGGGTAGATCTCCAGACTGTCGCCGCGCACACGAAAGCACCCTCGGGCAAATGCGGTGTCGTTACGCTTGTATTGCAGCGCGACGAGTTTGCGGATCAGTTCGCGCTGGTCGGCGCTTTCGCCGCGCTTGATGTCGAAAATCATCGCCGAGTATGTCTCGACCGAGCCGATGCCGTAGAGGCACGAGACCGAGGCCACGATGATCACATCGTCGCGCTCGAGCAGCGCGCGCGTGGCCGAATGGCGCATCCGGTCGATCGCCTCGTTTACGCTGCTTTCCTTCTCGATATAGGTGTCGCTGCGCGGCACATAGGCTTCAGGCTGATAGTAATCGTAATAGGATACGAAATACTCGACCGCGTTTTCGGGGAAGAAGCTCTTGAATTCGCCGTAAAGCTGGGCGGCAAGAATCTTGTTGGGGGCGAGCACCAGCGCGGGCCGCTGCATTTGCTCGATCACCTTGGCCATGGTGAAGGTCTTGCCCGATCCGGTCACGCCCAACAGCACCTGCGTTTTTTCCCCCGCCAAGGCGCTCTCGACCAGATCGCGGATCGCGGTCGGCTGATCGCCCGCCGGTTCGTAATCCGAAACCAGCCTGAACGGCTTGCCGCCATCCGCCTTGTCAGGGCGCGCGGGACGATGAGGGACGAACGCACCGCTGGTATCGGGTTCTTCAAGTCCCCTGCGTATAATAAGCTCTGCCATGGCGGAACATATGGAGCACATGACCTGCCTTCGCAACGTCCGATTGGCAGCTCGGCACAGCGATGATAGCTTGCCCGGACTCGGTCGGGAGAAGCAATCATGATCAACAGACTGGCGCCTGCATTGGCGTTAACCCTTTTGCTGGCGGGCTGCGGCTCTGCCGAAGAGGGTGAGGGAGCAAATACCGAATCCATCAGCATGGAGGATGCAGCCGCGGGCGCGAAGGCCAGCGCCATGAAGCCCGAACCGGGCCAGTATCGCGTGACGATGGAACTGCTCGAACTCGACGTTCCGGGCGCCCCGCAAGGCGCGAAGGACATGATGCGCGGCATGATGGGCGGCCAATCGCACGAATATTGCCTGAAGCAGGGGGATGTCGATAAAGGCTTTGAGGAAATGGCCCGTCAGACCCAGGAGAACAAGGATTGCAGCTTCGAACGCTTTGACATCGACAACGGCAGGTTTGACGGCCGCATGGTCTGCAACGTCCAGGGCCAGGGCCGCATGACGATCACGATGCAGGGCGAGGGCAGTCCAACCAGCTCGACCATGGAAACACGGATGGAGGGCGACTTTGCCGGCATGGGACAATCGACCATCCGCATGCGGGCAAGCCACGAGCGGATCGGCGATTGCAGTTAGGGCATTCGGCTGGAAAAGTTCTTCAACCACAAGCCCGCAAATCCCCTGATCAGGGTTAATACCTGAGCAAATCTGCGTAGAATTTGCTCGAAAATGGAGCATGTCTCCCGCGCGGACAGGCGCCATGATGCACCTTGCCCTGATCCGCTTTGGCGGCACTCCATGGTGAATCGTCGCGGTTTCACAGGCAATCACCGCGGCATGAACTACCGACTGACGCTTCACATAGTCGATCCCTCCAGCCGCAGCCGGGCCGAACTGGCGCGCGCCGGATATGATCTTGGCCATCACTGCGAAGTCTATGGCGACATGGACGACCTGGCGGTCCATCCACCGCGCGGCGGGATCATCATGGCGCGCGATGCGGCGGACGAGAGCGGGGTCGCCTGCCTCATCGAACGGCTCAACCGGCAGGACATCTGGCTGCCGCTGGTGGCCGTCGATGCCGAGCCGCGCCCCGCGCGCATCGTT
>PNJY01000021.1 GCA_013822125.1 Erythrobacter sp. | reverse complement strand
GATATCGAGCGTAAGGGGCTTTCTGGCAGGTTCACCGCCAATGTCGGCGAAAATGCCCAGGTCTATGCCATGGGCAATTACTACGAGACGGAAACCTTCGCCTCGCTCACGCCGCTGTCGTTCCGCGGAACGCCAACCAATCCGCGTCCGGCGGGCCTTGCTGCTTACAACGTGATTGCGCCGGTCTATGTCTGCGCGACCGGTGTGGGCACGCTCAACGGTCTCAATACCGGGTGCGACGCCACCAACGGCGTGCTCAACCCTTACAATCCGTTTGCTGCGGCCGGTCAGACAGCCCAGATCAGCTTCCGTTCACCACGCGGACGCACGGTTGAAACGAAGTCACGGGCGCTGCGCGGCGTGCTGGGCGTCGATGGGACGTTTGGTGACGATTGGAGGTATTCCGCCAATTTCTCCGCATCTGAAATTCGCCTGACCCGGATCCAGAACAATTACCTGATTCCGCAGCGGATTGCCGATGTTCTCGCTCGGGGAACCTTCAACTTCTTCGATCCGAGCCAGACTTCGGAAGACGTGTGGGATTACATCGCACCCGAGAACCGGACGGTTTCGACCTCGAAGCTGTGGCAGGCTCAGGGCACTCTGGCGAAGGATCTGTTCGAACTTCCGGGCGGTATGCTCCAGGCTGCCGTTGGCGCTTCGTATCGTGAGGAATCGATCGACGCACCCAGCGGAAACCCGGGCATCACCAACCCCACGGGCAACCAGTATGATCGCTACTACTCGATCAACGCCGTGGGCACCGCCGGCAGCCGCAATGTCAGTTCCGCCTTCTTCGAGATCAATGCACCCGTCGTTGACCGGTTGGAGCTGAGCCTTTCGGGCCGTTACGATGATTACTCCACCGGCCAGAGCAACTTCTCACCCAAGTTCGGCGCGAAGTTTGCGCCGGTCGATATGCTGACGCTTCGCGGGACCTATTCGGAAGGTTTCCGAATTCCCAGCTTCAACGAAGCGTTCGGCCTTCCAACCACGGGCTTTGTGACCCGCACGGTCAACTGCACGACCTTCGCCGCATATTGTGCCGCGCACGGCGGCAATGCCTATGCGTCCGGACAGTATAGTCTCGGTCTCACGCAGACCGGCAATCCTGAACTGGCCCCCGAAAAATCGAAGGCTTACACACTCGGGCTGATCTTCGATCCGATCAGCAATATCCGCGTGACGATCGACTACTGGAATATCAAGGTCAACGGTCTGATCGCCGGTGTCACGAATACCTCCGAAGCCGAGAACCAGTACTATGCCAATAACGGTGTAGTGAACATCCCGGGCATCACCGTAATTCCGGGCACCCCGGACCCGGCGTTCCCGAATGCACTACCGCAGATCGGGTTCATCCAGTCTTCGTACGCCAACCAGGATTCGCAGACAGTCACCGGTCTCGATTTCGCGGTGACCGGAACTTTCGATGTGACCGACTCGATCAGGCTGCGGAGCAATTTCGATGCTTCGTATCTGATCAAGTATGAACTGCGTCCGGCCGACGGCAGCGATCCGCTGCGTTATGAGGACACGCTGAGCCCCTGCAACATCACCTCGTGTTCGGGTTCGCCCGAATGGCGCGGCGCGTGGCAGAATTCGCTCGACTTCGGCGACACGGTCATCAGCCTGACCGCCTACTACACCAAGGGAACCGACACAGCGTCGCTCGACTTTGGCGGTATCAAGGGTGAATGCCAGTTCAATGCTGACAATGGTGTGTCGACCGTCGCCTATGTCGATGGAACGCCGTATCAATGCCGCACCAAGGACATCTGGAACGTCGACCTTACGGCAAGCCACAAGATCAATGACAAGTTCACGATCTATGGCAACGTTCTGAACGTCTTCGGCATCGATGCTCCGTTTGATCCGGCAGCGGCCTATAACCTGTTCGGCTTCAACCCTGCGTTTGCCGGTCCGAATATCCTGGGCCGCTACTTCAAGCTCGGCGCGAAGGTTGACTTCTAGTCCGAGTTGATATCGAAATTGAAAGGGGCGGCCTGCGGGTCGCCCCTTTTTTTGTCTGCCAACAGCAATTCCGCACAGATCTGCCACTGACACTGTCGGCCCAGGCAAGCCGCTCACCTCCCATATAGTCGGCAGCCTTGTGTTGCACAGTCGCAACATCGATCGTGACATTTTAACGAAACGATCCGATTAGGCTTTTCACCTGCATCCTCATGCGCTTATCCCCGCCATAGGGACTGGAAACCTGGCACACGCGGTTGCGTGTGCGCAGGGGACTTTGCCTGATGAATTTGGTTGGAACTTTCGCCTCTGTTGGGGATGTGGAAGCAATCGTTCCTGCTATTAACGCGGCGATCGACTCTGTTTGATTGCTCCATTCATAAGGGTACGAAACCAAATGAAAATTTCAACTCAACTCCGACTGAGCGCGGGATCGTTTGCGGTAGGCCTCGCCCTCGCGGCATCTCCGGCCTTTGCCCAAGATCAAAGCGGAGACACTGACGAAACGTTGCTGGAAGGTGAAGCGGATACGCCGACGACTTCATCCGACGCGATCTTGGTTACCGGTTCGCGCATCGCGCGCCCAAACCTTGAGTCGCAGGTTCCGGTGACTGTGCTCCAGGGCGAGGCATTCTTCCAGCAGGCAACCGTCAACGTCGGTGACACGCTGAATGACCTTCCGCAACTGCGCAGCACGTTCAGCCAGACCAACGCCGGGCGTTTCCTCGGAACGACCGGTCTCAACCTGCTCGATCTTCGCGGCCTCGGCACCGCGCGTACCCTGACGCTTGTCAATGGCCGCCGGCACGTTGCTGGCGACATTTTAAGCAATGGTACGTCACCTGACGTGAACACGATTCCTGCCGACCTGATTGCGCGGGTTGACGTTGTCACCGGGGGCAATTCCGCCATTTACGGCTCGGACGCCATAGCCGGTGTGGTCAACTTTATTCTTCGGGACGATTTTGAAGGGCTTCAGGTTCGCGGCCAAGCCGGCATCAACGAAGAGGGCACTTTCCCCAGTCAGTATATTTCCGCATTGTACGGCATGAACTTCGCCGAAGGCCGTGGCAACGTGGTGTTGCATGGCGAATTCTCGAATCAGGATCGCGTCTATGGTTCTGAAGTTAGTTTTCTCCGGCAAAATAATGGGTTCCTGGTCGTCGACGCCGACACAGCTGGACTTCCTAACGGGTCTGACGGGTTCCCGGACCGCACTTTCTTCCAGGACATTCGCTCTGCGTCGATCAGTAGCGGCAGCTTGGTTCCAATCGCTCAGTCGACAGCAGCGGCGCGTTGCGGTGTCGGGATCGCGGCGACCAATGGTGCGCCTTCCTCTGTTGGAGGCACCCCCTACAACTGCACCTTTCTGTTCCAGGATGACGGCACGCTTGTCGCGCAGACGGGCACCCGCGTGGGCTCCGGCGCGATTGGCGGAATTGTCGGAGGAAATGGTGACACCCGCCGCTCGGGTACCGCTCTGACGGTTCTGCCGGAACAAGAGCGTATCAACGTGAACCTTTTGGCTCATTTCGAAATCAGTCCAGCACTGGTTCCGTTTATTGAAGCCAAATACGTAAATCTGAAAACTCAGGGTCAGCAGTCGACCCCTGCGTTTATTCAGGGCGGCACGCTTGGAGACTCGCGCGAACGTTCGCGCCTCGACAACCCGTTCCTGAATGCGGATGCCAGAGCGCTCATTGCGTCTGAGCTACTGGCAGGCGGTTTACGGAGCAACAGTTTGACGAGCCGGACGGCGTTGAGCGCTGCCGACATTGCCGCAATTGCTGACGGCAGCTTCCGTTTCGTCACTGCGCGCCTCCTTGACGATCTCGGCAGCAGGGATGAACGCTCGGAACGCGAAACCTACCGCATCGTGGCCGGTGTTCGCGGCGAGTTCGCAGACAATTTCAACTATGAAGTTTCTGCCAACTATGGCGAAGTGAATGAAGCCACAACGATCTTGGGCAATATCGTTCCGCAGCGACTGCTGCTGGCGCTCGATGCGGTTCGTGATCCGAATACGGGCCAGATCGTCTGCCGATCACAGATCGACCCCAACGCCGCCGTCGCCTACGATTCTGACGATGATCTTGCCGCGGAAATTGCTGCATGTGTGCCTTACAATCCGTTCGGCAGGCCCGATAACAGCGCAGCTGCTGCCTACATCCTTGAAGATACCGTATCCAATGCGAAGCTGACGCAGTTTGTCACCTCCGCATTTGTATCGGGCGACACCGCCGGATTTTTCGAACTTCCCGGTGGCCCGATCGGTGTTGCGATCGGCGCCGAGTACCGCAGGGAAACCCTGTTCTTTCAGGCAGACCCGATCGTCGAGAACGGACGCACGTTCTACAACGCACTGCCGAGCTTTGACCCCGAGGCGTTCGACGTGAAGGAAGCATTCGCTGAAGTCCGTCTGCCGTTGCTTGCCGACTTGCCGTTGATTGAAGATTTGACGATCAGCGGTGCAATCCGTGTGTCGCAATATGGCGGCGCCGTCGGCACCACCTACGCTTACAACGGCGGGATTGAATGGAGCCCAATCGCTGACCTGAAGATCCGCGGGCAATATGGACATTCGGTCCGTGCGCCTAACCTCACCGAGACATCCGGTGATCTCTCGCAGAACTTTTCGCCGGGCTTCTCTGATCCCTGTTTGCCGCAAAATATCGGCAACAATCCTAACCGAGCTGCGAACTGTGCCGCAGACTTGGGGGCATTGCTCACCGATCCGGGTTTCGTTGCGCTCCCCGCCTATTCCTTGGAATTCCTGAGCGGAAGCAACCCTGACCTTAAGGCGGAATCGTCAGATTCTTACACGGTGGGTGGTGTATTCGAGCCTCGGTTCCTGCCAGGGTTCTCCCTCACGGCTGATTACTTCGACATCAAGGTGAATGATGTTATCACGTCAGTGAACGCGACGACCCTGGTCAATACGTGTTATGATCTGCCGTCGCTTGACAACCCATTCTGTGCGTTGATCACGCGTTTCCGTGGTCCAGGGCTTGGTCCAAACGGTGAAGTGCCCGGCCAGATTCTTCAGGGTGATCTCGTTGTGAGTGGCGTTAACTTCGCTGCACGCACCGTCCGAGGGATCGATCTGGAGGCATCTTACCGCCAAAGCATCGGTGAAAATTCGAGCATCTCCACCCGGTTCATTTACACTCACCTGTTTGAGCGCAGCAATTTTGAAAGCCCGGTCACTCCGGATTTTGAAAACCGCATTCTCAGCGAACTTGGCGATCCGCAAGATGAATTCCGGTGGAATGTCGATCTGAAATTTGGGAGCTTCTCGATCGGGTATCAGATGCAGTATATCGGCCCGCAGGTCCTTAGTGCATTCGAAGATACCCGTCCGCTGCCGGGTGCGACGACGCCGAATGGCACGCCTCCGAACAATCTCGATTTCGCAAACGTTCAAACCTATGACGCGACATTCTACCATGACATTCGTTTTGGTATTGATGTTCAAGAGCGGTTCGAACTCACCTTCGGCGTGAATAACGTGCTTGATACCAATCCGCCGCTTGACCTCACCGGTATTAGCGCCGGTAGTTCAATCTACCGGGTTCGTGGTCGGGCCTATTCGGCAGGGTTTTTGGCCAAGTTCTAAAGGCTGTATATATATAACCACTAAAGAAGGGCTGGGACGGCGACGTTCCAGCCCTTTTTCTTTTCCGCAAACTATGACATCACAATGCGATGGAGTTACACCAGCGTGCATCGGAGTTGGGCAATCGCGGCCAAATCAGCGAAGCTATGGCCTTACTCCAACGCGGGATTGATGAAGGTGAGGGCGAGGCCGCTTTTGTATTGGCAAATTGGCGGTTTGAAGGCCGCCTCATCCGCCGAGATATAGCAGAAGCGCGCAGGCTGTTCCGTCTCTCGTATGATCTCCAGTTCACCGAGGCCGAAGGACCGCTGATGGCTTTACTTGCCAGCGGGGCCGGCGGTTTGCCGCGTGATTGGACGGCAGCGGTAAGTCTGCTTGAAAAGCGCGCATGTCAGGATGAAAGATCATCGGAGCAACTGAAACTGATTACCAAAATGGAGATGAATTCGGAAGGGGAACCGCTCACGATATTTATGCCAAACTTCATTTCCAGCGATCCCCTGATCGTCAAGTTCGAGAATTTCCTCAGCAATGAAGAGTGCGATGAACTGATAGCAATGTCCGCGTCATCACTGGCGCCTTCGCTGGTCGTACACCCTCAAACGGGTGAGTTGGTATATGACAAGATCCGGACCTCATCCGCTGCTGCATTTCCACTGCTGCACGAACGGCCGTTCCTGCACGCCATCAACCGCCGGATAGCTGATGCGAGCCGCTCACAATGGGAACAAGGTGAGCCGACGCAGATATTGCACTACACTACTGATCAAGAATACAAATTGCACAGCGATGCATTGCCCGGAGGAAACCAACGAATTCAAACTTTCCTCGTCTATCTCACCGACGACTTCGGTGGCGGAGAAACATATTTTCCGCATGGCGACCATCGCATTCGGTTACCCAAAGGCCACGCAATCTGCTTCTCCAACGTGTCGAATGATATGCGGCCGGCAAAAAACGCAATCCATGCAGGATTGCCGATAACGCATGGTGAGAAAATCGTTCTGTCAAAGTGGATCAGAGAGCAAGTATTGGACCTGACGGGTCCACCTGACAAACCGTTCTGACGCCAAAAGATAACCGTCCCACCCTATCGAATCGTCATCTTCAGCGCGCCGTCGCCTTCGTCGATCTTGACCGCGCTGCCATCGGACACGTCTCCTGCCAGCAGTCTCTTTCAGCCCGCGGGTCCTGCAGATAGCGCTGCACCGAGCGCTTCAGCATTCGTGCGATCGCCACATATCTCATAACACTGGACAATTTCACTAATCCGGCCGACCCGGAATTGCCAAATCGTCAGCGTAGCGAACTGGGCGACCCCAAATGGGCCGGATCGGTCAATATGAACTATGATCTGGGTGCGGTCGATTTCAGCTGGAACGTCCGCTACCTCGGGCGGATGTCGCGCTCGACCTTCGAAAACGGAAACCAACACATCGGTCACTGCCCGTCGACCGGCTCGGGTGCTGGTATCGTTGGCTTCTCCGGCGGGACTTGCACCCCTGGCGAGCTGACTTTGCTTGATCCGCTCGACAACGACCAGTTCGAGGATCCCTTCTTCAAGCGCCAGACCTATCACAATGTGCGCCTGAACTGGGATCTGAAGGACACGGACTTCAACTTCTATGTCGGCGTCGACAATGTGTTCGACAACAAGCCGCCGTTTGGCCAGCTGGGAACCGCCGCTGGCGATCCCTTCGACACCTTCGGCGCGTTCTCTACTACGTCGGCTTCCGTTACGAGATGTAAGCCGGTCAGATGGGCAGGCGCTGCGGCGCCTTCGCCATCGCAAGGAAAATCAGGGGCTCCGGGAAACCGGGGCCCTTTTTCGTTTGGGGGCTGACTTTTCGCCACGACCTTGACCGCGCCGCCATAACCGGAGCCGCCCCGGCTGTTGCATCTTGGCTACAGTTGCCGCGTCATTCACCAATTTCTCAGGTCTGGGGATTGCCCCGCGCCTTGCCCGGAAGCAAGATGGCCGTAGCCGCTGGGTGGCACTGGTGCCCGGCTGCAATCGGTTAAGCGATTGATACGGTGCCGGGCATCCCGGCAGAATGGGGACCTTGGATCATGAAAACTACCACAACTGTGGCTAACAACAGCCGCGTGAGATTGCTGGCCAGCGCGGGCATTGCCGCGATCGTATTGGCCGCCGCGCCCGCCATGGCGCAGGACGCTTCCGGTACCGATGCTGCCGCGCAGGATACGGGCGCAGAGGAAGCCGATGAGGCAACTCCCGCGCCCGCGCAGGGCATTCTGGTCACCGGCTCGCGCATCCAAAGCACGACGCCGTTCAACAGCCCGGACCCAATCTCGATCGTCAGCCCTGAAATCGCGCGCAAGGAAGGCAAATTTGACCTTGCTTCTGCATTGCAGACCTCGCCGATCGCTTCCGGATCGACCCAGATCACCGCAGCGCTTTCGTCAAACTTCGTCACTGATGGCGGCCCGGGCGCGCAAACCATCGATTTGCGCGGCTTGGGCCCTAACCGCACGCTGGTCTTGCTGAACGGCCGCCGGGCTGGCCCCGCCGGTACGCGCGGCGCAGTCTCGTCATTTGACCTGAACGTCCTTCCACTTTCGATCGTCAAGGATATCCAGATCCTTAAGACGGGCGCCTCGTCCGTATATGGTTCGGATGCCATCGCCGGCGTGGTCAACATCATGACCAAAGACAGTGCCGATGGGTTCAGCTTCGATTTCAACGTTGCCGTGCCCTTCGATTCAGGCGGTGAGGAATATCGCGTCAGCGGATCCTGGGGCAAGACTTTCGATCGCGGACATATCCTCATTGCAGGTGACTATACTCACCGTAACGAGCTGGCGCGCGGTGACCGCAGCTATCTGGCTTGTCCCGAGGCGAATATTTTCGACGTAGATGGCAACCGCTCCGACCTGATTGATCCGCGCACTGGCCAGCCACATTGCGAAGACCTGCGCTGGGGCCATGTGTGGACATACAATCTGATCGACAATTTGCGGCTTGACGGGCCTGGTGGCCCCAACACTGGCATCCAGACTTCGCCTGGCGGACGTACAGTTCTTATCCAATATCAGTATGATACGGGAATTGCTGCCGGCAATCTGGGAATTCCGGCCTATGGCACCCCAGCTTTTGGCAGTGCTGATTTTGGCGCGCCTGCGGGCTTCTTCCCCACCGGATATGATGCGGCATCGATGGCGGTACAGAATGCGTACCATCCCTTCGTCGAAGGACAGACAATCATCCCTGAAACCGATCTTTACACGGCCTACGCGGAAGGTTCTTACGAGATATCCGAATCGGTCGAATTGTTCGGAGAGTTCCTGTTCAACCGCCGACAAACTTATCAAAACGGCTGGCGTCAGTTCTGGAACTTTGGCTGGACCGGTGACCTCTACAGCACGGGTGCCGGGAACTACTTCAATTTCTGGGGTGACGGCTGGCAGGGTTTGAATTTCATAAGCCCGACGCCGATCACTGATCAGGCGGACAATAGCCAGAAGGTCGATTATTACCGCAGCGTTGGCGGCATTCGTGGCGATCTGGGTGGAACAGGCAACTGGAAATACGAACTTTATGGGCAATACAGCCGCAGCGTCGGTCGTTATCGGAGCCAGCAGATCCTGCAGGATGCCTATGACTCTGGCTATTTCCAGTATTCCTCCTGCGTCGGTACTGTGCTGCCGGTTTCGGGCAAGCAATGTATTGATATTCCATGGGCCGACCCTGAATTCCTTCGCGGCAATCTGACTCCCGAACAGATCGATTTCCTGTTCGACTGGGAAGAAGGCAAGACGATCTATACCCAACTGTCAGCCGAAGCGGTGATTACCGGCACTCTGCTTGAGCTTCCGGCCGGACCGCTGGCAGTGGCGTTCGGGGGAACGGCGCGCCGTGATCGTATTAACGACACGCCCGGCGAAATTACGCTCGCAGCCAATGCATGGGGTGCATCCGCCAGCGGGATTACGGCTGGCAAGAGCGTCACTCTGGAAACTTTTGGCGAGCTCAGCATCCCGGTGTTGGCCGACAAGCCCTTCTTCAAGGACTTGACGCTATCGGCTGCGGGGCGCCTCACCAATGTCGAGGCTACCCGCGCCTCTGACGGTGTGTCCGATTCGGATAATGGCAATTTCACCTACAAGCTCGGTTTGAATTGGGCGGTGAATGACTGGCTGCGTTTCCGCGGCAGTTACGGCACCTCCTTCCGTGCGCCCGCGCTGTTCGAACAGTTCCTGGCTGACGAGACCAGCTTTGCCAACGTCAACCGGGTTGATCCCTGCGTGAACTGGGGTGCCGGTCTTGCGGCAGGTACCACGTCACAGCGCGTGGCTGACAATTGCGCTGCCGACGGCGTCCCGAACAACTTCGGCGGTGGCACGGTGACCGCTACCATACTCTCCTCGGGCGGCCTCGGCGTGCTCGAGGCGGAATCCTCCAAGGCAAAGGTGTTCGGCACGGTCCTGACGCCCAAATTTGCCTTCCTTCCCGATACGGATATCAGCATCGCGGTCGATTATTTCGACATCAACGTGAAGGGCGAAATCTCGCAGCTCGGGGCCGCAAACATCCTGTTCGGCTGCTATGATTCGGAAAGTTTCGCGACCGAGCCGCTCTGCGACCTGTTTACCCGAGGCCAGGGCACTACATCGCCCTTCTCAGTCGCCACGGTCTCTGACAAGTACGTCAATATTGCCAGCCAGAAGAACCGCGGCATCGACGTAGAGGCAATTCTGCGGCATGACTTGGGTTCATTGGGGCAGCTCAGCCTGACGGCCGGGATGACCTGGCAGCTCGACGATGATTTCCAGCTCCTGCCAACCTCACCGACCACATCCGACAATGGCGAAGCGGGCTCACCCAAATGGGTTGGCGATTTCCGGGCGACATGGGCGCATGGTTCAGGTTTCAGCCTGTTCTATGGCGTTAACGTAATCGGCGGAACTTCGGATCAGGCGGACTTTGAAGATCGCTTTGGCGACCCCTGCATCAACTCCTTCAACCGGCAGGATACGGCTGATACGTCAGACGATCTGCCGATCTACGGCACCTATTGCCCGGATTTGACTGCGCCGGCGAAGTTCTATCACAACATCTCGGTGACGCAGGAAATTGCCGACGGAAAATTTGAGATCACCGCTGGCGTCAGCAACCTGTTTGACACTCGCCCGCCGCGCGTGTCGGTGCTGAACGGTGGTCAGATCGGGCTCCTCGGGCCGGTGATTGCCGCTTCGCAGTACTCCTTTGTGGGGCGGCGCGGCTTCGTCAACGTTTCGGTCAAGTTCTGATCGAAGATCACATGGGGGCGCTTTATTGTCCCCACCAGAGCGGGGCGGCATGGCGACATGCCGCCCCGTCTGTTATTGGCTAACCAGTGAAGAAAGACACGAGCAATGCCTCAAATCTATGTCAAGCGGGACAATCTGGATGCAGCAAATGTGGAATTTGTGCAGCAGCGTTTGACGCAACCAGTCTTCCTCAATTCGGTTCCAAAAAGCGGAAGTCACCTGCTGCGCAACATCCTTCGCATGTTTGTGCCAGTCGACCAGCAATACTCCGCTGATTTCATTCAGTGGCCGAACCTGCAGCAACACAGGATTGCGTTCGACCCGGCGCAGCCGCGGCTTAGCTGGGGCCACCTGCTCTTTGCCGATGCGTCTGCGATCGAAACTGCACCAACACGCCGCATCCTGCTTTATCGCGATCCTTATGATTGGGTGATCGCCCGGGCGCGTTTCATCCTTTCCGAACAGTTTCAGGGCAATGTCGATTATCTCAAGGGTGGAGCACTGACCGGGGACGAACTGCTGACCATGATGATCTTTGGTTTGCCGGGCAAGCTCCCCTCACTCAACGACATCTATGAGCTCAATGCTGCCGCCTGGCTTGGCGCGCGCTGCCATGTAGTGACCTATGAGGAGCTCAGGCAGCATGTCGGCAAGCTCGATACGCTGCAAGCCGAGGAATTCTTCAAATCGCTTCTGGAAGCCTGCCGGATCGAACTACCCGAGGATTGGCGCGAACGCGTACGAAGCGGTTCTGACCGCGAGGAAAGCGCAACCGCGCGCGAGAACCTCACCGGCGTTGCTGTCGATCTGCCAGATACACTCAGCGCGCGCCACCGTGCCTTGGTCGATTATCAGGCACCTGGGTTGAGAGCGGTGCTCGGTTATGCGTGATAAGGCGAAGTTCGGCGATGATGGATTGCTCACCACCAATCCACAGCTTGGCCATGCACAACGTCTGATTGAAGCCGAACATTACGAACAAGCTGCGCAATTCCTCGTCAGTTACCTTCGCGAGCGCCCGAACGATCCGCGGGCTCTGGCAAAGCTTGGCTTTGTCGCTATGCGGTTAGGTGCTCTGGCCCAAGCCGAACAGTTCCTGCGCAAGGCAATTGTCGGCGGCACGACGGATTTCGAAACCCGTCGCAATCTCGCATCGGTATTGAGCCAGCAGGATCGGCCCGAGCAGGCAATTCCCATGTTCGAGCTGCTTTCGCGCGAGAGCGACGAGCCAGGCCTCAAGGCCGTAATGGCAGGTCTGCTCGAAAAAGTGGGTCGCAGCGAGGAATCACGAGCTCTGTACCGGGAACTCACCCGCGACAATCCCACGAACCCGGCCATGTGGGTGGCGCTTGGGCACTGCCTGCGGTCGGCTGGCGATGTTACGGAGGCGATCGACGCCTATCGCCGGGCCATTGCTGCGGACGACGGGTTCGGCGAGGCATGGTGGGCACTGGCGAGCATCAAGCGCAAGGTGCTGGACGCAGATGACATCCAGACAATGCGCGCGGCGCTGGAGATTGCTATCGACCCGCGCAACATGGCTCCGCTCAATTTCGCGCTGGCCAGAGCGCTGCATGACCAAGGCAATTTTGAGGCTGCTTTCCACCATTATGAGGCGGGCAATTGGCAACGCGCCGAGAGCCTCAACTACAATGCAACCGAGTTGAGTGAGGAAATCGACGAAGTTGAAAGAGTAATCGAATCATCCTTTTTTGATCGGTTGCCTGCGGATACCAGGGGCGAGGGTTGCCCTATATTCATCGTCTCGCTGCCGCGTTCGGGCTCGACACTACTTGAGCAAATGCTGGGTAGCCACCCGGCTATCGAGCCGGTGGGCGAGTTGCCATATATCCCTGCCATTCTGCGCACCTTCATGGAAATGGCCACGCGACGCGGCAAGATCACCGTACCGCGCGCGCTGATGCAGATGCCCCAGCAACAAGCTGAGGGATTTGGCCAGGATTACATGCGGCGCGCGCAGTTCCACCGCAAGACCGATCGACCGCTGTTTATCGACAAGCTTCCGCACAACTGGAACAACATACTTTTCATTCGTCGAATCCTGCCCAATGCCAAATTCGTCGATATCCGGCGCCCGGCAATGGATTGCTGCTTTTCGAATTTTACCCAGTCCTTCACCAGTGCTCATCCTGCTTCATTCGCGCTTGAAGATGTGGGGCGCAGCTATGTCGATTACGTCAGGCTGATGGCGCATCTGGATCGCATTGCACCAGGACTGGTGCATCACGTCGATTACACGCAGCTGGTCGAGAATGCTCGCGAAGAGGCTGGGAGGGCGATCGAGTTTCTCGGTCTGCCCTGGGACGACAGGGTGCTTGAATTCCATCAGCTGGACCGGGTCGTACGCACGCCAAGCAGCGAGCAGATCCGGCGCCCGCTGAACCGCGACGGGATGGAAATCTGGCGACCCTATTCGCAATGGCTCGATCCACTACGGGCGGTGTTGGGGAACCTTGCCGAGGTCTGATTGGAACGCTCGTTTTGGAGCAAGCTTGCGCGCCTGACGCGCTCAGCCCACCACAATCTTCAGCGCGCCGTCGCCTTCGTCGACCTTGACCGCGCTGCCGTCGGGAATTTCTCCGGCCAGCAGTTTCTCAGCCAGCGGGTCCTGCAGATAGCGCTGCACCGCGCGTTTCAGCGGCCGCGCGCCATAGACCGGATCGTAACCCACCCTGCCCAGCCAGCGCAGCGCCGCATCGCTCAGCTCGAGCGTGATCTTGCGGTCCTTGAGCAGCTTTTGTACCCGCGCAAGCTGGATTTCGACGATCGGCGCCATGTGTTCGTGGCCCAGCCGGTGGAACAGGATGATCTCGTCCAACCGGTTGAGGAATTCAGGGCGGAAATGGGCGCGAACCACCTCCATCACCTGCGGCTCCACGTCCTCGACCTTCTGCGTGTCGTCAAGGCTGGCGAGGTACTGGCTGCCAAGGTTGCTGGTAAGAATGATCAGCGTGTTCGAGAAATCGACCACCCGGCCCTGCCCGTCGGTCAGCCGCCCGTCATCGAGCACCTGCAACAGCACGTTGAATACATCGTGATGCGCCTTCTCGACCTCGTCGAACAGCACCACCTGATAGGGCCGGCGCCGCACTGCCTCGGTCAACACCCCGCCTTCTTCATAGCCGACATAGCCCGGAGGCGCACCGATCAGCCGCGCAACCGCGTGCTTCTCCATGAATTCGCTCATGTCGATCCGCACCATGGCGGTGTCATCGTCGAACAGGAATTCGGCAAGCGCCTTGGTCAGTTCGGTCTTGCCGACGCCCGTTGGCCCCAGGAACAGGAAGCTGCCGAGCGGGCGATTTGGGTCTTGCAGCCCCGCACGGGCGCGGCGCACGGCCTTGCTGACCGCTTCGATCGCCTGCTTCTGCCCGATCACGCGCCTGCCCAGCAAGGCTTCCATTTGCAGCAGCTTTTCGCGCTCGCCCGCCATCATCCGGTCAACCGGGATACCGGTCCAGCGGCTGACGACGGCAGCGATGTCTTCCTCGGTCACTTCCTCGCGCAGCAGCGCGTTCTGGTTGGCCCCGCGCGCTTCCTCGAGCTGTTTTTCGAGTTCCGGGATGCGGCCATAGCTGAGTTCGCCCGCGCGTTGCAGATTGCCCTCGCGCTGCGCCTGCTCAAGCTCGATCCGTGCCGAGTCCAGCTCTTCCTTGATCCGGCTTTCGGCGTGGATCCGGTCACGCTCGTTCTGCCAGCGCGTGGTCAGTTCGGCCGATTGCTGCTCAAGGTTGGCGAGCTCCTCGCGCAGGGTGACGAGCCGGTCCCTGGAGGCATTATCGCTTTCCTTGGCCAGCGCCGATTCCTCGATCTTGAGCTGGATGATCCGCCGGTCGAGGCCTTCGATCTCCTCGGGCTTCGACTCGACCTCCATACGGATGCGGCTTGCCGCCTCGTCCATCAGGTCGATCGCCTTGTCGGGCAGGAAGCGGTTCTGGATATAGCGGTTTGAAAGCTGGGCGGCGGCGACCAGCGCGTTGTCGGTGATGTTCACCCCGTGGTGCAGCTCGTATTTCTCCTTGAGCCCGCGCAGGATGCTGATCGTGTCCTCGACGCTCGGCTCGGCGATGAACACCGGCTGGAATCGCCGCTGCAGCGCAGGGTCTTTCTCGACATATTTCTGGTATTCATCGAGCGTGGTCGCGCCGATGCAATGGAGCTCGCCGCGCGACAGCGCGGGTTTGAGCAGGTTCGACGCATCCATCGATCCCTCGCTGGCACCCGCACCGATCAGCGTGTGCATCTCGTCGATGAACAGGATGATCTGCCCGTCCGAATTCTTGACCTCGTCGAGCACCGATTTGAGCCGCTCCTCGAACTCGCCGCGATACTTCGCACCTGCGATCAGCGAACCCATGTCGAGGCTCATCAGCGAACGGCCCTTGAGGCTGTCAGGAACGTCACCATTGGCAATGCGTAGCGCCAGCCCTTCGGCGATCGCGGTCTTGCCGGTGCCCGGCTCCCCGATCAGTGCGGGATTGTTCTTGGTGCGGCGGGCGAGAATCTGGATCGTGCGGCGGATTTCCTCGTCGCGCCCGATTACCGGATCGAGTTTGCCCTCGCGCGCGGCCTCGGTCAGATCGCGGGCAAATTTCTTCATTGCTTCATAGGTTTCCTCGGCGCTGGCCGAATCGGCGCGGCGCCCACCGCGAAGCTGCGCAATCGCCGTTTCGAGCGTTTTGGCGTCGGCCCCCGCAGCCTTCAATGCCTGGCCAGCGGCGGTTGTCCCTGCCAGCGCCAGTGCCACCAGCATCCGCTCGACAGTGACGTAGGCATCGCCCGATTTCGCGGCGATCTGTTCGGCCTGGTCGAGCACGCGCACCACATCGTTGTCGAGGCCGGGGGTCTGCTGCGCGCCGCTGCCCGACACCGCCGGGATTTTCCCCAGATCGCGGTCGATTTCGGCCACCGCCAATTGCGGATTGCCGCCCGCGCGCTGTATCAGCCCGGCAGCCATGCCCTCGCTGTCTTCCAGTAGCGCCTTGAGCAGATGCGAGGGCGTGATCCGCTGGTGGTTCAAGCGGATCGCCACCGTCTGCGCGCTCTGGATGAAACCCTTCGCCCGGTCGGTAAACTTCTCGAGATTCATGGCTTAAGCCCCCACAGGATATAGTACCGTAAATAGTGTTACATATTGGCAACACAAGGATCGGCCCAGCAAAAAACTTCGGGTGTACCAGTAAGATATAGCACCTCGCGCCGCCAGCAACAGATGGCTCAACATTTTTCTTCGGCTTTCGCCGCTGCGGCTTCACCTGCCCGCCATTCCCCGCTACCCACTGCGGTGGGAGAGTGATGCATGAAAAAATGGACTGCTCGCGCTGGATGGGCCGCATTGTCGGCAATGATCCTCGCATTGGTCGCGCTTGCCAGTTGGGAACCATATTTCGCCGAAATGGGCGGCGAACCGCCATCGGGCCGACATTATCGTGCCGAGATTATCCGCGATGCATACGGTGTCCCGCATATCCATGGCGCAACCGATGCCGACACCGCATTCGGCGTGGCGATTGCCCATGCCGAGGATGATTTCACCACGTTGCAGGATGTCGTAGCCATGGCGCGCGGGCGCTATGGCGCGATCGCGGGCGAGGAAGGCGCAGCGGTGGACTATGCCTACCACCTGCTTGGCGCACGTAGCACCGCCGAACGGCATTACCCGGGGCTGCCCGCCGATACCCGCGCACTGTTTGATGCCTATGCCAGCGGGCTGAATCAATATGCGCGCGAGCATCCGGCCGAGGTCAAGCTGGCCAATCTCTTCCCGGTCAGCGGGGTTGACGTTGCCGCAGGCTTCGCGCTGCGCCAGCCGTTCTTCTTCGGGCTGGGAAATGTGATCCAGCCGCTGGTCGAAAACACCCCGATGCTGCCCGAATTCGGCCCGCCCACTCCCGTTGCCGGGGCCAAGTCCGCGCGCGCGTGGCCACTGCCATGGGGTGAAGATGGCGCGCTCAGCGGATCGAACGCCTTTGCCATCGCGCCCAAGCGGTCCGACGACGGGGTGACGCGGCTTGTCTCGAACAGCCACCAGCCCTGGCGTGGCGGGGTCGCCTGGTACGAACTGACGGTAGAGAGCGGCGAAGGCTGGCATTTTACCGGGGCGAATTTCCCCGGCAGCCCCTTCCCCTTCCTCGGCCATAACGAGGATCTGGGCTGGACCAACACGGTCAACCGGCCCGACATGGTCGATGTCTATCGACTCGAATTGGACGAAAGCGGCACACGATACCGGCTCGACGGCAAATGGCGCGATCTGGAAAGCAAGACGGTGACCCTGCCGGTAAGGGTCGGTCCCCTGGTGCTCCCCGTGCGCCGCACGGTATATCGCAGCGTCCATGGGCCGGTCATCATCAATGACGCGGGCGCCTTCGCCATCCGCTATGGCGGGATCGACAGCATCGACCAGCTCGATGTCTATTACCGGCTGAACAAGGCGAAGAACCTTGGCGAATGGCAGGCGCAGCTTGCGCGCATGGCAATCCCCAGCACCAATTTCGTCTATGCCGACAAGGCGGGCAATATCGCCTATGTCTATAACGCCGCGATCCCCGATCGGCCCAAGGGTTATGACTGGCGCGGCGTGCTGCCGGGCAATGACGGCAGGGCGATCTGGAAAGGCCCGGTCGCCTTTGCGGCGCTGCCCAAACTGATCAATCCGGCATCGGGATGGCTCTACAATTCGAACAACGAGCCTTTCACCGCCGCGGGTGCGGGCAGCGACATTCCGCGTGACAGCGTTCCGCCCGAAATGGGCGTCGAGCTCAAGCAGACCAACCGTTCGCGCCGGGCATGGAAGCTGCTCAGCGAAACTCCGGTGATCGGCCGCGCCGCGCTTGAGCGAATCAAGTATGACACCGCCTATGAACGAAAAGGCTATGTCGGCGATCTGTGGGACGCGTTGGAGAAGCTTGACCTTCCAAGGGGTGAACTGGCCGACGCGCGCGCGCTGCTGACGGATTGGGATTTCACCGCCGATGGCAAGGGCCGCGCCGATGCCCTGGCGCTGCTGATGATCAAGGATTTCATGTCCGCCGAATACCAGAACAAGCCGCTACCCGATGTGCGCGCGAAGCTGGAGTGGGCGGTCGGCCACCTCAAGCAGCACTTCGGGCGGATCGATCCGCCGATGGGCGATTTGCTGCGGCTCAGGCAGGGCAGAGGCGCGTCGCGCGTGGATTTGCCGCTCGATGGCGGGTCGGATACGCTTCGCGCCTCGACCACCTGGGATGTCGAGGACGATGGCCGGCTGTCGGTCAAACATGGTGACAGCTACATCCTGTTCGTCGAGTGGGAGCCGGGCAAGCCCGTGCGCTCGGAATCGATCCAGCCGTTCGGCGCGGCGACCACCAGGCCCCAAAGCCCGCACCACACCGATCAGGCGCCGCTGTTCGTCGCCAGGAAACTCAAGCCGGTGCATTTCTGGCGCGAGGATGCGCTGGCCAATGCGCGGCGGCGATATGTGGTTGAGTCCAACTGACAAGAGTGTAAATGTGGGCGGATATCCCATGCCTCGAGAGGAGAGTACGATGTCTGTTGCCGGGACTTATGAATGCGTGACCAGGACCCCGATGGGTGATCAGAAGAGCACCGTGACCATCATCGACAATGGCGATGGCACGTTTTCTGGAACAAATGCCGGGGCGATGGGCAGCATGGACCTCGATAACGGCAGGATTGACGGCAATTCGCTGACCTGGACCATGAACATGGTCGTGCCGATGCCGATGAAGCTCGAAGGCAGCGCAACGATCGACGGCGACACGCTGACGGGCAGCGTCAATGCTGGCGCCTTCGGCAATATGGCGATGAGCGGCACGCGCGTGGGGTGATCTCGCCCGCCATTTGCGGATAAACGAAGGGCCACCGGAGCGATCCGGCGGCCCTTTTTGTTTGTGCGGCGGCGAAATTCTAACCGTCGAGCTTTGCGCGCAGCAGACCGTTCACCACGCCCGGGTTCCCCTTGCCCGCCATGGCTTTCATCACCTGGCCGACGAAGAAGCCGAACAGCGCCTGCTTGCCTGCCTTGTACTCGGCGACCTTGTCGGCATTGGCGGCAAGCACTTGGTCCACCACCGCTTCGATTGCGCCGGTATCGCTGAGCTGCTTGAGGCCTTCGGTCTCGGCAATTTCCGCCGGATCGCGGCCGGTCTTGAGCACGATCTCGAAGATTTCCTTCGCCTGCCCGCCGCTGATCTCGCCCGCGTCCTGCATCTTGAGGATCGCGGCCTGCGCCTGCGCGGTGGCATTGGCCATGTCCGCCTCGGCCCCCAGTGCGTTGACCACCCCCGGCGCGACCGAGAGCGACCAGTTGGCGACCTGCGTCGCGACCTCTGCCTCGCCCTTGCCCAGCGCGCGGGCCGTTTCGGCCAGCAGCGTTTCGAACCGGGCGAATGTTTCGACCTCGGCGGTCAGCACATGCGCATTGTACGGGCTGAGGCCCAGCACATCGATATAGCGGCGGCGCTTGGCATCGGGCAGTTCGGGCAGCGAAGCGCGGCATTCCGCCAGGAACGCCTCGTCCAGCTCCAGCGGCAGCAGGTCGGGATCGGGGAAGTAGCGATAGTCGTGCGCATCTTCCTTGCTGCGCATCGAGCGGGTTTCGTTGCGATCGGGATCGTAGAGCCGCGTTTCCTGGACCACGGTTCCGCCATCCTCGATCAGGTCGACCTGGCGGCGCGCCTCGCTCTCGATCACAGCCATGACGAAGCGCACCGAATTGACGTTCTTCGTCTCGGTGCGGGTGCCGTACTCTTCACCCGGCCTGCGCACGCTGACGTTGACGTCTGCGCGCATCGAGCCTTCTTCCATATTGCCGTCGCAGCTGCCGACATAGCGCAGGATCGCGCGCAGCTTGCGCACATAGGCGCCCGCCTCGGCGGGGCTGCGCATGTCGGGGCGGCTGACGATCTCCATCAGCGCCACCCCGCAGCGGTTGAGATCGACATAGCTCATGGTCGGGTGCTGATCGTGCATCAGCTTGCCAGCATCCTGCTCCACATGGATGCGTTCGATCCCGATCATCTTGTCCTCGGGAATACCGGCCTTTTCGTCCGCCTCGATCAGCAGCTGCCCCTCGCCCACCAGCGGGTGGTAGAGCTGGCTGATCTGGTAGCCCTGCGGCAGATCGGCGTAGAAGTAATTCTTGCGGTCGAACCGGCTCCAACGGTTGATCTCGGCCTCGATCGCCATGCCGGTGCGCACCGCCTGGCGGATGCATTCGCGGTTGGGCACGGGCAGCATGCCGGGCATCGCCGCATCGACCAGGCTGACCTGCGCATTGGGTTCCGCCCCGAATTGGGTCGAAGCGCCACTGAACAGCTTGGAATGCGAAGTGACCTGCGCATGGACTTCGAGGCCGATCACGACCTCCCATTCGCCGGTTGCGCCATGGATGCGATAGGTAGATTCAGTCATTTCGTCACTTCTTTGGGACAGATGAGATTCAAGTCCGGGAAATAGCGCCGATACCAGCGCGGATCGCGGGTTAGCAAGGTGGCATCGAGCGCAAGAGCGTGTGAACCGATCAGGAAATCGGCCAGCAGCGACCTGCGCGGCCCGCCTCGCTCACGATAGACGCGATAGGCCTGCCCTGCGAGAAACGCGGCCTTGAAATCGCTCGCCAGCAGCTCGACACCCAGCACATCGAACCAATGTTCGAGTTGCTCGGTCGACTCGCTGAAATGGCCGATCTCAGCCGCTACTGTTGCGCCGGAAACCAGCCGCCCGATAAGGCTTGCATCTTCGATCTGCTGCGCAGACCAATCACGCCAGTCGGGATCGGCATCGAGGATGTCGATCAACACATTTGAATCGACATAGATCACCGCAGCGGCTCATCCCCGCGAAGATCGCGCATGATCGCTTCGGTCGGACGACCGAGCCGGAGCAGGCCCGTGATCGAATCAATCGATTTGCGCACCGCAGCGCGCTTCGCTGCATCACCGGCGGATTTCTTGTGCCGCAACACGATCTCGCCATCGGCATTGCGGACAAATTCTGCCACTTCGCCCGGAGCCAGCCCGAGCGCTTCGCGAATGTCCTTGGGCACGGTAATCTGCCCTTTGACCGTCATGCGTGACTGATGGCTCATGGAAATGTAATACCTTTAATCGGTAATACCGTCAACTGGCGGCGCCGATCACGACCTCCCATTCCCCGGTTGCGCCATGGATTCGATAAGAGCTCACCACCATTTCTCCGGTCTTGCCGCAAACCCCGCGCGGTGCTCGATCGCAAGACAGGCATCGAGCACGCCCTGCTCGTCGAACGGCTTGCCGATCACCTGCAGCCCCAGCGGCAGCCCGCTGGCGTCGAGCCCGGCGGGCACGCTCATCGCGGGCAGCCCGGCGAGCGAGGCGGGCACGGTGAACACGTCGTTGAGATACATCGCCAGCGGATCGGCCAGCTTTTCGCCCAGCGCAAATGCGGCGTTGGGCGCGGTCGGCGTCAGGATCACGTCGCACTCGCCCCATGCCCGCTCGAAATCGTGCGCGATCAGGGCGCGGACCTTCTGCGCCTGGTTGTAATAGGCATCGTAGAATCCGGCGCTGAGCACATAAGTGCCGATCAGGATGCGGCGCTTGACCTCGTCACCGAAACCGGCAGCGCGAGTGGCGGCATACATATCCTGTAGGCCCGCGCCATCTGGCAGCTCGCGCAGGCCATAACGCACCCCGTCATACCGCGCGAGATTGCTCGAAGCCTCGGCGGGCGCGATGATGTAATAGGCGGCGAGCGCATAGCTGGTGTGCGGCAGACTGATCTCGACCACCTCGGCGCCTGCGTCCTTCACCCAGGCCACGCCCTGCTGCCACAGCGCATCAATTACCGGATCCATCCCCTCGACGCGGTATTCGCGCGGGATGCCCACACGCTTGCCGCGCATGTCAGGCGAAAGGCTCGTGCTCCAGTCGGGCACCGGCAGGTCGAGGCTGGTCGCATCCTTGGGATCGAACCCGGCCATCGCCTCGAGCATGATCGCACAATCGGTGACATCGCGCGCCATCGATCCGGCCTGATCGAGACTGGAGGCAAAGGCGACCACACCCCAGCGCGAGCAGCGGCCATACGTCGGCTTGATCCCCGCAATGCCGGTGAGCGCGGCGGGCTGGCGGATCGATCCGCCGGTATCGGTGCCCGTCGCAGCCGGTGCAATCCGGCCCGAAACCACCGCCGCGCTGCCGCCCGACGAGCCACCGGGGGTCAGATCGGCATTGCCGCCGTCGGCGCGCCGCCACGGGCTGATGACGTTGCCGAAATGGCTCGTCTCGTTCGACGATCCCATCGCGAACTGGTCCATGTTGAGCTTGCCCAGCATGCCAGCGCCCGCGTTCCACAGGTTCTGGCTCACTGTGCTTTCGTACTGCGGCTTGAAACCTTCGAGGATATGCGACGCCGCCGTGGTCTGCACGCCATGCGTGGCGAACAGGTCCTTCATCCCGATCGGAACGCCCGCCATCTTGCCCAGCGGCTGGCCCGCTGCGCGCGCCGCATCGACGCGGTCAGCCGCGGCAAGCGCGTGTTCGGGCGTGGTGACGATGAAGGCGTTGAGCTGCGACGCGGCAGCCACGGCGGCGTTGAACGCCTCGGCCACTTCGCGCGCGCTGAATGTGCCTGCGGCAACCCCGTCGCGGATCGCCTTGACACCAAGATCTGTAAGGTCATTCATCACTTCGTCTCTTCCGTCAGCGCGTGGCCTTCGACAAGCTCAGGCTGAGCGGGCGGGGTGTCGATGGTAAGAATTTCTGCTCGTCCTGAGCCTGTCGAAGGACAGCCGCGAATCAGCATCATTCGATCACCTTTGGCACGCCGAAAAAACCGTGTTCGGCCGCCGGGGCATTGGCCAGCACCGCGTCGCGCCTGCCGCCGCCCGTCAGCGGATTGGCATTGATGATATCTTCGCGCAGGCGCAGGTGGTTGGGTATGACCGCCGTCATCGGTTCGACACCGGCGGTATCGACCTCGCCCAACTGCTCGACCCAGTCGAGTATCTGCGAAAGTTCAGGCGCCATCCGGTCAAGCTCGTCGTCGCTCATGCGGATGCGCGCGAGCGAGGCGATCTTTGCCACGGTAGCCCGGTCAATGGACATGGCTTTCTACTCCATCCGGGCAGGCCAACCACGTTTGGCGCGCTGCCCTCGGCTTGCAGGTGAACTGGAAATATCCCCGGCGCTAGCAGCGCTCCATAGGGGCTTCAAGGTGATTAGCGCGGATTATTGCGCAGGCGCAGGCTCGCCGCCTTGCGAAGGCGGGCCTTGCTGCGCCATCACCTGTTGCAAGATGCCCAGACGACGCTGGAAGTCCTCGCGGCTCATGAAATCGACCAACTCGACCTCGAACACCAAATCTGCACCCGGCGGGATCGGAGATCCGGGCTGCGGATTGTCGCCATAACCCTTGTCCGCCGGAATGAAGAGCGTGTATTTTCCGCCCTTCTGCATCTGCAGTGCGCCCTCACGGAAGCCGGGAACCATGGCTTCGAGCGGCAGTGGATTTCCTTCAGGGAAGATGCCTTCCACCGGCAGCGGAATATCCTGCGAACGGTCAAATTCGGTGCCATCGGCCAGTTTGCCGACATATTTGACGAAGACCACGTCTTCCGCGCCCGGATTGGGGCCCGTGCCTGCGGCCAGCGTTTCGATCTCGACGCCCTTGGGCATTGCCACATAGGCAATTCCAAGGCCAATCAGCGCGGCGATGATCACACCCAGCCACAACCGGGTAAGCGAGCCCTTGGCAATCGGCTGGATCGGAACGCGGGTGATTTCGGCCATCTGAATATCCTGAAAACTTGCGCCCTGGCGGCAGGTCAAACAAAAGGGCGCGGGAATGAACCGCGCCCTGATGGCTTATCGTGCGTGAGCATTCAAGCGGGAACACCCGCCATCCTGCCGTTTCGCGCCATTATTTGGCGCTGTCACGCTCCATACGCTTGCGCTCCATCTTGCGGGCGCGGCGCACTGCGGCTGCCTTTTCGCGGGCGCGCTTTTCGCTCGGCTTTTCAAAATGGCGGCGCAGCTTCATTTCGCGATAGACGCCTTCGCGCTGCAGCTTCTTCTTGAGCGCGCGAAGAGCCTGGTCAACATTGTTATCGCGAACGAGAATTTGCATAAATTCCAATACCTTACTTCAACGATACAGAGCCCGCTTCCGCGCGGGGTGCGCCACAAGACCAATCTACGAAAATTGCGCCGAATCCATCAGGACCGGCTGAATTCGCGCGGCCCCTAACCCAACAGCATGCATTTGGCAAGCATAGCGTTGAGATTCTCGGCGCTATGCAGGCGGCGAACTCAAAGCTAAGAGGCGCGCAATGTCAAGTGCACTCTCCCCCCTCATGGCCAGCGCGCATGTCGCCCTGGGCGGCGCATTGGGCGCGACCGCGCGCTACCAGATGGGCCGCGCGATCACGCATTGGCTCGGCCCGCAGGTGGTCACCGCCTTCCCCTGGGCCACGCTGGCGGTCAATATCATAGGCAGTTTCGCCATGGGGCTGCTCGCCGGATGGCTGGCGCGGCACGGCACGCAATACGGCGAGAATATCCGGCTGCTGATCGGCGTGGGCCTGCTGGGCGGCTTCACCACGTTTTCAGCGTTCAGCCTGGAACTGATGCTGCTGGTCGAGCGCGGCCAGACGGCGAGCGCACTGGCCTATGCGGGCGTATCGGTGCTGGCGGGACTCAGCGGGCTGTATCTCGGTCTGGTCGTCATGCGATTTACGGCATGAATACTCCCGAAACGCAGCAGGTCCGCCAATTCACCGTCGCCCCCGACGATGACGGGGTGCGGCTCGACCGCTGGTTCAAGCGTCACCTGCCGCTGGTGGGCTTTGCCACCGTTTCGCGCTGGGCGCGCACGGGGCAGCTGCGGGTCGATGGCAAACGGGTGAAACCGGAAGATCGCCTCTCTGCGGGTCAGGTGCTGCGTGTGCCGCCCGGCGGCGAGCAGGATATACGCAAGCCCAAGCTGCGCCGCGAGCTTTCTCCTGAGGAAATTGCGCAGGCCAGGGACATGGTCATTCTCCAGACTCCATCGGCGATCGTGCTCAACAAGCCGCCGGGCCTCGCCACGCAGGGCGGCACCAAGACGACGCACCATGTTGACGGGTTGCTCGACGCTTTTGTCGAGGGCGATGGGCCGCGGCCGCGGCTGGTTCACCGTCTCGACAAGGATACTTCGGGCGTATTGCTGGTCGCCAGCACGCCGGGCAGTGCTGCGTTCTTTTCGCGGCGCTTTTCGGGCCGTTCCGCGCGCAAGATCTACTGGGCGTTGGTGGTCGGCGTGCCCGAGGTCAGCGAAGGCACGATCGACGCACCGCTGGCCAAGCAGCCGGGCAGCGGCGGTGAAAAGATGCACATCGACGAGGAAAACGGCCAGGCTGCCCGCACGCGCTACCGCGTGGTCGATCGCGCGGGCAATCGCGCCGCCTGGGTCGAGCTTGAGCCGCTGACGGGGCGCACGCACCAATTGCGCGTGCACATGGCGGCAATGGGACACCCGATCGTCGGCGATGGCAAATATGGCGGGCCCGATGCCTTCCTGACCGGCAGCGTGAGCCGCAAGATGCATCTGCACGCGCGCCGTTTGAAGATCGACGCGCCAGGCGGCGAAACGATCGATGTCACCGCCGAACTGCCCAACCATTTTGCCGCGAGCATGGAGCAGTTGGGGTTCGACATTTCCGCCAGCAAGGCGGAACCGCTCGTCTATGCGGCGCCCGAACCCTCGCGCGCCGAAAAGAAGCAGTCGGCCAAGGCGCATGCCAAGCAGTTTCGCAAGGCCCGGCGCGGAGAGCGGCGCACCCGCGGCGCAGAAGCGCCCGCCAAGCGTAAAGCGCCAGCATCGCGCAAGCCAGCATCGCCACGCAGGCCGACTGGAAAGCGCTGATGCATCCAAACAAGGCATTTCGCACGGATGATCGTACGCTGCTCGAATCGCTGATCGAGGAAATCGGCTTCGGTATGGTCTTCGCGCAAACGCCAGACGGGCCGCGCGTCGCACATGTGCCCCTGCTGTGGACCGAAGATGGCGCATTGCAGTTCCATCTCTCACGCGGAAATGCCCTTACGCGGCACCTTGACGGCTCGACCGCGCTGGCTCTGGTCAATGGGCCCGATGGATATGTCAGCCCGCGCTGGCACCTTGATGGCGGTGCAGACCAGGTGCCGACCTGGAATTATGTCGCACTCGAACTCGAGGGCCGGGTTCGGAAAATGGACGAAGACGGCCTTACCGGTCTGATCACTGCGCTTTCAGACAAGCACGAGGCGCGGATCACAACCGGCAAGCCGTGGACCATGGACAAGCTCAGCGACAAGCGCCGCAAGGGGTTGATCGCTTCGATCGTCGGCTTCGAGCTGGAGATTCTGGCATGGCGCGAGACGCTCAAACTGTCGCAGAACAAGCCTGAAGACGATCGCGCTGCCCTTGCCGCAGGCCTCGAAAGCGAAGGCGCACTGGCGGTGGCGCATATGATGCGGAACCTCGCACAATGAGTTCACGCCTCGCCGTGTTCGATTGCGACGGGACGCTCGTCGACGGCCAGGCCGAAGTGTGCGATGCGATGGAGGCGGCGTTTGCCGAGGCAGGCCTCCCCCCGCCCAGCCGCAATACAGTGCGCCGCTCGGTTGGACTCAGCCTCAACGCCGCGATGCGCCAGCTGGTACCCGATGCGGACGAGGAGATGCAGCGCCACGCGGTCGAATGCTATCGCCAGATCTACCGCGCGCGGCGGATGGAGGGGCGCATCAGCGAGCCGCTCTATCCCGGCATTGCGCAGCTGCTGCACAATCTCCACTGTGGCGGCTGGCAGCTGGCGGTTGCCACCGGTAAATCGGAGCGCGGCCTCAGGGCGTGCCTCGAAACGCACGGGATTCTCGACCTGTTCGTCTCGCTGCAGACGGCGGACCGACACCCTTCGAAGCCGCATCCCGCGATGCTGGAGGCGGCGATGATCGAAGGCGGCGCATTGCCGGAAGAGGCGGTCATGATCGGCGACACGACATTCGATATCCTCATGGCGAATGACGCGGGTGTGCGTGCCATCGGAGTCGATTGGGGCTATCACGAGGCGCATGAGCTGCGCGCCGCGGGGGCACAAGCAGTGGCCAGCGATCCGGCGCATCTGGAGCGACTGCTATGATCGACGAAAACCTGGCCAGGCGCCGCTTTGCTGTGCTCAACGTGATCCGGCTGGGCGGGCTCGCGCTGGTGATGTTCGGGCTTGCGGTGACGCAGGGCGTGATCGACCTTCCCCTCGAACTGGGAATCGTGCTGGCACTCGTCGGCATGTTCGATTTCTTCTTCGTGCCCCGGCTGTTTGCCAGGCGCTGGCATGAATCGGAAAAATGAAGCGCTTCTACCGTGAAGTAACCCTCGCCAAGACCGGGGACGGATGGCATGTCGCACTCGATGGCCGCGCGATCCGCACGGCGATGGGGGCGGCGCAGATCGTGCCCACGCAGGCGCTCGCCGCGGCGCTCGCGCGCGAATGGGAGCAGCAGGGCGACGAAATCGACCCGGCGCGATTCATCCTGCGCGACATGGCCGACTTCGCGATCGATCAGGTCGCACCCGATCCTGCCGAGGCGATTGCCACGCTGCTGCGCTACGCCGAAACCGATACCTTGTGCTATCGCGCCGACCCTGAAGATGCGCTCTACGCGCGTCAGCAGGCCGAATGGGAGCCGCTGCTGCGGGCGATCGAAGCGCGCGAAGGGGTCCGCTTTCGCCGCGTGAGCGGGGTCATACACCGTCCCCAGCCTGACGAAACGCTGGCGCATCTGCGCGCCCGGCTGGAACGCTTCGACCCATTCACGCTGGCCGGATTGCAGGGCGCGGCCTCGCTTGCGGCCTCATTATGCATCGCGCTCGAAGCGACAGAACCCGATTGCGATCCCGCGCATTTGTGGCAGCTCGCCAGTCTCGAAGAGGAATGGCAGGCCGGATTGTGGGGCCGAGAGCCGATGGCCGAAGAGCGCCGCGTACGGCGGGGCGAGGCCTTCCTTGCAGCTTCAGGCTTTATTCGGCTGGTGCGGGGCTAGCAGCGACCTCGGAACCCCCGGCGGTCCAATCCGCCACCTGTTTGGCCACATCGTTTGCCACCCGGTTCAGCGCGAACCCGACCGGGCCTGCTTCGGGCGCGACGCCTTGCTCGATCGCTTCGAAACGCCGCATCTCGACCTGGCCGTCCCCGGTCTGGCGGACGGCATCGAAACGCAGCACGACCGCGCTGAGGGAAGCGTCATAACCGAATTCGCGCAGAGCCCCGCGCAAGTGCGTTTCGGCAAACAGGCTGGGATCGTCACCGTCGATCACCAGCCGGTCGGCGCGAACGCGCACGGTCTCGGCCAGCAGGCGGCGGAACAGCCGGGCCGGCTTTTCGACCCAGGTCGCATCCTTGAGATAGGCGATCCTGACGGAGTCCACCCGCACCGGCACCCGCAGCACATCGACTTCTGCGGGAACTTCCGGTTCGTGGATCGCGATGGCATTTTCGCGCGAGCCGCTGTGCCCGCTGCCCGCCGGGGCCGACATGTCCGCCGTGAGCGTGAGCAGGTTTGCAGGCACCTCGCCGCCAAAGCTGACGCAGCCTGCCAGCATCAGGGTCGATACTAGCGCCGCCAGCCGAATTGTCCTCACAGCAATCATCGCGTGCCCCCTCATGGCTTGTAATCCGGCAATGACTGGCCTTCGACCAGAGGGCCGAGGCCCTGGTTCTCCAACCTTTCGGTCACATTTCGCAACGCCTTGCTGGTGGCGCGCAGATCGCGCAACGTCGCCTCGGCGGC
>PNJY01000020.1 GCA_013822125.1 Erythrobacter sp. | reverse complement strand
CCTCAAGCCCGGGCAGATGCGCTATTCGCTGCTGCTCGATGAAAATGGCGGGATTCTCGACGATCTGATCGTCACCAACGAGGGTGACCAGTTCGCGATCGTGGTCAATGGCGCGGTCAAGTGGGACGATATCGCCCATCTGCGCGAATATCTTCCCGACGCGATTTCGCTCAACCACAATGCCGATTACGGACTGCTCGCCTTGCAAGGGCCCGAGGCGGCGACTGCACTGGCGCGGCTCATCCCCGATGCGGCGGACCTCGTGTTCATGCAGGCCATGCCTGCCGAATGGCAAGGGCACGCGATCGGCATCAGCCGTTCGGGCTATACCGGCGAGGACGGGTTCGAGATTTCGCTGCCAAACGAGGCGCTGGCCGCCTTTGCCGATGCGCTGTGCGCGATGGAAGAAGTGCACCCGATCGGCCTCGGCGCGCGTGACAGCTTGCGGCTCGAGGCGGGGTTGCCGCTCTACGGACACGACCTTTCGCCAGAAACCGACCCCGTTGCCGCTGGCCTCACGTTCGCGATCAGCAAGCGCCGCCGCGCTGAAGGTGGCTTTCCCGGTGCCGGGCGTATTCTGGAGTTGCTGGCCGACGGGCCTGCGACAAGGCGCGTCGGCCTCGCACTCGAAGGGCGGTTGCCCGCGCGCGAGGGGGCCGAGGTGTTCGCGGGCGACAGCCGGGTCGGGCGCGTGACGAGCGGCGGCTTTTCGCCCACGCTCGGCCGCCCCATTGCGATGGCCTATGTCGCGGCGGACAGCGCCGCCACGGGCACCGCGCTGGAAATCGAAGTGCGTGGGCGTCGCCTCGCCGCGACCGTCACCACCATGCCGTTTGTCCCGCATCGCTATTATCGAGGGAGCTGAGAAGATGCCGCGTTATTTCACCGATGAACACGAATGGATCGAAGTCGATGGCGATACAGCCACGGTCGGGATCACCGATTATGCGCAGAGCCAGCTGGGCGATATCGTCTTTGTCGAGCTGCCCGCATCCGGCACCATGGTCGCAAAGGGCAAGGACGCCGCCGTGGTCGAAAGCGTCAAGGCGGCGAGCGACGTCTATGCGCCGATCACCGGCGAGGTGACCGAGGGCAACGGTGCGCTCGAGGACGATCCTGCGCTGGTCAACACCTCGCCCGAAGACGGCGGCTGGTTCTTCCGCATGACCGTGGCCGACAGGTCCGAGCTCGAAGGGCTGATGGATACGGCAGGCTACAAGGCGTTTGTTGCGAATCTGTGAGCCCCAGCGAAGGCTGGGGCCTCGTGCTGCACTGCGTGACGTAACTGCCTGAGGCCCCTGCCTTCGCAGGGGCGCGCAATAGGGAACTGGAAATGCGCTATCTACCCCTGACCGATACCGACCGGCGTGCCATGTTGGCGAAAGTCGGTGCCGCCAGCATCGACGATCTGTTCTTCGATGTGCCTGAGGCCGCGCGGCTTGCAGGCCCGATCGAAGGCCTGCCGCTGCACGCCGGCGAGATGGCAGTCGAGCGCCACATGGCCAAGCTTGCGGCCAAGAACCTGTCGGCAGGCAGCGCGCCGTTTTTCCTGGGTGCCGGGGCTTATCGCCACCATATCCCCGCCAGCGTCGATCACCTGATCCAGCGCGGCGAGTTCCTCACCGCCTACACGCCCTATCAGCCCGAAATCGCGCAGGGCACGCTGCAGATGCTGTTCGAGTTCCAGACGCAGGTCGCGCGGCTCTATGGCTGCGCGGTTGCCAATGCCAGCATGTACGATGGTTCGACCGCGTGCTGGGAAGCGGTGGCGATGGTGGGGCGGATCACCCGGCGCAAACGCGTGGTGCTCTCGGGCGCGCTGCACCCGCATTATGCCGCGGTAGTGCGGACGATGGCGAAGTTCACCGATGACCGGATCGCCGATGCGTTGCCCGCCCTGCAAGGCGAGCCCGACAATGACGGGCTGATTGCGCGGATCGATGACGATACAAGCTGCGTGGTGGTACAATATCCCGATGTGCTGGGGCGAATTCCCGATCTTGCCGAGATTGCCGAAGCCGCGCACGCCAAGGGCGCGCTGCTGATCGCAGTCAATACCGAACCCGTTGCGCTGGGCGCGATCCGTTCGCCCGGCGATCTGGGCGCGGACATTGTGGTGGGCGAAGGGCAGGCGCTCGGCGTCGGGTTGCAATTCGGCGGGCCCTATCTTGGCCTGTTCGCGGTGCGCGATGCCAAACATGTGCGTCAGATGCCGGGGCGGCTTTGCGGCGAGACAGTCGATGCCGAAGGCAAGCGCGGCTTCGTGCTGACGCTTTCTACGCGCGAACAGCATATCCGCCGCGAAAAGGCGACCAGCAACATCTGCACCAATGCAGGGCTTTGTGCGCTCGCGTTCACCATCCATCTCACCCTGCTGGGCGGCACGGGTATGGCGCGGCTCGCGGCAGAAAATCACCGGCTCGCATGTTTCGCAGCAGACCGTCTGGCCAAGGTGCCGGGCGTATCGCTGCTCAACGCGAGCTTCTTCAACGAGTTCACCTTGAAGCTGGGCACCGATGCGCGCGAAGTGGTGCGCAAGCTTGCCGATAGGGACGTGCTGGCCGGCGTATCGCTGGGCCGGCTGTTCCCGGGGGCCCAGAGCCTGGCTGACGGCCTGTTGGTGGCGGTGACCGAAACCACCAGCGAGGAGGACATCGAAACGTTTGCCTCTGCGCTTGAGGAGGTGCTGGTATGAACTCCCCCAACGCATCCGGGTGGAAGCCCGAAATGACCCGTGCTGAAGGCTCTGCTCCTGCTACCGTGACCGGCAATCGCGCACTGATGCTGGAAGAACCGCTGCTGTTCGAAATTGGACAAGCCGGAGTGACCGGGGTCGATCTGCCGCCAGTGGACGCGGCGGCGGCTTGCCGCCTTGGCGCCATGAAGCGCGCCGGAATCATCGACCTGCCCGGCCTGTCCGAGCCTGAGACGGTGCGGCACTATACCCGGCTCAGCCGCCAGAACTATGGCATCGATATGGGCCTGTTCCCGCTCGGCAGTTGCACGATGAAGCACAATCCGCGCCTGAATGAAAAGGTCGCGCGGATGGCGGGCTTCGCCGATCTCCACCCGCTGCAACCGCAGGACACGGTGCGCGGCGCGCTCGAAGTGATCAACCAGCTCGCTTTCTGGCTGCTCGAACTCACCGGCATGCACGGCGTGGCGATGACGCCCAAGGCGGGCGCGCACGGCGAGCTATGCGGCATCCTGTGCATCCGTGCCGCATTGGAGGCGCGCGGCGATGCGCGTGAGGTGGTGCTGGTGCCTGAAAGCGCGCACGGCACCAATCCGGCCACTGCCGCCTTCGCCGGATACCGGGTAGAGAACATTCCGGCGAACAGTGCCGGGCGCGTCGATCTGGCGGCGCTCAAGGCGCGGCTGGGGCCCGATGTCGCCGCGGTGATGATCACCAACCCCAACACCTGCGGGCTGTTCGAACGCGACATGATGGCGATTTCCGACGCGGTCCATGCGGCAGGCGCATTTGTCTATTGCGACGGGGCGAACTTCAACGCCATCGTCGGCAAGGTGCGCCCGGGCGATCTGGGCGTCGATGCCATGCACATCAACCTGCACAAGACCTTCTCTACCCCCCACGGCGGGGGCGGGCCGGGTTCGGGGCCGGTGGTGCTCAGCGAGGCGCTCAGCCCGTTCGGCCCGCTGCCCTTCACCGCGCGCGACCGCGATGGCGTGGTCCATCTGGTGGAAGAGGAAAGCGCCGACGAATTCGGCCATACGCAGGCATTCGGGCGGATGGCGGCCTTCCACGGGCAGATGGGCATGTTCACCCGCGCGCTCGCCTATATCCTCAGCCACGGGGCGGACGGGTTGAAGCAGGTGGCGGAAGACGCCGTGCTGAACGCCAACTATGTCCTGCGCAGCCTTGAGGACGTGCTCGATGCGCCCTTTGCCGCCAGCGGCCCGTGCATGCACGAGGCGCTGCTGGGCGATGCCGGGTTTGGCGGCGGGCTATCGACGCTCGACCTCGCCAAATCGCTGATCGACGAAGGCTATCATCCGATGACGATGTATTTCCCGCTGGTGGTGCATGGCGCGATGCTGATCGAGCCGACCGAAACCGAGAGCAAGGCCGGGCTGGACCAGTTCATCGTCGCGATGCGCGGCCTGGCGGCAAGGGCGAAGGCCGGGGACGAGAGCATGAAGCATGCTCCCTATCACGCACCGCGCAGGCGGCTGGACGAGACATTGGCGGCAAGAAAGCCGGTGCTGTGCTGGGAACCGGGCCGAAGCGATCTATAGCGACAGAGGTCAGCCCTCGCGCGCCTCTGCGGGCGGATCGATTGTGATGTGGATCTGCTTGAGCGAGATGATCGCCACCCAGAACCCGATCACCGCCAGTGCGCTCGATCCCAGCACGGTGAAGGCGGCGCCTTTGAGGCCGTTCCAGTCCATCGCCACCTGCATCAGCGCCAGCGCCAGCAGGGTGGGGATTGCGCGCACCAGGAAGGCGGTGCCCGCCCGCCCGGCGGAAACCAGCAGCGATTCAAGGCTCGCCCCGACCAGCTCGATCGCCCCGGCGATCGACAGGATCACCATCGCCCAATAGACCTTGCCGAAGTCCTCCCCGGCAATGGCATCGATGCCCCAGCGACCAAGGAACAGTGCGGCCAGCACCGCCAGAACGCCGCCAACCAGCGCGATATTGGCCATCCGGCGGGCAATATCATGCGCGGTGTCGCGGGCATGGACCAGTTCGGGATAGATCGCCTTGGACACGGTCTGCGCCAGTTGCACCAGCGCCTGGCCCAATTGGCTGGCGACGCGGAAACCTCCGGCCAGCGCCTCACCCCCGATCGCCCCGACCAGGAGGATCATCACCTGCTTGCCCCCGACATTGAGGCTGCCGGTCATGTTGGTCGACCACACGAAGCGCCAGACGCCGGGGTGCTTGCGCGGAATCCTGCGGAAACTGATCTGCGACAGGTCAATCCGCTCCTGCCGTCCGGCCACCACCCACAGCGCAACCGCCACGGCCACCTCGGCAGCGGCCCAGGCCAGGATGAAGCCCAGTACACTCGGCAGGAACAGCACCGCCAACACCGCGCCCAGCGCACGCACCAGCGGCTGGATCGCTTCTGCTGCGGTTGCCTTGCCGTATTGGAAACGCAGTCGCAACAACCCGGTGGGTGTGGTGCGGATCGAAGCAAGCGAAACAAGGCAGAAACCGAACGCCAGCCACAGCAGATCATCCGGAAGCGGCAGCCAGAACTGTGCGGTCCACACCAGCACAGCTGCCAGTATCGCCCCCAGCGCCACGCTCAAGAGATCGAGCGCGATGGCAAAGCCGGTCGCTTCGCCCGGACCGTCCTCGCCCGAACCCCAGCGGACCACGAACTGCCAGGTCTGGAAATTGGCAAGCCCGGTCACGGTCTGCCCGAGCGCGACGATCAGCGCGAAATAGCCGAAACCCTCCAGCCCCAGCGTCCGCGTGGCGAGCGCCAGATAGACAAGGCTGAGCACGGCATTAAAGCCCCTGCCGCCCAGCAGCCAGCCGATATTGCGCCAGAGCCTGTGCATCTTGCCGGGCGCTCTACAGCGTCTTTATGATCGCGGAAAAGTCCAGCGCGCCGTTGTCCACCGCAAATGCCTCGTAAAGCTCGCGGGCATGGCTGCCGAGCGGGGTAGCCGCGCCCGATGCCTTCGCCGCCTCCATCGCCAGTCGCAGGTCCTTGAGCATCAGTGCTGTGGCGAAACCGCCCTGATACTGGTTGTCGGCGGGGGTGGTCGGGCCGACGCCGGGCACCGGGCAATAGCTCGTCATCGACCAGCACTGGCCTGACGATACCGAGGATATGTCAAAGAAGGTCTGCGGATCGAGCCCCAGCTTGCCCGCCATCTGGAACGCCTCGCAGGTGCCGATCATGTGGATCGCCAGCAGCATGTTGTTGCAGATCTTGGCGGCCTGCCCGTTTCCGGCCTGGCCAGCATGGATCACCGCCTTGCCCATGCACTTGAGTATCTCTTCTGCACGTTTGAACGCCTTCTCTGTACCGCCGACCATAAAGGTCAGCGTACCGGCATTTGCCGCCGCGATCCCGCCTGAAACCGGCGCATCGACCATGTCGTAACCTGCTGATTGTGAGAACAAACTCACCTCGCGCGCGGTCGCGACATCGATGGTCGAACAGTCGAGCAGCACGGCTCCCTTGGGTGCCTTGCCGATAACGTCGCCGGTAATGACCGATTTCACAATTGCGCCGTTGGGCAGCATCGAAACCACGGCATCCGCGCCCTCGCAGGCTTCGGCAGCGCTGGCAAAGGTTGCGCAGCCATGCTCCTTCGCCGCCGCAATCGCTGCTTCGGAAAGATCGAAAGCGCGTACTTCGTGCCCCGCCTTGACGAGGTTCGCGGCCATCCCGCCGCCCATGTTGCCGAGGCCGATAAAGGCGATTTTCATGAACTCCCCTCCCGCTTGCGGGAGGGGCCGGGGGTGGGCCAGTCTCCCGATTGGTTGCGTGGGTATTGCCCACCCCTAACCCCTCCCGCAAGCGGGAGGGGGATTTGAATCACCGCCCCTTCCACTGGCCCTCGCGCTTCTCGATGAAGGCGGCCATGCCTTCGGCCTTGTCCTCGCTGGCGGTCAAGATCTGGAATATCCGGCGCTCGATCACGATGCCCTGATCGAGCGTGGTTTCGAAGGCGGCGTTGACCATTTCCTTGTTGGCGATGGCGGCCATCGGCGGCATGGCGGCGATCAGCGCAGCGGTCCCCAGTGCTTCATCCATCAGGCTTTCATGCGGCACCACGCGCGCGACGAGGTTGGCGCGTTCGGCTTCCTCGGCGCCCATCATCCGGCCCGTCAGGCACATTTCCATCGCCTTGGCCTTGCCCACCGCGCGGGTCAGCCGCTGCGATCCGCCCATGCCCGGCGCGACGCCGAGCTTGATCTCGGGCTGGCCGAATTTCGCCTTGTCCGATGCGATGATGAAGTCGGCCATCATGGCGAGTTCGCACCCGCCGCCCAGCGCAAAGCCGTTCACCGCGGCGATCCACGGCTTGCGGGTCTTCTTCACGATCTCGCTGGTCCAGGGCGCGAAGAAATCGTCGAGGTAGAAATCGGCGGCAGGCTTGTCGGCCATTTCCTTGATGTCCGCACCAGCGGCAAAGGCCTTGTCGCCGCTGCCGGTCAGCACCGCGCACAGCTGGCTGCCATCGGCCTGATAGGCGGCGAAGGCCGTGATCAGCTCGGCCAGCACCTGCGAATTGAGCGCGTTCAATGCCTGCGGACGGTTCAATGTGATCAGCGTCACGCCCCTGTTGCCGCGTGCGTCCAATTCGACAGTGATGGTTTCAAAACTCATAGCGGTTTCCATTCCTCATCGGCGGGCAGCGGCGCGAAAATCGCGTCGAGCAAGTCGCCGGTCACTTCTTCGGGCGTGGCCGGATTCCACTGCGGGTCATTGGTCTTGTCGACGATCACCGCGCGCACGCCTTCGGCAAAATCGGGGCGCAGCAGCACGCGCGATGCGATGCGGTATTCCATCCGCATGTTGTCGGCGAAATCGGCGAGTTGCGCGCTTTCGGCCAGCTGGCGCAGCGCCACCTTGCAGGTCTGCGGGCTCTTGGTGGAGAGCGCCGCCAGCTCCTTGGCCGCCCATTCACTGTTTTCAGCCTCGAGACTGGCAAGCACATCCTCATACCTGTCAGAGACGAAATGCCGTGCGATTTCTCCAGCGTTGCCTTCCAGCCGGGCAGGTGGCGGGCTTTCGGAGAGCGCGGTAAGCACACCGCCCGGTTCGTGACCCTGCGCGATGCGCGCCTTTGCCTCCTCCAGCCGGTCCGACAGCAGATAATGCGTCGCGAGCCCCGCCCACAGGCATTCCGCCCCGTCGAGCCGCGCGCCGGTGAGCGCGAGGAACTGACCGATCCGCCCCGGCAGGCGCGAAAGATACCAGCCGCCGCCGACATCGGGGAACAGGCCGATCCCCGTTTCGGGCATGGCCAACCGCGTGTTCTCGGTCGCGACGCGATATTTCGCGGGCTGGCTGATGCCAACCCCGCCGCCCATGGTGATCCCGTCCATGAAGGCGACCACCGGCTTGGCATAGGCGAACAGCTGATGGTTGAGCTGGTATTCGTCATGGAAAAACCTGCGGCCCGAAATGCCGCCATCGTTCAGCGCCGAATTGCGCAGAAAAGCGATATCGCCGCCCGCGCAGAAGCCGCGCCCTTCGGCATGGTCGATAATCACCGCCTTGACGCTGTCGTCACCGGCCCACTTGCGCAGCGCAGCGCTCATCGCGTGGCACATCCCGAGCGTCAGGGCATGCAGCGCCTTGGGCCGGTTGAGCGAAAGGAAGCCGGCGAAACCTTCGCTGCGGATGATGACTTCGTCGGTCATGAGAATTGCCGTTCCTCAGCGATGTCCTCGGGCGGATATAGACGCCAGGCAATGGCCCAGTATGTCAGCCATCCAGCGAGAAATGGCAAAGTGATAAAAAGCGATAAGCCCCAATCCATTCGTGTGCTGGCGAAATATGACCAAAACGAAAAAATCAGGCTGTGAACGAATGCGAGGCACAAGAAGACCCAGATACTTCCGAAGTGTTTTTTCTCAGAGATTATGATGGTCGGCAGTCCCAGCGGCAATGAGACAATGAATGCCGCTAGAGCAATAACAGCTAGGTCGGTTAGCCATACTTCAATGGGAGCCAGAGCAGGTGCGTCATCTCTGATTGATAGGTCAGCAAAGACCAATAATCCGATGACAGCCGTTCCAACCAAGCACGCGCTTGCATATGCAAGAGATGGAACACGAATTCTCATGCTTAGCTGCCCTGCCGCAGCAGGTCCCGTCCGACGATCATCCGCATCACCTGATTGGTGCCTTCGAGGATCGAGTGCACGCGCAGGTCGCGCCAGAATCGTTCGATCGGATAGTCCTTCAGATAGCCATAGCCGCCGAACAGTTGCAGCGCATTGTTGACTATATTTGAGCCGCTGTCGGTCGCCAGCCGCTTGGCCATGGCGGAAAAGCGCGTCTTGTCGGGTGCCCCGGCCGTAACCTTGACCGCCGCGAGGTAGAGCAGCGCGCGTGCCGCCTCCAGCTCGGTGGCCATATCGGCCAGCATGAACTGGGTGTTCTGGAAGTCGGCGACCGGGACGCCGAACTGCTGGCGCTCCTTGGTGTAGACGAGCGCCTCGTCGAGGCAGCGCTGCGCTCCGCCGAGCGAGCAGGCGCCGATGTTGATCCGCCCGCCGTCGAGCCCGGCCATGGCGAAGCGGAAGCCATCGCCTTCCGCGCCCACACGATTGGCCACCGGCACCCGGCAATCCTCGAAGATCAGCTGCGCGGTCGGTGAAGCGTTCCAGCCCAGCTTCTTCTCGGGCACACCGAAGCTGAGGCCTGGTGTGTCCTTCTCGACCACCAGGCAGGTGATGCCCTTAGCCTTTTCCTCACCGGTGCGTACCATCACGACATAAATGTCGTTGAAGCCGCTGCCCGAAATGAACTGCTTGGTGCCGTTGAGCACGTAGTAGTCGCCGTCGAGGACCGCCGTGGTCTTGAGCGCGGCGGCGTCCGAACCGCTGCCCGGTTCGGTCAGCGCATAGGAGGCGATATGCTCCATCGTCACCAGCCGGGGCAGGAAGCGCGCCTTGAGCTCGGCACTGCCGAAACGGTCGATCATCCAGCTCGCCATGTTGTGGATCGAGACATAGGCGCTGGTGGCGGGGCAGCCATAGGCCATCGCTTCCATGATCAGCGCCGCTTCGAGCCTGCCAAGCGCGATCCCACCCGATTCCTCGGACACGTAGATTGCGCCAAATCCCAGCTCGCCGGTCATCTGGATGACGTCACGCGGGAAATGGTGCTTCTCGTCCCATTCGGCGGCAAACGGGGTGATATTGTCGGCGGTGAAGCGTCGCGCCATTTCCTGAATGGCAAGCTGGTCTTCGGTCAGCTGGAATTGGTCTGTCATGTGCTTTCCATAAGCGCTTCGGCCTCGATTTCCACCAGCCATTCGCTGCGACACAAGGCGGCGACACCGACCATGGTGGCGGCAGGTCGCGCCTCGCCAAAGAATTGCGCATGGACCGCGCCAACGGCGTCCTGCTGGTTGATGTCGGTGAGGAACATGCGGGTGCGCACCACATCGCGCGCACTGCCGCCCAATTGCCCGATCGCCCGCACGATCAGCTCGCAGCAGCGCGCGGCCTGCTCGGCCGCGCCGCCGGGCGTGGTCGAGCCATCATCCTCGATCGGGCCAGTGCCCGCGACAACTATCCGGCCCCCCACGCGCACCGCACGGGAAAAGCCGAACTGGTCCTCATAGGGCGAACCGGACGACGCGCGTTGGCGGGTACTCATCCGCAGGCGATCCGGACTATTCGCATATCGTCATCGTAACTCACCCGCACACGATCCGGGCGATAATCCATCGTCACCGCCGTACGTGGCGCGACCCACTGGAAGATTTGCGCCCCGGTGCGCTCCTGAATGGTCGCGCCGAGCTCGGCGGTGGCGGTCCGCCCGATGAACTCGCCGGTGTTATCTGCGGTGCACTGGCCTGAAGACTCCGGTTTCGGCGCGGGCTCGCTGGCGGACGGTGCTTCGCCGGGCGAAATGCAGGCCGCAAGGGCTAGCAGCGGAGTTAGCAGCAATGTCCTACGCATGGCATTCACCCCATCGTCGGGATGATGAAGGCGTTCGACCCGTCCCCGCCGCCGTCGGGCCAGCGCTGGGTGACCTTTTTCAGTCTGGTCCAGAACTTCAGCCCTTCGGTGCCGTACTGGTCGGTGTCACCGAAGCCCGAACGCTTCCACCCGCCGAAGCTGTGGTAGGCGACCGGCACGGGAATCGGCACGTTGATGCCGACCATGCCGACATTGACGCGGGATGCGAACTCGCGCGCGGCATGGCCGTTGCGAGTGAAGATCGCGACTCCATTGCCATACTGGTGATCGCTCGGCAGGCGCACGGCCTCCTCGAAGTCCTTCGCGCGCACGATCTGGAGCACGGGGCCGAAAATCTCTTCTTGATAGCTTTTCATCTGCGGGGTTACGTGGTCGATCAGCGTGGGCCCGATGAAGAAGCCCTTTTCGTGGCCCTGCAAGCTGAAACCGCGACCGTCGATCACGATTTCGCCGCCCTCTTGCTCGGCAGTGGTGATCCATTGTTCGACGCGGGCCTTGTGCTCGGGGGTCACGACCGGGCCGTAATGCGCGTCCGGATCGCTCGAGACGCCCACCCGCAGCGCGTTGATCGCCGGGATCAGCTTCTCGCGCAGGCGATCGGCGGTATCCTCGCCCACCGGCACCACCACCGGCAGCGCCATGCAGCGTTCGCCCGCACTGCCAAAGGCTGCGCCTGCAAGATCGTTCACCACCTGATCGAGATCGGCGTCCGGCATGACGATACCGTGGTTCTTCGCCCCGCCCATCGCCTGCACACGCTTGCCGTTTTCAACCCCGCGCTTGTAAACGTAATGCGCGATATCACTCGATCCGACGAAGCTGACCGCGGCGATGTCCGGATGGTCGAGGATCGCGTCGACCATTTCCTTGTCGCCGTGCACCACCTGCAGCAGCCCCTCGGGCGCGCCCGCCTCGAGGAACAGTTCGGCGAGCCGCACCGGCACGCTGGGGTCGCGCTCGCTGGGCTTGAGGATGAAGGCATTGCCCGCCGCGATCGCCATGCCGAACATCCACATCGGGATCATCGCGGGGAAGTTGAACGGGGTGATGCCCGCACCGATACCCAGAGGCACGCGCTGCGAATAAACATCGATTCCCGGCCCTGCGCCCAGCGTATATTCGCCCTTGAGCACCTGCGGAATGCCGCAGGCATATTCGATCACCTCAAGCCCGCGCTGGATATCGCCCTTGGCATCGTCGATCACCTTGCCGTGCTCGCTCGAAAGCAGTTCGGCGAGGCTCTGCATGTTGGCCTCGATCAGCTGCTTGAACGCGAACATCACGCGCGCGCGGCGCTGCGGATTGGTGGCGGCCCAACCCGGTTGCACCGCCTGGGCCGCATCGACCGCGCGCTGGAGCAAGGCCGCATCGCCCAGAGCCACTTCGGCCTGCACTTCACCGGTCGAGGGGTTCCACACCTGGTGCTTGCGAACCGCGGTTCCGCCCGAGCCACGCCCAAGATTGTTGGCAATGAAATGATCGATCTGCCGCATGAAATATCACTCCTCGCTTGAAGCCATGCCTCTCAAACCGGATGCTGGCAAGGGGGGAGAGAGCGTAGCGCTCAGCCGCGCCGGGTACTCGTCCGTGCGATCAATTCGACTGGAGCCAGCGCAGCCTGCTCAGCGTCATCATTACCCAGGACTTGCGCCACCATTAGCCGCCCGGCCTTTTCCAGATCCGGCTTGATCGTGGTCAACGGGGGGTGCGCATGCGCGGTGGCGTCGATCCCGTCATAGCCGACGATGCCAACCTCCCGCGGAACCTGCTTGCCCGCCTGCGCCAGCGCTTCGAGCGCGCCAAGCGCGATGAAGTCGCATGCTGCAAAAACCGAATCGAAGGCCTCGCCTTTCGCCAGCAGCAGCCTGATCGCCTCGCGCCCCTGTTCCACGCGGCTTTTCGCGTCGAGCTCAGGAACAGTCAGCGTGGTTCCGCCCAGTTCGCCCAATGCCTCGACAAATCCCTGGTAGCGTTCGTGAAATTGGCGCTGCGCCGAGGCAAGAGGGCCGAGAAATGCGGGCTTGCGATAGCCCTGCTCCCACAGGTGCTCCGCCGCGAGCCTGCCCCCGGCATAGTTGTCGGACCGGACCGAGGGCACGTTGTCGAGCGGCAGGCCCCAGCAGACCGCGTTGCGTCCGGGCTCGAGCAGCGGCCGGTAATACTCCCAGGCGGCGGCATTCTGTGTGGTGCCGATCACCACCAGCGCATCGGCATCGCGCTGCTCGACATAGCGGCCATAGAACTGGTCGGGGCTGGCCTGGAACGATACCATCGTTTCGTACCCGCTTTCGGACGCCGCGCGGCAGACGCTGCCCAACAGGGCGTAGGCAAAGGGATTGACCTCGCGCGCACTGTCTTCGGCGCGGATGATCACCACCACCGCGATGATCCCGGTCTGCCCGCTTCTGAGGCGCGAAGCACGCTTGTCGGGCAGGTAGTCGAGTTCACGCGCGGCGGCGATCACGCGCTCGCGCGTGGTCTGGCTGATCCTCGTCGATCCGGTGAACACGCGCGACACGGTGGACTGGCTGACGCCTGCCTTTTCGGCCACATCCCAGGCCGTGTTTCTACGCGTGTCGCGATCCATCGCGGATACTCTCCCGGTTCCCCTTGGCCCTTGGTAGGGGCAGAGCGTCAAACCCGCAATACGCGCCGTGGCACGCATCAGATTCGTGGCGCGCGATTGGCCGATTGACCGGCAGCGGGGTTTGCGGCAAAGGCTCGCTCCGGACGGTGCAGGCACCGGCCAGCTGCAGGTGCGCGGGTGTAGCTCAATGGTAGAGCAGCAGCTTCCCAAGCTGACGACGAGGGTTCGATTCCCTTCACCCGCTCCACTGGCCCCTTCCCCAAACATCCCGATTTGTCTATAAAGCCCTTGGAAAACCGAGGGTTTTTGGCCCTCTTCCGTCCGGACCAATCTTCAGATTTCCACCTGCATCCAGCGTGTGCGGGGGCCATCTGAGGCCAAAGTGACCCCGGATTTGTGAGCATGGCCCCCGGTGATGGGGCCAGGACAGACAAAGGAGGCTCTTTCATGCCGCTCACGGACGTCGCCATCCGTAACGCCAGGCCGCGCGCCAAGCCCTACAAGATGGGCGATTCCCATGGCCTGTTCCTGCTGGTCCAACCATCGGGAGGGAAGCTGTGGCGCCTCAAATACCGCATCCATGGCCGCGAGAAGAAGGTGGCGCTGGGGATCTATCCCGAGATCGGGCTTGCAGAAGCGCGCAACCGGATGCGCGAGGCGCGCGAGCAGCTGGCCCATGGCCTTGATCCGGGACGCGAGAAGCAGCGCGCAAAGCTGCGCGCGCTGCTTGAGGCGAACAACACCTTCTCAGCGATTGCCAGCGAATACTGCGACAAGCGCAAACGCGACGGCGCGCGGGCGTGGGCTCCGGCGACGTCGCGGCGGTGCGAGTATCTGATCTCGCTTCTGTCGGGATCGATCGGGAAGTTGCCGATCACCGATATCGAGCCGATCGACGTGCTTGAAGCGGTTCGCCGGATCGAGCGGCAGGGCAAGCATGAGAGTGCGCGCCGCACGATGCAGTTGGCAGGTGCGGTGTTCCGCTATGCGGTTGCCACCGCGCGGGTCCGCTCCGATCCGACGCGCGACCTGCGCGGCGCGCTGATCGTGCCGACGGTCACCCACTATGGCGCGATTATCGATTCCGAACGGGTGGGCGAGCTCCTGCGCGCGATCGAAGGCTACGAGGGCCAGCCGATCACGCGGCTGGCAATGCAGCTGGCGCCGCATGTGTTCGTTCGTCCCGGCGAACTGCGCCATGCCGAATGGCATGAGTTCGATCTAGAAGGCGTGCTGTGGACCATTCCGGCGGACAAGACCAAGATGCGCAAGGATCACCGCGTTCCGCTGTCTCGGCAGGCGATCACCATTCTTGAAGAGACCTCGGCCCTGACCGGTCCCAAGGGCTATGTGTTCCCCTCGATCCGCACCCGCAAGCGCCCGATGAGCGACAACACCATCAATGCCGGACTGCGCCGTCTTGGCTACTCGACCGACGAGATGACCGCGCACGGGTTTCGGGCGATGGCCTCGACGCTGCTCAACGAGTGCGGCAAATGGCATCCCGATGCGATCGAGCGGGCGCTGGCCCACGGCGACGCGGACAAGGTTCGCGCTGCCTATCACCGCGGCGCACTGGGACGAGCGCGTCGAAATGATGCAGTGGTGGAGCGACTATCTCGACCAGCTGCAAGGTGGCGGCGAGGTAGTGCCGATCAAGCGGCATGCGCGGGCGTGATGCTTGGATTTGACAATGAAGTGCGCACGGCGTCATCCATCGTTCCAACATCGGCGCGCGGCTCCTTGGCGCTATGGATGGCACTGTCGTCGCGCGAAATACGGCTCTGCTCGGAGCGGATCGAAGTGCTCGAAAGCGACGCGCTGGGCGCAAGCTGACTGCATCCCCGCCGGCTCGTTACCGAGAGTTTGCTTGCATCGGTACGCGCGCCGTGGCTGCGGCTCGGCGGTAGATCGGTTGCAGCTTTATTGCATTGTCGCAGCGTGCTTCTCGCATGCGCGTCACCTATCGCCGCAGCCCTCGCGGCGCGTCATCGCAGACCATTGGACGGGCTGGATTTGGAGGCAGAGGAAGGGCTGCGGTGGAGAACATATAGGGAACTTAATCATGGCCAGATAAAAGCACCGCCGTCGGTGTGGGTGTGGGTGATTGGAATTACAGGATTATAAGCGACGGCTCTGAAATGGCCCGACTGGCTCTCAGAGAGAACAATCGTTGCAAATCAATCGAAGGGGAGACGGCTGTTGGCGAAATGGCCCAGCCTGGACTTTCCTGGCTTTGCGGCGAGCGAATCCACCGCGATGCAAGCGCGGGTCTGTCCGTACAAAATCACGGTTCGGCAGCGCGGTCCGGCCTGGCATCGCACAAGCGGCGGCTCTGGCGCACAAATGTCATGTAGCGCTTGACCCTCCATTTCTTCGATAATCGGCAGCGATCGCGGGCCGGCTGCGCTCCCCCAACCAGTCCCGCAGGTCGGTCCGTCATCATCCGACAGATGCAAAGGATCGAACCCATGCCCGCCGCACCAGCACCTGAAGATCAGCATACTGGTAATCCGCGCCACGCCATCGAGCCGATCGCCATGCGCGTCCCCGATGCCTGCCGCTTTGTCGGCATCAGCCGCAGCACCTTGTACGTCCTCATTGCCAGGGGCGAGATCGAAATCGTCAAGCTGGGTTGTTCGACCCTGGTGCTGACTGAGAGCCTCAAGGGACTGATTATCAGGAGGCGCCGAATTGTTGGCGACAAGGCAGCAGGTATTGAACGATGAGCAGCGATCCGACACCTGTTCGGGCCTCGACCGTGTTGCTTGGTGAAAGCGCCGAACCCGACCAAGCGTCGGATTCCGCTCGCCTAAGCATTTGGCAGATGAGACATGCAAGCCGGTCGGAATGTGCGGCCAGTAGAGCGCGATGCGAAAAAGTGGATACCGGTTATTCGCGATAAATCGCGCGACCGTAAATGAAATTGGAACAGGATGTGATTCAACACGAACACATCCTGTTCCAGCGACCGGTCAGCCCGCGCTTGTTACAAGGTTAGGCTGATGTCGGAACTGCGCACAACCGACCTTCTCGCTTCTTTCGAAACATGGTCTGGCTGCGGCGCGGTTAGCGACCATATGAGGCGGTCGAGAAGGAACTCACCATAAGGCCAGTTCCCAAGACCCGAGTCAGCGTTGATGTGGCCGACCCAGCCAGCATCAACGAAGCGGCTGCCCCAAAGCCTGGCCATTTTACGTGCCTGTCCGAAGCTGGCGTAATCATCGTTCCGGCTTGCCGCGAGAATGGACGGAAATGAAAGGCGCTCTCTCGCCAATGGAGCAAAAGGAGTGAGCCGACTGCCAGATGAAAGATTCTCGACACTTGGCGGCGCGACCAAAAGAGCACCTGCAACCTTGCATTTGTCCTCGGGGCCGGCGAACCGGCTCCACCATGCGACGGCATGACAACCGAGGGAATGAGCAATGAGAATTACCGGGTCGGAAGCAGCACCGATCGCGGCGTTAAGCTTGTTGAGCCAGGTGTTGCGGTGCGGGCGCTCCCACATGCCAAGGTCGACACGAAAGCAGTCGTCGCGCTTTCCCTCCCAGAGCGACTGCCAATGGGATGGTCCGCTATTGTTAAGGCCCGGAACGGTCAGCAGGATGGGTTGCTGTCCGGTCAGCAGAGTTGTGGGAATCTCGCGTTTCATGAAGTGCCTCCTGCATGAAAGTGACGAGGCTTGGCGTTGTCGCCCGGGCATCGGTCCTTTTGGTCATCGAATGCTGACCGATCCGCCGGTCAGCCCTAATACCCTATTTATATGATAGGGTTTAAGTTGCAAGCGCACATTGATGCAGGATCGGCGAAGTGTTCTTTGCGCGCGCCAGGTCCGGTCAGATGACACCGGCCGCATAGACGACCAGCCATGCTGCGGGGAGGAACAGCAGTTGAGCCACAAGAGTACCGCCCACGCGGCTCAGTGAAAGCCAGACGATGGTCCGGCGAAACCGGGCTTCATCAACGGAACCGGCAACGACATCGTCGGTCATGACCGAGAGTTGGGGATCGATCAGGACAAACAAGAGCAGCGTCGCGACACCATTGACGATTGCCGAAAGCTGGGAAGCGGTAACGCGGTACTCGGGATAGAGGTAGCCAGCATAAAGGGATGCAATCACTCCGACCGTGAGCAAAGCCTGCGCCAGCACATTTAGGCCGATCACCTTCATGGGCAACCCGCTGATCTTCCGCAGCCCGGACACATTTTCCCGGGCAGGGACAGTGCTTGTCCTGCGGATATAGCCAAGCCCGCCCCTGGAGAATGCGTGCAGCAGCAGTCGCGCAATGGACCGGTGTTCATGGAAATGCCCGATTGCGCTGCAAAACCAGCGCTGCACAGTCGGGACCATGATCGCGCCGACTATAGCCGCGGCAGTCGCGGAAAGCAGGATAACCCTGAATTCTGCGAGCAGGTGCTCGCCTATCCCTTCCGCAAGCGCGGTCTCGATACGCTTGGCGAGAAAGGGGCCAAGGAAACTGTTGGAAAGCCGCGAAACCAGTACGAGGACGTTGAACAGCGCAAAGGACATGGCGATGCGCCGGGTTCGCACGCCTGCTATCCGGGCAGCATAGGCAAGCGCACCTATCAGGTGGATGCTGAATGTGAGCAGGCAGATCAGTGCCAACTGATTGTCCATAGGTTACAACTCCTGGGTGCCGAAGGGTTATTTCCTAGTGGCGCAATAGGCATTAGAGGAATCCGCAGTAATCTGGCAATTCCCGACTTTCGGCGATAAGGCTTCACACTCGACATCGCCGGAGGATAGCGGATGAGTTTTGACCAGGGCGTGATCCTCGCGATCCTGATCGTCATGCTCGTCGCCTATGCGTCAGAGCGGTACCGCATCGAAGTTGTCGCGCTTTGCGGCCTTGCGGCCGGGTTTGCCGCCGGTGTCGTACCCGTCCAGTCGGTCTTTTCCGGTTTCGCGAGTCCGGCTGTTATCACGGTGATCGAAATTCTGCTCGTGGTCGCGGCGCTTTCGCGAACACGGATCATAGACGATTTTGCGAGGCGCATAGCCTCCCGCACCCGAGACGAGACAGCCATTGTCCTGTTCCTGTGTGCAACCGGCGCTGTCGTTTCGATCTTCATGAACAACATCGGTGCGCTTGCGCTGCTGTTCCCCGTGGCAATTTCAGTCTGTGCCAGGCTCAAGATCGCAACAACGAAGGTTCTCATGCCGTTGTCCTTTGCCACTTTGCTTGGCGGAATGTGTTCACTGACCGGAACGCCGGCGAATCTCGTTGTCAACGAATGGGTAGTGAACGAGACTGGCCGGAGCCTCGGATACTTCGAACTGGGGCTAGTAGGCGGCCCACTCGCAATCGTAGGCGTCCTCTGGGTCGCCCTGGCGGGACCACGCATATTCGGCCGCACCTCGGACGGCTCTGTGCCGATGCTGGATGCCGGACCGACCGACTTTCTTGCCGAGCGGATGGTTGCGAGCACGAGTGACCATGTGGGCCTGCGCTTGCCTGAACTGGAAGACAGGCTTGGAATCCGGGTTCATGGCGTGATCAGGCATGGCAGCCATGTATTTGCCCGCCGACGGGACATCGTGTTGGCGAGTGGCGATACGCTTCTCATCGAGGGCAATATCGCCCGGATCGAAGAACTTGAAGAAGCAGGTGAGTTCCTGACCTCCCATGGGGACGACCACGAGTCCCTCTTCGAAGCGGTCGTCATGCCGGAAAGTCTCCTGCTCGGGTCACGCATTGAAGATGTCGAAGCCTACGACGGGGTGCGGGGCGTCCGTGTGCTGGCGATTGCCAGCCGACGCGGACGGGTCGAAGGGCGATTTGCCGACCTGCCTATTACCATGGGTGATGTGATGGTGCTTGGCGGAGAAAGAGACGCGGTTCGCCGCCTCGCCAGCGAATGCGGGCTGCTGGTTCTCTCCCCGCGGCGACTCTCTCGCCAGATTCACCGCGCGGCACTGCCCGTGTCGATCTTTGCAGCCGGTGTGGTTGCGACTGCCCTCGACCTGGTGGAGACACAGATTGCATTCGGCGCCGTCGTACTTGGTCTGATCGCTACCAAAAGCCTGGACCTGCGCGATGCGTTGCAGGATCTCAACTGGGGCATCGTACTGGTGCTCGCTGCAATGATACCATTGGGAGTTGCCGTCGAAGAGACAGGCGCGGCGCGCCTCATAGCAAACGCGATTGCGAGCTATCTCCCTACCGGAGAGCCGCTAATTGTCGTGCTGGCAATGCTGGCGCTCGCTGTCGTCATCACCCCATTTATCGACAATGTGTCGACCGCCATCGTCCTCAGTCCCATTGCGGCCGGCCTTGCAACACGCACCGGTACTCCGGTCGAACCGCTGCTCATTGCTGTCGCCATCGGTGCTTCGCTCGACTTCCTCACCCCCTTTGGCCATCACAACAATGCCGTGGTGATGGGAGCCGGGGGCTATCGCTTTCTCGATTTCTCACGGTTGGGCGCACCGCTGACGGCGTTCTGTCTGGTGTTCGCTGCGTTGATATTTACGGGGCTGCTGGCCACTTGAAGCTTGCAAGAAATACTGTCAGGGGCTAAATGCCTACTTATTCAATAGGGAACTCCCATGATCTCGAACAAGGCCAAATATGCCTTCAGGGCTTTGCTGGCGATAGCGGCGGCCCCTGAAGGCGAGGCCATGACCAGCTCTGAAATCTCGCGGCGCTACACAATTCCGCACAAGTTTCTCGAGCAAATCCTGCTCGATCTGAAGAAGGCCGGCATTCTCGACAGTCGTCGCGGCAAGAGCGGCGGGTATGTGATGCTTCGCCCTGCTGATACGGTGAGTTTTGGCGAAGTTCTGAGGATTTTCGAAGGTCCGCTTGCACCGCTCCCATGCCTCTCGCGACAATCTTACAGACGCTGCGAGGATTGCGTCAGCGAAGCCAATTGCGAGATCAGACGCGAGTTCGGCCGCTCTTACGACGCCAGTCGGCAGGTGCTGGACGCGCGAACCATCGGCGACGCTCTCGCGAACACACCGTTCGGCACGCCGCTGCCATTGGAAGTGCGCCGCGCCGGCTGAGCGCCCGTTAAAAAGTTTGTTGCAATTCCCTAGTTAGCCAATAGGTTTAATTGGACTTGATTCGGGCGGCGTCAATTGCCGTCTCTACACAGGGAGTTTGCATTATGATCATGCCCGGAAGATGGCGAAACCTGGCTGTCGGCGCCATTATCAGTGCATCGGCTTTGGCGATTTCTGCCTGCTCGCAAGGATCCGATACTCCCGAGGACGGAAAAGAGGCCGCTGCCGAAATCCTGAACGTCTCATACGATCCGACGCGCGAGCTTTATGAAGAGATCAATCCGAAGTTCGTCGCGCATTGGAAGCAGCAGACGGGTCAGGATCTGAGGATCAACATGAGTCACGGCGGCGCAGGCAAGCAGGCCCGCGCAGTCATTGACGGCCTTGATGCCGACGTTGTCACCCTGGCCTTGGCTTACGACATCGATGAGATTGCCGCGAAGACCAACGCGCTGAGCGAGGGCTGGCAAAAGCGCCTGCCGAAAAACAGCGCGCCCTATACATCGACGATCGTATTCCTCGTTCGCGACGGCAATCCCAAGGGTGTCAAGGACTGGGACGATCTGGTTAGACCGGGCGTTGCCGTTATTACGCCCAATCCCAAGACGAGCGGCGGCGCGCGCTGGAACTTCCTTGCCGCATGGGCCTACGCTAGGAAAAAATTCGGCTCAGAAGCGGCCGCGGAAGATTTTGTCGGCAAACTCTATGCCAATGTTCCAGTTCTCGACAGCGGTGCACGTGGGGCGACCACGACATTCGCCGAACGCGGGATTGGCGACGTCCTGCTGGCCTGGGAAAACGAGGCATTCCTCGCGCGCAAGGAGCTTGGCGAGGACAAGTTCGAAATTGTCGTTCCTTCGATATCGATCCTCGCCGAACCGCCTGTCACGGTACTGGATGGCAACGCGAAGCGTCACGATACCGAAGCGGTTTCCGAAGCCTACCTCAAATATCTCTACACAGCTGAAGCGCAGGACATCATCGGCAAGAATTTCTATCGACCGACTGGTGAAGCCGCGAAGAAGAAATACGCTTCGACCTTTCCCGCGGTGAATCTCGTGACCGTTGATGGCGACTTTGGCGGTTGGCAAGCCGCCCAGAAACGTTTCTTCAACGACGGCGGCGTGTTCGACAGGATCTTCGCCGAAGCCAAGAAATAACAACCCATGGAGGTTGCATTGAGCAGTCAACTGCAGATGCCGTTCGCCGCCGAAAGGCGACGAAGCAGGCGCCCAAGGTCCATTATCCCTGGCTTCGGGCTAACGATGGGCCTCACGCTCGCCTGGCTGTCGCTCATCGTACTTATCCCGCTGAGCACGGTCTTCATCCGGGCCGCCGGGTTAGGGGTGTCAGAGTTTATCGAGGTCGGTTTTTCGTCCCGCGCCATTGCGGCTTACAAGGTCAGTTTCGGAACTGCCCTCGCAGCCGCGCTCGTCAATGCCGTATTCGGCATGGTCGTCGCATGGGTATTTGTCCGCTACGAGTTCCCTGGCAAACGCATCTTCGATGCCCTGATCGATCTGCCGTTCGCGCTGCCGACGGCGGTAGCCGGTATTGCCCTCACCGCAATCTATGCCGGCAACGGATGGGTCGGGCAGTTCCTCGAACCATTGGGAATCAAGGTTGCCTATAACCCGATCGGTATCACGATCGCGCTGATCTTCATCGGCCTGCCCTTCATTGTCCGTTCGGTTGAGCCGGTTCTGGCCGATCTGAGCGCGGAAGTGGAAGAGGCTGCCTTGTCGCTGGGAGCCACGCCCGTGCAGGTCTTCGTCCGCATCATCCTGCCCTCAATATTGCCCGCGTTGCTCACTGGCTTTGCCCTGGCGCTGGCGCGGGGGGTTGGGGAATATGGCTCGGTTATCTTCATTGCGGGGAACATGCCCTTCAAGTCCGAAATCGCGCCGTTGCTGATCGTGACCCAGCTCGAACAATACAGCTACGCCGGAGCCACTGCAATTGCCGTGGTGATGCTGTTGATCTCGTTCGCCATGCTGCTGTTCATCAATTTGGCGCAGGCGTGGAGCCGCAGGAGGGTTGACGCATGACTATACGCTCAACCCACACTACGGCTTCGATCGGGCTGACTGTCGTGGCGCTCGCCTTTCTCGGCATATTTGTGGCCTTACCGTTGGTGACGGTTTTCGTGGAGGCGCTGTCAAAAGGTATTGCCCCCTATTTCTCGGCATTGGTGGATCCGGATGCAGTGTCTGCGATCAAGCTGACGCTGACTGTGGCGGCAATCGCCGTGCCTCTCAATATCGTGTTCGGGATTGCCGCAGCGTGGGCGATCGCCAAATTCGACTTTCCGGGTAAAAGCATCTTGATCACCTTCATCGATCTGCCCTTTTCGGTTTCGCCGGTGGTTGCAGGGCTGGTCTACATGCTGTTGTTCGGCATGCAGGGTTGGTTCGGTCCGTGGCTGCGCGAACACGACTTCCAGATCATCTTCGCGGTCCCCGGGATCGTGCTGGCAACGGTTTTCGTGACCTTTCCCTTTGTCGCGCGCGAGTTGATCCCGCTGATGCAGGAACAGGGCCGGGATGACGAGGAAGCGGCGCTGTCGCTCGGTGCCAGCGGCTTCCAGACGTTCCTGCGCGTCACTCTCCCCAATATCCGCTGGGGCCTGCTTTACGGCGTTTTGCTCTGCAACGCGCGCGCCATGGGGGAATTCGGCGCCGTCTCGGTCGTCTCGGGCCATCTGCGCGGTCTGACCAATACCATGCCGCTGCATGTCGAGATCCTCTACAACGAATACAATTTTGTCGCCGCATTCGCCGTCGCTTCACTGTTGGCCCTGCTCGCGCTCGTGACACTGGTGCTCAAATCCATCCTCGAATGGCGGCTCGGCTATGCACATAGGAGTGCAGGACATTGATTACCCTGAACAATATCTCGAAGAACTTCGGTTCGTTCAAAGCTCTCAAGAACATTGATCTTGAAGTTCGCGATGGCGAGTTCCTCGCTTTGCTCGGGCCATCGGGATCAGGCAAGACGACCTTGCTGCGCATCATTGCGGGGCTTGCCTTCCCCGATGCGGGCAACGTCGCCTTCAATGGAGACGATGTTACCAATCTCAAGGTTGCCGATCGCAAGGTAGGGTTTGTGTTCCAGCACTATGCCCTGTTCAAGCACATGAGCGTTGCCGACAACGTCGGTTTCGGGCTCTCGGTAAGGGCGCGCGCAATGCGTCCTTCAAAGGCCGCAATTCGCGCCCGTGCGGACGAGCTGCTTGACCTGGTTCAGCTTGGCGGACTCGGGGGTCGTTATCCGGCCCAGCTCTCTGGCGGCCAGCGGCAGCGCGTGGCGCTGGCGCGTGCGTTGGCGGTAGAACCGCAGCTGCTCTTGCTCGACGAACCTTTCGGTGCGCTCGACGCCAAGGTCCGCAAGGAACTTCGGCGCTGGCTCAGGCAGCTTCACGAACAAATGGGCCTGACTTCGATCTTCGTGACGCACGATCAGGAAGAAGCACTCGAACTGGCTGACCGCGTGGTGGTGATGGACCACGGCGTCATCGAACAGATCGGTACGCCCGGAGAAGTCTACATGCTGCCCGGCAGCCGCTTTGTTTCCGGCTTTGTCGGCGACACGAACAGCCTGCCGGTCACGGTGTCTCGCGGAGCCGTGAAGTTCCACGACCGACCGATCGCGCTCGATACCGGATCGATTGCGGACGGCCCTGCCTTGCTCGATTTCCGGCCGCATGACGTGGAAATCGCCAACGAACAACCGGGCTGCCTGCCGCTTGTCGTGACCGGGGCTTACCGCAGGGGCGGCTACTGGCGGGTCGAAGGCACCGTGGGTGGTATCTCGCAGGTGATCGAGGTTGATCTCGATGCTGCAAATCCCGCTCCCGAGCCCGGCCAGCGTCTAGCCTTGCGGATCAGGCGAGGAAGGCTCTTCACTACAGACGGAGTTCAGGCATGACTGATGTTTTCAAACAGCAGTTTTCGGCGGAGGCTGCGCGAATGCTGGACGAGAGCATCGCCAGCGTGCGCGAAGCGCTATCCGGCCTTAAATACGGCAACGTGTCGCTCACAGTGCATGAGGGGCGGGTTGTCCAGATCGACGTGACGGAGAAGAAACGGCTCAAGCCGAACTGATCCACCCACAATCAAAGCCAAATCACCAAACCAGCAACGAGAATCTGACCGGACCACCGGAGGCTTCCTGCATCAACACAGGAACCCAGATCATGAATAAGCGTACCATACTACTCACCGGCGCAGCGATCGCTGCAATATACTCCGCCCCCTCCTACGCAGAAGAATCTGTCGAGACCGAGGATCAGGTCTCGGTAGGAACAGGAGCCACAGATTCTGGCGAGATTCTGGTGACAGCCAGGCGGCGCGAAGAAAGCGCGCAGGAGATTCCACTCGCCATTTCGGTGGTCGGCGGCGAGCAGATCGACAACACGGGCAGCTTCAATGTTGGTCGCCTTCAGCAACTGACCCCGACCTTGCAGTTCTATTCCTCGAACCCGCGTAACACCGCCGTCAATATCCGCGGAATCGGTGTGCCTTTCGGCCTTACCAGCGACGGGTTCGAGCAGGGAGTCGGCATCTATATCGACGATGTCTATTACTCGCGTGTCGCCTCGGCCACTTTCGACTTCCTCGACGTCGCGCAGATTGAAGTGCTGCGCGGACCGCAAGGCACCCTCTACGGCAAGAACACCACCGCCGGCGCGATCAACATCACCACCAACCAGCCCACCTTCGATTTTGAAGGCAAGGCCGAGGTCAGCGTCGGCAATTTCAACTTCAAGCAGGCCAAGGCGGTCATCTCCGGTCCGCTTTTGGACAAGCTCGCTGCGCGGGTCGCGCTGTCCAGCACCAGCCGGCGCGGCACGATTTTCAATGTCACGACCAACGAGTGGATCCAGAGCCAGGACAATATCGGCGTGCGCGGCCAGTTGCTGTGGGAACCGAATTCCGACCTCAGTATTTCGCTGGTCGGTGATTACAACAAGCAGGATGCAGAATGCTGCGGTTCGGTGTTCGTGCGCACGGGCGCGACGCAGCGGCCTTTGAGCCGACAGTTTGCAGCGCTTGCTGCGGCCCAGAACTATGCGCCACCCAGCACCAATCCATTCGACCGGCTGTCTGATCTGGATGCGGAACTGAACGCAGGCAATAAAATTGGTGGCGCTGCTCTCCGGGTCAACTGGGACTTGGGGCCAGGCACCCTGACTTCCATTAGCGCCTGGCGGACGTGGGACTGGAAACCCAAAAATGATCGTGACTTTACCGGCTTGCCTATTGTCACGGCATCCAACAACCCTTCCCAGCAAGACCAGTATACCCAGGAAATCCGTTATGCGCAGTCTGGCGATGATATCGATTTCGTGATAGGTGCCTTTGCCTTCAAGCAGAGGATCGACACACAGGGGCTGGAAGCTCATGGCCCGGCATCGAGCCGCTGGACCATCAATCCAAGCAATCCACTGTCGAACGATCCGACCGTGCTCGACGGGCTGACCGCTCGCAACCTGCAGTTCCTCAAGAGCACCAGCCTGGCCCTGTTCGGGCAAGTAAGTTGGAAGGTGACTGACGCCTTCACCATCCAGCCCGGCGTCCGTCTGAATTATGACAAGAAGGATGGCTTCTTTCAGCGCCGTGTATTCAGGGGTGACGGGACCGAATTGCTTGGCACTGAAACCGATGCGCGTAGCGTGGCGCAGCTTGCCGTGTTCCGGCCGCAGGAGAGCGTGCCAACTAACAGTGACTGGAATTTCACCTACGATCTGACGCTCAGTTACGAGCTGGCGCCTGACGTGCTGACCTATGCCACCTATGCCAAGAGCTTCAAGACGATCGGCATCAACCAGAACGGGCTGCCAACCGATACGGCGGGCAACCCCATCGAAGCCGCGGGCCAGATCAAGCCCGAAAGCATCAACCACTATGAAGCGGGGATCAAAACCCAGTTCTGGGATGGCAAGGCAACGCTGAACCTGTCCGCGTTCCGCACGGATATCCGCGATTTCCAGGCCACGGTGACCAACGGCCAGTTCGGCGTGCTGCGCGGCTTCCTGGCCAATGCCGAAAAGGTCCGTTCGCAGGGCATTGAAGCCGATTTCTCGGTCCGGCCGAGCGAGCGCTTCAACGCCTATGCCAGCGGTGCCTACACCGATGCAAAATATGTTCGCTTCGTCGATGCTCCGTGTCCGCCGGAACTGTCGGGCGGCACTGCGGCAGGTACCAATCCTCCCAGTGCGCCCGGCACGCCTGGCGGATTCAGCCCGCCCAACTGCGACATCTCCGGCCAGCGCCTGCCCGGTGTTTCGAAATTCTCATTCTCGTTCGGGGCCGAAGGCAATGTTCCTGGCAGCTTCCTGGGCCAGGATGGTGAGTTCTATCTTGGTTATGACGGCAGCTATCGCTCGGACTTCTCATCAAACGCTTCGCCTTCGGCCTACACATGGGTTGACGGGTACAGTCTGTCCAACTTCCGGCTTGGCTTCCGCACGGAAAACGGTCTCAATATCTTCGGTTGGGTCAGGAATGCATTCGACGAAAACTACTTCGAGCAGCTTTTCGTCGGTCCGGGTAATACCGGCCTGATCGCCGGCCTCCCCGGTGATCCGCGGACCTGGGGTGTTACCATTGGCGCAAAATTCTAGTAGCCATGCCCGGGGTGGTGAGCTGCATCACCCCGGGCAATCGGGACCTGAGAGATGTTCAAAAACCACCTGTTGTTGGGTACGGGAGCACTCGCTCTCGCACTCTGGAGCGCGCCCGCTCTGGCGCAGGACAGTGAGAAAAGTGAACCCTGGACATTGCAGGAAGCTCTCGGGGATCCTGAAGAACTCGAAATATCCGGCAGTGTCAGGGTGCGCCGTGAGGCTCTCGCCAACCAATTACGGCCCGGCCTTGATGAAAACGACGACCTCATCTCAATCCAGACCAGAATTTCCGCTGAGTACGATACCGGGCCGATCCGAATTGGAGCGGAACTGAGCGATTCGCGCGCCTATGATTCTGACGCGGGCAGTTCGGTTGGCACAGGTGAAGTCAACGCGTTCGAATTCATACAGGCCTATATCGGAGCCGATCTGGGTGACACCTTGGGCCAAGGCACCAATTCAACGCTGGACCTGGGCCGCTTCACGATTAACCTCGGCTCGCACCGGTTGGTGGGGCGCAACAATTTCCGCAACACCACCAACGCCTTTACAGGTGTGAAATTCGAGTTACGCGGCGCGGACAAGGAACAGCTGACACTGTTCTTCACCATGCCCCAACAGCGCCTGCCCGGCGACAGGGCATCTATTCTCGACAACAAGATCAAATGGGATCGTGAGGGCGACGAATTGATCTTCTGGGGCGGCTTTTTCAGCAAACCCTCAATCGTCGGTTCCACCAATATTGATCTGTACTTTTTCGGGCTCGACGAGGATGATCGCGCTGTGCGCGCCACACATGATCGGCATATTTTCACGCCGGGCGTGCGGGTCTATCGTGATCCATCAGCCGGGAAATTCGATTACGAATTCGAATATGCCTATCAGTTCGGCGATATCAGCGCCAGTGCAACAGCGGGCGCTGCCAGCCTCGATGTCTCAGCACAGTTCCTCCATGCGGAAATAGGGTACCTGCTTACCGCATCCTGGAAGCCGCGTGTTGCGATCGAATACGATCTCGCCACAGGAGACGATAGCGGAGGCAAATTCGGTCGCTTTGACAGTCTCTTCGGACCCAGGCGCTTCGACTTCGGTCCAACCGGCATCTACGGTCCACTGGGGCGCAACAATATCAGTTCGCCGGGCGTGCGCCTCGAAGTGAAGCCATCGAAGCGCTGGGACGGCTTCCTCTTCTATCGGGCTGCCTGGCTCGAGAGCGCCACGGACAGCTTTGCCAACACCGGAGTGCGTGATGCCGCGGGTCAGTCCGGCAAATTCGGCGGACACCAGATCGAGGCGCGCGCGCGATACTGGATCATACCTAAGGCTCTGCGCCTTGATGCAGGGGCTGCAGCTCTCTTCCATGGCCGTTTCCTCGAGAACGCGCTGAATGCGAACGGCTTCGGGAACACTCTGTACAATTACATCGATGTGACGGCGAGCTTCTGAAGCAAGGTGCCCGGGGCAGTGAGATGCATTGTCCCGGGCAACTGGACTACAGAGGCTGTTCAAATGCATTGCTGTCAATAATGCTCCATGACCTTGACGCCTGGGCAGATGCTTTGGTGGTAGGAACTCGCCTGGCAAGCGATCAGAATTCCCGCCTCGCAGATGGGAACCTCCGAACAATCCGAGAGGCATCACTCGATCGAGTCAGAAGTGGTGCGGCTTCATCCGAATGAAACAAATGGGTCATTTGGCTGTCACCCGCCCAATTTAGGCGGAGTGCAAGAAAACACCACTTTCAGGGAATCAGAACGATGACTCTTGCACGACCTATGCTTGCCTCCACCGTCAGCGCGCTTGCCTTTTGTTTCTCCACACCCGTGTTTGCCGAAGCGATGAAGACTACCGCCGAAGATGTAGCTGACGACCAGCAGCAGGGGGACCGGGAGATTCAGACCAGTCGCGAAATAGTCGTTCAGGGGAACATCGGCTTCCGCAATCGCAGCGATAAGGCCGAGCCGATTCTGGTGTATGATGAAGAATATTTCCAGCGTTTCGAACCGCTGACGGCGGGCGATGCGCTAAAACGCGTTCCGGGCGTGACCTTCCTGTCGGACGTGATCGAAAGCGACGGCGCG